>NZ_DBMFCD010000002.1:0-325408 GCF_056872695.1 Wujia sp. | reverse complement strand
AATTAAAACAACCCCTTGGCTTGTCAGCCGAGGGGTTGTTTGCTTGCAGTTCCTGCTTTCCGTGGATATGCCTTTGGCGTCTGTTTTTCTTTTCTGATAAACACAAAGCTCCTGCTGATATCCGAATCGGGAAGTATAAGCTTTTCTACTTTTTCAATCTTACCACCGAGAATATGGATTGCCTTTTTTCCCTGTATGATTTCTTCCTCTACCGTTCCGGTCTTATACGGGATAAAATATCCACCAGCCTTCACAAATGGAATACAATACTCTGAAAGCACTGCCATATTTGCAACCGCACGTGAAACTACAAAATCATATTTCTCACGCATTGCCTTATCTCTGGCACCTTCCTCTGCACGTCCATGTACCGCTGATATCTCATTCAGGTTTAACTCATCAATCACTTCCTGTAAGAATTTAATACGTTTGTTCAAAGAATCAAACAACGTTACCTGCAAATTTGGAAATGCGATTTTTAATGGAATACCCGGAAATCCCGCACCCGTTCCAACATCAATAATCTTATATTTTTTTTCCCACAGCTTCACATATCCGGCAAGTGCAAGACTGTCAATAAAATGCTTGAGTATTACTTCTTCCCGCTCTGTGATAGCAGTCAGATTCATGACCTTATTTTTCTCAATCAGCATGTTATAATACTGTTCAAACTGTGCAAGCTGTGCATCAGTTAAAAGCACTTGTCCTTCTGTAATTTGTTCTACATATGTTCTTACTTTTTCCATATTCTATATTCCTATACCTGTTTCTTCGTCTCCAGATATATCATCAACACCGACACATCTGCCGGTGATACACCGGAGATACGGGATGCCTGTCCAAGCGAAGCCGGTCGGATATTTGATAACTTCTGTCTGGCTTCTTTTCGAAGATTAGCAACATCTTCATAATTGATATCTTCCGGAATCTGCTTTTTCTCCATCTTCTGAAAATGTTCTACCTGTTGCTTCTGACGACTAATATAACCATCATATTTGATTGCAATGTTGATTTGTTCTACTACTTCATCATCCAGAACAATCTCATCTGTCGTATCAATGCCAAGCAATGCCCTGTATGCTTCCTGCCTATCAGTATCCAATTCATCCAGTGCTTCATAAGAAAGCTCCGGTCTACGGATAAGCTCTGCCAATGTTGCAGCTGTTCCAAGAGAAGAACTTCCATATTTTGACAGAAATTCCTGTACATGCTTATTTGCACCAACTGATATTTCATTCATACGTGCGATTTCCGCATCAATCTGTCTGCGTTTCTCACAGAACTTTTCATAACGTGCTTCATCAATCAAACCAATTTCATGTCCGATATCTGTCAATCGCAGATCGGCATTATCCTGCCGTAAAAGCAGTCGATATTCTGCACGGCTTGTCATCATACGATAGGGTTCCTGTGTCTCCTTCGTTACAAGATCATCAATCAAAACACCGATATATGCCTGCGAACGATCTAAAATCACCGGTGGTTTGTTCTGTAGCTTCCGTGCGGCATTGATACCTGCCATGATACCCTGTGCGGCCGCTTCCTCATACCCGGAACTGCCATTAATCTGTCCGGCACTGAACAGTCCATCCATATCTTTAAATTCCAGATTTGCCTTCAAATTCGTTGCATCAATACAATCATATTCAATCGCATATGCATTCCGGACGATTGCTACATGCTCCAATCCCGGTACTGTATGAATCATCGCATACTGCACATCCTCCGGCAGAGACGAAGACATACCACCCATATACATCTCATTTGTAAATTCGCCTTCCGGCTCGATAAACAACTGATGTCGGTCTTTGTCCGGGAACTTCATGACCTTATCTTCGATAGAGGGACAATATCTTGGTCCTGTTCCCTCGATAAATCCAGAGAAGAGTGGAGAACGGTCAATATTATCCTTGATAATTTTATGTGTTTCCTCGTTCGTATAAGTCAGCCAGCAGGAAATCTGATCACGCTTGATATCTTCCTCTTTATTCGTAAATGAAAATGGAACGATATGCTCATCACCTTTTTGCTCTGTCATCTTCGAAAAATCTATCGTCTTTTTATCAAGACGTGCAGGAGTACCTGTCTTAAACCGACGAATAAAGATACCTGCATCCCGCATAGAATCAGACAAGTGATTTGCTGCTGAAAGACCATTTGGACCCGTATAATTTACTACATCACCATAGATGCATCTTGCCTTCAGATACGTTCCGGTACATAAGATAACTGCCTTTGCATGATACACTGCACCCGAATACATACGAACACCACAAATGATCTTCTGATCTTTCATTTCATCCGTAATCTTCGTATCATATAGAAGCTCTGCAACCTCTCCCTGACGAAGTGTGAGATGTTCCTGATTCTGAAGAGTGAGCCTCATTTGTTTTGTATATTCGCCTTTGTCTGCCTGTGCCCGCAGAGAATGTACAGCAGGGCCTTTCGATACGTTCAGCATCTTACTCTGAATATAGGTCTTGTCAATATTTTTACCCATCTCTCCACCTAAGGCATCAATTTCACGTACCAGATGTCCTTTGGAGCTTCCGCCGACATTCGGGTTGCATGGCATTAAGGCAACGCTGTCCATGCTGATTGTGAACAGGATGGTTTCAAGACCAAGTCGAGATGCAGCAAGCGCAGCTTCACAGCCCGCATGCCCGGCACCAACGACGATAATATCATATTCTTCCTCTATATATTTCTTTTCCACGATAAAATCCTCTTGAAGATAATTCAAACCTATCTAATTTCATAAACAAGATTTCTAAATTACCAAATTCTTCGCAGACACACTCCCGTTCGGCTCATCACGCAATGGTACTAAATTCGCAGTAACACTAATTCAACGAATTAGTATCCCTGCTCATTAAGTACCAGCGTGCTTCGACGGTCTGCTTTCGAATTTGTAATATTAGAAATCTTGATTTACATTATGGCTGGTTTGAATTATCAATCTACATATTCAACTTTAACCAAATATTTGTACTTATAAATATTTCATAACTACAATTTTAACTTATTAATTATACCTTGTTGAATAAAAAAAGAAAAGGTATAATAGAGGAAATTGTGATTTTCCCGTATGTTGTTGCATTTACATGCGGGTACCTTATTGAAAGAAAGGTGTTTGGTTATGAGTGAGACGATTGCTGCAATTGCAACTGGGATGGGAGATTCCGGCATAGGAATTATTCGGATTAGTGGAGATACAGCATTACAGATTGTGAATCAGGTATTTCAACCGGTAAATAAGAAAAAAACAATTTTGAATATGGAAAGCTATACCGCCGCTTACGGAAAGATCATCTATGAAGATGAAATCTATGATGAAGCAGTTGCACTCGTCATGCGCGCCCCAAAGACATACACGACTGAAGATGTGGTAGAATTAGATTGTCATGGTGGTATCACCGTATTAAAGCGTGTCTTAGATCTTGTGATCCGGCTTGGTGCAAGACCAGCGGAACCGGGTGAATTTACGAAACGTGCATTCTTAGGTGGACGAATTGATATGTCACAGGCAGAATCCGTCATGGATCTGATTCATGCAAAAAATAATATGGCAGCAAAATCATCCCTGCTCCAGCTTCGTGGTGAATTAAAGACCATAATTACAGACCTGCGTGATACTTTACTTTATAACATTGCATACATCGAATCAGCCCTAGATGACCCCGAAAATTATTCCTTAGATAACTTTCCACAGCAATTACACACCACTGTGGATAACATGTTGATAACTGTCAATCATTTACTGTCAACCAGTGAAAATGGACGTATTATCAAAGAGGGAATCCGTACAGTCATCGTCGGACGTCCAAATGCAGGTAAATCCTCTGTTTTGAACATGCTGTTAGGCGAGGAACGTGCGATTGTCACAGAGGTTGCCGGCACAACAAGAGATACGCTGGAAGAACTGGTTAATATCGACGGAATTACGCTAAATATCGTAGATACAGCGGGTATTCATGATACGGAAGATATCGTAGAAAAAATCGGTGTAACAAAAGCTATGACAACGATTTCTGACGCGGATCTAATCCTTTATATCGTCGATGGAACATGCGCTTTAAATGATGATGATTACCACATTATGGATGCTTTACAAGGCAAAAAGGTTATCACTTTGGTCAATAAAAATGATCAGAATCTGATTGTGGATAAGTTGGGGATAACTTCAAAATTAGAGACTAAAATCTTGGAAATATCAGCCAAAGAAGGCACTGGCAAAGAACAACTTCATGACCTGTTAAAGTCCATGTTCTTCAACCAGGATATTACCTATAACGATGAACTCTACATTACCAACCTGCGTCATAAATCATTGCTCTACGACACAAGAGAAAGCTTAAGCAAAGTCTTAGAAAGTATAGACATGGGAATGGGAGAGGACTTCTTCACAATTGATCTGATGTCCGCCTACACAAGCCTCGGCAAGATCATTGGCGAAGAACTTGAAGACGATCTCGTCAACAAGATATTCGCCGAATTCTGCATGGGTAAGTAAAGGACACTTATTTCACAGAAGAAAATTATAGTATAAAAAATAATTTTATAATATGAATATAAAAATTCAATTATATTCTTAGTGTAAATTAATAATTGCAAAACACAATCAATACTTGAATTCATATATTTCAATATGAATTCATTCTAATATACGATATGTTTGAATCCTAGAAGTTCTTAATGTTCTGTTATTACACTAGCCATGTTTGAACACGATGTTCAAACAAGCCGCCACTGAGCCATGGATGGCGAATTGGCGGCGGTGGCGTATTATATCAATATATAAATCAGAACATTTAGAACTTCTTAGATTCAATACATTGTATATAGAATGAATCATATTGAAATATATGTTTCAACTACTACTATGTTTTGCAATTATTTCGACTCACTAAAAAAGGATAACCGTTTTTCAACGATTATCCTTTTTATAATTAAGCATTTTTCTTCAAGTAAATAACAACCTTACGATAAGGCTCTTCACCCTCACTTCTGGTAGCTACATATTTATCATTCTGAAGAGCAGAATGGATAATTCTTCTCTCATAAGGATTCATAGGCTCCAGAGTAAATGGTCTTCTTGTTCTCTTAACCTTGAACGAAATATTCTTTGCAAGATTCTCCAGTGTATCTTTTCTTCTTGCACGATAATTTTCTGTATCAAGTTTGACACGGATATAAGATTCGCTCTTCTTATTTACGAACAAGCTGATCAGATACTGCAGAGAATCCAATGTCTGTCCACGCTTACCGATCAGGATACCCATATCCGGACCTTCTACGTCGATATCCATGGTTGCTTCTGCTTCATCATAATCGATTGTAACCTTTGCTTCGATATCCATAGCCTTGAACAGATTGTCAAGGTATTCCTGAATATCATCTAAGAAGCTTTCCTTTTTCTTAGCTTTGATTACTGCCGGTTTTGCACCGATTCCTAAAAATCCGGAAGTACCTTTTTCGATTACTTCGTATTCAAGGTCTGTGCTCACGCAACCAAACTCCGTAGACGCAAGAGTGATTGCTTCATCGACTGTTTTTGCCTTAAACTCTCTATACTCCACTTTTCTTACTCCTACTTATCATCTTTATCATTGTTATAACGCTGCATGATATTTGCTTTCGATGCAAGGGAACCTGCACGATATTTTGTTCCGGCATCATTACCAGACTTCATTGTGTTAGAAGAATAACTCTTTAAGCTTGCATTTGATACGCTGCTGGTTGCCTTTCCTTCATCTGAAGAGGAAGAAGATGCCTGTCCATAAGCAGCCTCCTGCATTTTCTCCATAAAGGATTTCTTGTTTTTCTTCTTCTTTTTTGCATTCTTCTTTGCAGCTTTTGCCATACTCTTTTCCAAAATCTTGTCCATATCACAATGCTTAAAGTAAGCATTTGTACAAACAGTTGTAAGGAAAGAGATAAAGGAACCCATTGCCCAGTAAAGACCTACACCACAAGGTACATTCACACAGACAAAGAAGGAGAAGATTGGCATGACATACATCATTGTCTTCATTGTTCCCATCGTAGCCTGCTGTGTCGGATCATCCGAACCCTGCATTGGTGTTACCTTCATGCTCAAAAACTGGAAGATGAGTGATAATACAGGAATTATAATTGCTGCTGTCAATGCAAAATGTGGAACGGCTGTCAGATCCAAACCAAAGAAGTTATAAATCTGCTTGATGTTATCCACATTACCATTTGCTGTCATCGCATCAACGACCGCACCTGAATTACCAAGCTTTGCAGCAAATGTATCCCACAATGTTCTTGGGAAATTTGCAAGCACATCAATGATCGTATTCGTATTTTCATAATTGATGGACTTCATCGCAATTGTAAGCTGCTGTCCACCATCTGCCGTTACCGCTTCCAAAGCCTTCTGTGCTGCGGAATCACCCTGGATTGCAGTTGCAATTGGCTTATACATATCATATACCTTTGGTACATATGCTGGTATATTCTGGATTACACGGTACAAAGCAAGGAAAATAGGAAGCTGTATCAACGATGTCAGACAACCACTTGTCATGCTGACACCATACTTACTCTGAATCTCTTTCGTGATTCTCTGTACTTCCATCATTGACTGCTGATCTGTCTTACCTCTGTACTTCTTAGTTGCCTTGTTGATTTCCGGCTGAATCATTGACATAATCTTGCTTGAACGATTCTGCTTATACATCAACGGGAATATGATCAAACGTACGATCAGCGTAAAAAGAATAATCGCAATACCGATTGATTCTACGCCGATTGCATTCAACCCGCGGTAGAGCAAACTAAGAATGGCTCCTAAAAGCCTCGAAATTGGCTTAATAATAAAGCCACCTGACTGTGTTAAAAACATACTGTCCTCCAAACAATTCGTGTAAAACCTTAGTTTTACATCTTAGGGAACCGGGTCATATCCACCTTTTGAAAATGGATTACACCTAAGAATTCTCCAGACTGCCAGAATCGTACCTTTGAAAAAACCATATTTCTGATATGCTTCTATTGCATAATTGGAACAGGTTGGATAATATTTGCAATGACCATATGGTTTGATGGGTGATATATATTTCTGATAAATACGAATCAATCGAATACATAATTTCTTCATATATCTCACACTCCCTTATGATCCGGGGCATCTGTGTGTTCAATCAGAATTCCATGCTTTCCTGCAAGATGCAGAAATGCGGAATCTACTTCACGAAACCCTTTTCCTTTTGCGGCAACACGTGCCACAACTACAATATCATATCCATCCTTAATACGGTATTTGTTCAACCGGTATGTCTCCCTGATTAATCTGGTCAACCGGTGTCTGACCACACTATTACCAACTTTCTTACTAACAGAGATTCCAATTCTACTGTAATCCAAGTTGTTGGCCCTCAGATACATCACTAAATACTTATTGGCAAACGATTCTTTTTGGTTATACACCTTGCCGAACTCTCTGTTATTTTTAAGTGTAACTATATGTCTCATACAATTCTCCACTTAATGAAAAAGGTCACAGTACCTGTGACCTACGCTGATAACTGCTTTCTGCCCTTAGCACGTCTTGCGGCCAATACCTTTCTTCCGTTCGCTGTGCTCATTCTCTTTCTGAAGCCGTGAACTTTAGAACGCTGTCTCTTCTTTGGCTGAAATGTCATTTTCATAATGAAAGTCCTCCTTTTCTATATAGTTATGCCCGAAAACTGCATACTCGCCTATTATATTGAAAAAATAAGCTTCCGTCAATAGAAGTTATCCACAAATATATAGGGATATACCCACCTAATTTACATAATGTTATCCACAAATTGTTATTAACTTGTGGAAAACTTGTATATTTCATGTTCATTTATCCTCAAAATGCCTATTTTACGTCATTTTGGATATACACAATTTTCCAAGTAAACCTAATTTTACTTTACATAACATCTTATATCACTCATTATTATTTTTCTTCCTATAATTATGTAGTAAAAATCTCCGAAATCCACGCCCAAAACTTGCTAAAATTCTGAATTTATTGTAAAATAGAATCCAAGTGTGCGGATAAAGGAAGCACAGTATTTAGGAGTTATGATATGAAAGAATTAATCGAATCAAAATGGGAAGAGATTCTGTCTCTTCTGGAAACCGAATATGACATTTCCAGTATCATGATCAATACGTGGATTCGTTCTCTTAAAATATATGAGGTAAAAAATAATACCGTATATTTTTACGTAGATGAAAAGCTCGGTGAGAATGCGCTGAAGTTCTTAAAGCGTAAGGAGTTTGACATTTTTTTGCTTTCCTCTATTCGTGAGACATTAAATGACAGTACGATTGATATTGTGATCGACGAAAAGAAAAATCTGATTGAAAGTGACGAAGAAGCCAGAAAAGAGTCTGTACAAAAATCCGACTCTTACAAAGAAGCAGTCAGTCGCAGCAATCTGAATCCAAAATACACATTTGATACGTTTATTGTCGGAGAAGGAAACCGCCACGCTCATGCAACATGTCTGGCAGTTGCCGATCTTCCCGGACAGGATAATTTCAATCCATTGTTCTTATATGGAAACTCCGGACTTGGCAAGACACATCTCATGCAGTCTATCGCACATTACATCCTGCAAAAGGATGATAAAACAAAAGTTCTTTATGTGCCATCCGAGACATTTACGCATGAGATCATCGACGCAATTAAGAATCATACGACAAATGAATTCCGTGAGAAATACAGAAATGTAGACGTCCTGCTGATTGATGACATTCAGTTTATCATCAAAAAGGAAAGTACACAGACGGAATTTTTTAATACGTTTAATGAACTTTATAATAATAAAAAACAGATTATTCTTTCTTCCGACCAACCTCCAAAGGAGCTGCAGTCTTTGAATGAAAGAATCCGTTCCCGTTTTGAATGTGGCATTCCAATTGATATTCACGAGCCTGACTATGAAACACGTATGGCAATTTTAAAAACAAAAGCGGAGATGGATCATTTAAACGATATTCCGGAAGAAGTGTTCCAGTATATCGCAGAGAATGTAACCAACAACATCCGGGAACTCGAAGGTGCTCTTCATAAGATTGGCATTTTCTCCAAGCTTATGAAAGAAGAGGTTACACTGGAGACAGCCAAGGAATCCCTGAAGGATCTGATCAATAAAGAAAAAAATGAAACGATTACCGGTGAAACGATTCTCAAGACGGTATCCGAGCATATGAATATCTCTCCAGATGATATCCGCTCCAAGAAGCGTAGTCAGGATATCGCGACAGCCAGACAGGTCGTTATGTACTTATGTCGAAAGCTTACCGTCATGTCTCTGCAATCTGCGGGCAATATCGTCGGCGGTCGTGACCATACGACAGTCATCAACGGCATTAACCGTGTTGAGGCGAAACGGAAAGAAGATCCGGCATTCAACAATACGATTGAGACCATCATCAAAAAGCTGGATACAAACGCATAGATTTACACATAAATTTGTGATTTGATTGAAGATAACCTGTTGACACTTTTTTGAACCATTCTTATGTTAACTTTAATGTGTGAAGTTATCCAGATGCTTCCACAGAGAGTGAAATGCATTTCAACATGGTTATAAAGGTGGATTTAACCAGCAACCATCAATGTTTTTAAGGGTTATATACATATCCACAGCTACTACTATTACTACTACTAATTTATATTCTATATTTATGACTCAGGCGCAGCCTCGAAAGGAGTTTCAACTAACATGAAGATAAAATGTTCAAAAGTAAACCTGTTAAATTCTCTTAACATCGTTTCGAAAGCAGTTTCTACTAAGACAACGTTACCGATTCTGGAATGTATATTAATTGATGTATATGCAGACAGCATTAAACTGACAGCAAATGACCTTGAGATTGGTATTGAAACAATCTTAGATGGTGAAGTGATCGAGATGGGACGGATTGCGATTGAAGCAAAGCTGTTCAATGATATTGTTCGTAAGCTTCCAAACAGTGAAATATTTATTGAGACAACATCAGATTACAATACAATCATCCGTTGTGAAAAATCAAAGTTCGTTATTCCATCCAAATCCGGTGAGGACTTTACAGAGCTTCCTCAGATTGAGAAGGAAAAGAGTATTGAACTTTCCCAGTTTTCTTTGAAGGAGATTATCCGACAGACAATCTTCTCTATCTCAGATAATGAGAATAACAAGCTGATGACCGGTGAGTTGTTTGAGGTAAAGGATGGTGTGCTTCAGGTCGTATCTCTGGATGGACATCGTATTTCACTTCGTAATCTGGCATTGAAGGGAAATGCTTCGAATGTAAGCGTTGTTGTACCGGGAAAGACACTCAATGATCTGTCAAAGATCATCACAGGTGGTGTCGATGATATGGTAACGGTTTACTTTACAGACAGACATATTTTATTTGAGTTTGAGAATACAATAGTAGTATCCCGTCTGCTTGAGGGAGAATATTTCAAGATCGTACAGATGCTTTCTATGGATCATAAGATCAAGGTTCGCGTAAATAACAGAGAGTTGTTTGATTGTATCGATCGTGCTTCTATCCTTATGCGTGAGTCAGATAAGAAGCCAATCGTTGTCAGTATCAAAAATGATAACCGTATGTATCTCAAAGTCGATACGATGATGGGTTCCATGAATGAAGAAATCGAAATCACAAAGGATGGAGAGGAAATCATCATTGGATTTAATCCAAGATTCCTGACAGATGTGTTGAAGGTTATTGACGATGAAGACATCTTTATCTACATGCGTGATGCAAAATCACCATGTATCATCCGGGATGATGCAGGAACTTATATCTATGTTGTATTACCAGTCAATATCAATGCGGGGGCTTATTAATCATGGGTGAGATGCATATTTTAAAGCTTCGCGAGGGCGAGGAATATATCAAATTAGGACAGGCACTTAAAGCGACTGGTCTTGCAGATTCTGGAATTGGTGCAAAGGAAATCATTCAGCAGGGACTGGTTTTAGTCAATGGTGAGATTGATGAACGTCGTGGAAGAAAGCTCTATGATGGTGATGAAGTCGTGTTTGATGATAATAAGATCAGTATTCAGAAATAATTTCTGTGCAAATGAGGTGTAGGCATGTATATTGAAAATCTGGCACTGCAAAATTACAGAAATTATGCGCGTGCCGAGATTACATTTTCCGATGGTATCAACATTTTATATGGGGATAACGCACAGGGAAAGACCAACATATTGGAAGCTATCTACCTGATTGGAACGACAAAGAGTCACAGAGGAAGCAAGGATCGGGAAATCATACGGTTTGATGCAGATGAAAGTCATATCCGCGCAGAAATAAAAAAAGATGGTATGCATCGACGGATTGATATGCATCTGAAAAAGAGCAAATCAAAAGGAATTGCGATTGATATGGTACCAATCCGCAGAAGTTCTGAGTTGCTTGGCACGATGAATATGGTTTTCTTTTCCCCGGAGGATCTTTCTATCATCAAAAACAGTCCGGCAGAGCGAAGAAATTTCATGGATATGGAATTATGCCAGTTGGATAAGATTTATGTGAGTCTGCTGGCAAATTATAAAAAAGTGTTAGATCAGAGAAATAATCTGTTAAGGCAGATTAGCTTTGATAAAAGTAAAATGGATATGCTGCCAGTCTGGGATGACCAACTGGTAAAATATGGTATAGAAATCATTAAAAAGAGGAATCATTTTATTGATTTGATAAATGAGATAATTCCTGATATACATAGCAATTTAACGTCGGGAAAAGAACATTTGTGTCTGGTATATGAGAAAAATGCAGAAGAGGAAAGCTTTGCATCGATGCTTGCAGAAAAACAGGAGATGGACTTACGTTATCAGACAACACAGACCGGTCCTCACCGCGATGATATCGCGTTTTTGATCGACGGTATGGATGTGAGAAAGTTCGGTTCGCAGGGACAGCAGCGTACAGTGGCGCTGTCATTGAAGCTTGCAGAAATCGAGCTGGTAAAGAGACTGATACAGGATAATCCCATATTACTGTTAGACGATGTAATGTCTGAGCTGGATCGAAGCCGGCAAGATGCGTTATTAGAGTCTATTCGAGGAATCCAAACGATTCTTACATGTACAGGATATGATGATTTTATAAAGGAACGGCTGGCAATCGATAAAGTCTATAAGATTGTTGCCGGAACAATACAGGAGGAATTAGATGGGTAATCAAAATGAAAGCAATTATGATGCGAATCAAATCCAGATTCTGGAAGGTTTGCAGGCGGTTCGTAAAAGACCAGGTATGTATATCGGTAGTACCTCTACAAGAGGACTTCATCATCTTGTATACGAGATTGTAGACAATGCGGTTGATGAGGCATTGGCAGGATTTTGTACGGAAATAGATGTATCAATCAACGAAGATGGTTCCGTGACTGTTATCGATAATGGACGTGGTATCCCGACAGGTATCCACAAGAAGGCCGGTATTCCGGCTGTGGAAGTTGTATTTACAATCCTGCATGCCGGCGGTAAGTTCGGCGGTGGCGGATACAAGGTATCCGGTGGTCTGCATGGTGTAGGTGCATCGGTTGTAAATGCACTTTCGAACTGGCTGGAAGTTGAGATTTCCAGAGATGGAAAGGTCTATAAGCAGCGTTATGAACGTGGAAATGTGGTGTATAAGCTAAAAGAGATTGGCAAGACCGACAAGACCGGAACGAAGGTTACATTTATGCCGGACGATACAATCTTCGATGATGTTATCTTTGATTATAAGGTGCTTCGTACGAGACTCCGTGAGATGGCTTTCCTCACAAAGGGATTGAAGATTAATCTTGAAGATAAGCGTGAGGGCAAGGAACAGAGAGAATCCTTCCACTATGAGGGTGGTATCAAGGAGTTCATCTCTTACCTGAATAAGACAAAGACTGCACTTTACGACAAGATTATCTATATCGAGGGTAATAAAGATGATATCTATGTCGAAGTGGCAATGCAGCACAACGATTCTTACAACGAGCTTACTTTGAGCTTTGTAAATAACATCAATACACCGGAAGGTGGCATGCATCTGACAGGATTTAAGAGTGCTATCACGAAAGTCTTCAATGATTATGCAAGAAGCAATAAGATTCTGCGTGACAAAGAAGAAAACCTGTCCGGTGATGACTTGCGAGAAGGTCTGACCGCTATCGTAAGTATCAAGATTCCGGAGCCACAGTTTGAAGGACAGACAAAACAGAAGCTTGGTAATGCAGAAGCGAGAACCGCGGTAGAAGGACTTGTGACAGAGAAACTTACGTATTTCTTAGAGCAGAATCCTCAGGTGGCAAAGGCTATTGTAGGAAAAGCAGTTGTCGCACAGCGTGCCCGTATGGCAGCCAGAAAAGCAAGAGATGTTGCCCGTAAGAGTACACTTGAGACGAACATGGCGCTTCCCGGTAAGCTTGCCGATTGTTCGGATCCAAATCCAAAGAACTGTGAAATCTACATCGTAGAGGGAGATTCCGCTGGTGGTTCTGCAAAGACTGCCAGATCCCGTGCAACACAGGCAATCCTTCCACTGCGTGGTAAGATTCTGAATGTAGAGAAAGCAAGAATCGACCGGATTCTGGAAAATGCAGAGATTAAAGCCATGATTACTGCATTTGGTACTGGTATTCGTGAGAATTTCAATATTGAAAAGCTTCGTTATGACAAGATCATTATCATGACCGATGCCGATGTCGATGGTGCACATATTGCAACCTTGATGTTAACCTTCTTCTTCCGGTTCATGCCGGATCTGATCAAGGAAGGACATGTATATCTGGCACAGCCACCACTGTACAAGCTCGAGAAAAACAAGAAGACATGGTATGCATACAGTGACGAAGAGCTGGCAGATATCTTAAATGAAGTCGGACGTGACCAGAATAACAAGATCCAGCGATACAAAGGACTTGGTGAGATGGATGCCGAACAGTTGTGGGATACGACGATGGATCCGGAAAAGCGGATTTTATTGCGTGTAGCAATTGATGAGAATAGTGAGTCTGAGCTTGACTTAACCTTCGATACATTGATGGGTGAGAGAGTAGAGCCAAGACGTGAATTTATTGAGGCAAATGCAAAATTCGTTAAGAATCTTGACATTTAAGTAGGAGGAGAACAATGGACGATAGTACAATTTTTGATAAAATCCATGAAGTGGATTTGAAGAAAACCATGGAAGAATCGTATATCGATTATGCCATGAGCGTTATCGCTGCAAGAGCTCTTCCGGATGTGCGGGATGGTTTAAAGCCTGTACAGCGAAGAATTTTGCATTCCATGGTGGAATTGAATAACGGTCCGGATAAGCCACATCGTAAATGTGCCCGTATCGTCGGTGATACAATGGGTAAATATCATCCACATGGTGACAGTTCTATCTACGAGGCACTCGTAAAGCTGGCACAGGAATGGAATACAAGATATCCACTGGTCGATGGACATGGTAACTTCGGATCCGTCGATGGGGATGGCGCGGCTGCGATGCGATACACAGAGGCACGTCTCTCCAAGATTTCGATGGAGATGGTTGCGGATATCAACAAGGATACGGTTGATTTTGTACCAAACTTTGATGAGACAGAGAAAGAACCGGTCGTACTTCCAAGCCGTTATCCAAACCTGCTGGTCAATGGTACAACGGGTATTGCCGTAGGTATGGCAACAAACATTCCGCCTCACAACCTGCGTGAGGTCGTAAATGCGGTCGTTAAGATCATTGATAACCGTGTGAATGAGGACCGTGAGACAGAAATCGAAGAAATCATGGAAATCATCAAGGGACCGGATTTCCCAACGGGTGCATCTATCCTTGGTACAGCCGGTATCAATGAAGCATATAGAACCGGTCGTGGTAAGATTAAGGTACGTGCCGTATCCGAGATCGAGCCGATGGCAAATGGAAAGCAGAGAATCGTTGTTACCGAGCTTCCATACATGGTAAATAAGGCAAAGCTGATCCAGAAGATTGCAGAGCTTGTCAAGGATAAGAAGATTGAGGGTATCACAGCTCTCCGTGATGAGAGTTCCCGTGAGGGTATGCGTATCGTGATCGAGCTTCGAAAAGACTGCAATGCGAATATCGTGCTGAACCAGTTATACAAGCACACACAGATGCAGGATACATTTGGTGTAATCATGCTGGCGTTGGTTGATGGACAGCCTATGGTATTAAATCTCCTGGAAATGCTTGGATATTATATCAAGCATCAGGAAGAGGTTGTCACAAGAAGAACGAAGTTTGACTTGAACAAAGCGGAAGATCGTGCTCATATCTTAGAGGGATTATTGATTGCCCTTGATAATATTGATGAGGTTATTCAAATCATCCGTAGTTCCAAATCCGTTGCCGATGCAAAGCTTGCATTGATCGAGCGTTTCGGTTTGTCCGATGCACAGGCACAGGCAATCGTGGATATGCGTCTGCGTGCTCTGACCGGTTTGGAAAGAGAGAAGCTTGAGAAAGAATACAGAGAATTGATGGAACTCATCAAAGAGTTGAAGGCAATTCTCGCAGATGAGAAGTTGCTCCTTGGTGTAATTAAGGAGGAAATCCTGATTATCGCAACAAAGTATGGTGATGACAGAAGAACTTCTATCGGCATTGATATGGATGATGATATCACAGTCGAAGATCTGATTCCGAAGGAAAATGTTGTAATCGCTATGACAAAGCTTGGCTATGTAAAGCGTATGACAATCAATAACTTCAAGAGCCAGAACCGTGGTGGTAAGGGCATCAAGGGTATGCAGACGATCGAGGATGATTTCATCGAGAATCTGTTCATGACAACGACGCACCATTACATCATGTTCTTCACGAATCAGGGACGTGTATATCGTCTGAAGACATATGAGATTCCGGAATCCGGACGTACCGCAAGAGGAACTGCAATCGTCAATCTGTTACAGCTCCAACCGGATGAAGTGATCACAGCAGTCATTCCAATTCGCGAGTACCATGAGGGAAGATACCTGATCATGGCTACAAAGAATGGTATGATCAAGAAGACAAAGATTACCGAGTATGCAAATGTTCGTAAGTCCGGACTTGCTGCAATCACCCTGAAAGAGGGCGATGAGCTGATCGAAGTAAAGGCAACGAACAATACGAAGGATATAATCCTGATCACAAAGCAGGGTATGTGTATCCGCTTCAATGAGAAGGAGGTTCGATCAACCGGACGTACATCGATGGGTGTGATCGGTATGAGTGTCGCTGGTGATGATGAAGTCATTGGAATGCAGTTAGACACGCAGGGCGAAGCACTTCTGATCGTATCCGAGAATGGTCTTGGTAAGCGTACACTTGTCGAAGAGTTTACACCACAGCACCGTGGCGGTAAGGGTGTGAAGTGTTACAAGATCACAGATAAGTCCGGAACGGTTGTAGGATTTAAGGCGGTCAATGATGATAACGAGATCATGCTGATTACCAATCAGGGTATTGTAATAAGACTCCTGTGTAAGGATATCTCTACATTGGGCAGAATTACAACCGGTGTGAAGCTCATCAACATGGATCTGGAAAGTGACATTACTGTTGCAAGTATTGCAAAGGTTCGTCAGAAATCTGCAGATGAATCCGAGTCCTTGGAAATTATGGAACGCGAGATGAATGAGGCAGATAATGAAGAAGGTAATGTAGAAGAGCCGGAGAGTCCGGAAGATAAGTAAGTCGTGAAAAGAGGGAAAAGCGATGAACAATAGTATTAAAGAGGGCTTGGAAGGTCTTTCCAAGATGGATGGCGTATCCAATTTCTTATATGCACTTATGTACTGGATAGGTGTTATATTTGTATTGTTATTTGTGACATACATTTTCGTATCCATTTATATTCGTGTGCAGAATAAGAAACGCGGGATTGATACGAAGGATAAAGACGATTATCTGGATGATTAAAAAAAGGGCTGCTATATGAGAAATCGTGTAGCAGCCTTAGTATGTTAAAAAGGAGTAAACCATGCGAACATTACACACAGACAAAATCATTGAAGCAGTGAAAGAAATGTGTATCTCAGCCAATCTGTATCTCGCAGATGATATGGATGGCAAGATACGGCAGGCGGCAAAAGAGGAAGACAGCACGCTCGGCAAGCAGATCTTGAATCAGTTGATTGAGAATATGGAGATTGCCGGAGAGGATAAGACACCAATCTGTCAGGATACAGGAATGGCAGTGTTTTTCGTAAATGTCGGACAGGATCTGCATATTGAAGGAATGAATCTTACAGATGCCATCAACGAAGGTGTGAGAAGAGGATATACCGAGGGATATCTGCGGAAATCTGTCGTGAGAGATCCACTCTTGCGTGAAAATACCGGAGACAATACACCGGCAATCATCCATTATGATATTGTACCGGGAGATCAGCTGGAGATCACGATTGCACCGAAGGGCTTTGGAAGTGAGAATATGAGCAAGGTGTATATGTTGAAACCGGCAGATGGGGAAGAAGGAATCCGTCAGTCCGTGCTTGCAGCTGTGAAGGATGCCGGACCAAATGCATGTCCTCCGATGGTAGTCGGCGTTGGACTTGGCGGTGATTTTGAGCTTGCGGCAAAGCTTGCGAAGAAAGCACTCACAAGACCGGCAGGTTCACATTCGGAGAAGGCACATATTGCGAAGCTCGAAGATGAGATATTGGAGCTTGTGAACAAGACTGGAATCGGACCGGGTGGACTTGGAGGAAAGACAACGGCGCTCGCAGTCAATATTGAAACCTATGCAACACATATCGCAGGTATGCCACTTGCAGTCAATATGTGCTGTCATGTAAACCGCCACAAGACAGTTGTGTTGTAGAAATATAAATGATATGGAAGAAATGACAGAGAAAAATGTACAGGAGATTGGATGGATGCATGTGTAAGTTATAAACGAGAATCATCGTGTCCGAAAGAAAGGAGATATGTACTTGGGAAAGGTTTCAAATTATATCAACCAGAATATGGCGAAATTCAAGCAGATTTACATACGTTATGTTGCGAGTATTTTCTGTGCGTTTATCATAGCGGTTGTGAGTATCATAGCAAATCAGAAAAAAGGGTTTGACATAGAATCTATCGTGACTGTGTGTTCTATCTGGCTTGCCGGGAATTTTCTGCTTGAGAGTCTGTGGAAGAAAACAGCAGAAGAAGCACAGAAAAACAAACGGAAATGGCTGATTGGCTATGTCGTAACGTTTGTGATTGCCATAATATTTAAGGTTTTATCAGAGATGATTAAAACGCAGAAAGCGGATATACCGAATCTGATATTTGGAAGTATCCTGTATTTTTACATTGCGTGCATGGTGCTTCTTGCAATCTATGTATTACTCCGGCAGCAGAAATTGGATCTGCCACATTGCATCGGACGAATTATATTCGCATTGCTAAGGGCAGTTGGCGTCTATCTTGTGTTAAATATTGCAGTTATCCTGATTCTTGAAATTATAGATGCATTGCTTGTGGATATAGATACGTTCAGAGTGGAGCTGAATATCCAGTTATTGCTGAGTGCACTTGCGTATTTCCCAACCTGTCTGCTTGCTGTATCGGACACAAGCGAAGATAACGCGGCATTTACGAAGAAATTTGTATCGTATGTGCTACTTCCATGCGTGTGGATTGCGATGTTCGTAATTTATCTCTATGTGGTAAAAATCTTTGTGACGCAGGAGGTTCCGAGCAACGAGATCTTCGGCATCTGTGCGAGTCTTTTTGCGATTGGTATGCCAATCTGGATGATGGCATCCGGGTTCGTGGAGGAGAAGACTTCACGTTATGCGAAACTTATTTCTATTACGAAATATATCTATGCACCGTTTATCCTGCTTGAGATTTATTCGATGTCAGTACGTGTCAAAGCATATGGACTGACGGAGCAGCGATATGCGGCGTGGATGTTTATCTTGCTGCAGATTATCTATATTCTGTGGGAGAAAATCTATGCACGGTATGCAAGACTTGCAGGCAGGAAAAAAACATATACGAATCAGGCAGATACCGGTGATACAGGAACAGAACATGCAAATGAAATAAATCAGACGAAAACACAAATAAACTGGCACTATGAAAATCTGATTCTAGTCTTAGTTGGGTTTTTATTTGTCGGGCTTCTGCTTCCATTTGGAAATGCGCAATATCTGTCGTATCAGTCACAGAAAAGCCGGTTAGTTAAGAATCGGACATTGGATATGGAAGTGGCTGCGGAAGCATATGATTATCTGAAGACAAATGCATATGGCAGACGATACATAAAGACTAATCTCACGGAAGCGGAGCAGGATGAATTACATAGTATGATGTATGATGGAGATGCGTATGGCAGTGACCAATGGAAATCTGTATATTTTTATGCAGATCCGATGGAAGAGGGTGGATTGGCCGTCCATGGTTATGAAAAAATCTATGGGGTAGAGGAACATTGGCGGGATGAAAGTTCTGTTCAAGAATATGAGAGCAAAACAATCATAGCCGGAGACAATGTATATGAGAATGTAGATCTTACTTCCTGCATTTCGTATTATAAGGACTTGGAAGATGAAAATGAAAATCAGGTCGTAGATGAAAAAGACAAAGTCTACGAAATTCAAATCAGTGATACAGAAAAACTGATTATAACGTCTATCAGTTTTGAAATCGATGATGAGCAGACTATGATAAAAAGAATGTTTATAAAGGGATATATGCTGACGAAGTAAATACAATAAAAAATAGGAAGCGCGCTGATGCGCGCGTAGGTCATCACGCTGACGCGTGGTGACAGAAAGTGGAGGATTAGAGAATGGAACGACATATTGCAGTACCATTTAGCGAAGAGGAATTAAAGGAGCTTCATGCAGGAGATTATATCTATCTGACCGGCACAATTTACAGTGCCAGAGATGCTGCACACAAGCGGATGTATGATGCTATCTGCGTGGAGCAGGAGAAACATCCGCAAGTGGATTATACCAGTGCAAAGCTGTATGAGGATAAGATTCTGCCACTGGATATTACAGGAAATACAATCTATTATCTTGGACCAACACCGGCAAAGCCGGGACAGGTGATCGGTTCTGCCGGACCTACCACAAGCAGCCGTATGGATAAATATACGCCGCTTCTGCTTTCAAAGGGGTTGAAGGGTATGATCGGAAAAGGTAAGCGCAGTCAGGCAGTGATTGATGCAATCGTCAAGGAAAAAGCTGTGTATATGGCAGCCGTTGGCGGAGCGGGCGCACTGCTGTCCAAGTGCATCAAGGAGTCAGAAGTGATCGCTTATGATGACCTTGGAACCGAAGCAATCCGTAAGATGCGCGTCGAGAATCTTCCTGTTATTGTCGTAATCGACAGCGAAGGACACAATCTGTATGAGACGGCGGTTGCAGATTATCTGAAGGAGCATAATTAATATGGCAAAAAATAAAGTTAAAGTCGAATATGACGTAGATATGGAAAAGGAGCGCAGGAAGAAACAGCAAAAAAACGGAAAAACAGGATTTGCTATCCGCAGATCAAACATTCTTCTGTATGGGTTGCTGCTCGTTGTGGAAGTATTGTTTTATTATTTCCTGACACCGGCAATCAATGTACATACCTCTGGATTCTGGACATGGGTGATACTTACGCTTGCGGCAATCGGATGTTGCTCCTTTGATTTTAAAGGAACACGTATTACCAAGAAAGGAAATATCAAAGAAGCCGTTGGTTCGACGAAGGTGGTAATGGTTTCATTTACTGCAATTCTTGTGTTAATGATAGGGCTGATTATAGGTGGACTAGCATCCTCCGAGCTGTTCCGTGCATCCAAATATGCAGGAATCATAATGGTAGAAGACGGCGATTTTGCAACGGATGTGCCGGAAAGTGAGAATATCAATAACATTGCACTGATGGATACGGACAGTGCGAGAATCATCGGTGATCGTTCAATTGGTTCCCTGTCTGATGTTGTCAGCCAGTATCAAGTGAGCGAGACATACAGCACCATTGATTATAATGGTGTGCCGATGAAGGTTGCACCGCTTGAATATGCGGGATTTATCAAATATCTGAATAATAAAGATGCCGGAATTCCGGGATACGTGCTTGTTGATCCGGTCAAAAATGAGGCAGATTATGTGAAGCTTGAAAAGCCGATTCAGTATTCTTCCTCTGCATATTTTGGCAAGAATCTGCAGCGGCATGTGCAGCTTTCTTATCCGACGTATGATTTCAACGGATATTATTTTGAACTCGATAACGAAGGAAATCCATATTATATCTGTCCGGTATTAAAGCCGAATGCAGGGTTATTTGGAGCGAAGGACGTGAAGGGAATCGTGCTCTGTGATCCATGCAGCGGGGATTGTGAATATATGGATCTGGGTGATATTCCAAATTGGGTAGATCGCGTGTATGATGGTGATCTCTTATGTGACCGGTATAACTGGTATGGTATGCTGTCAGGTGGATTCATTAATAGCAAGATTGGAAACAAAGGCTGTAAGGTGACAACCGATGATTATGGTTACAAGGTGATGGATGGCGATGTGTGGGTATACACAGGTGTGACATCCGTCAATGGTGACCAGTCGAATATCGGATTCGTGTTGATGAATTCAAGAACTGCGGAAAGTAAATATTTTGCAATCGCAGGTGCAGAGGAGCATTCGGCAATGTCTTCTGCGGAAGGGCAGGTGCAGAACCTTGGGTACACGTCATCATTCCCATCTCTGATCAACATCGGAAATGTACCGACGTATATCATGGTACTCAAAGATAACGCCGGACTCGTAAAGATGTACGCACTTGTCAATGTTGAAAAATACAGCATTGTAGCAACCGGAAGCACGCAGAAGGAAGCACTTGCCAGCTACAAAAAGCTGCTTGCCGAAAACAGCATTGCGACAAATGGAAATGATGTCAGTGAAGATACGCTGAGTAAGAAGATTACAGTCACACAGATTCGGTACATCACAGTAGAAAATGAGACATATGTGTATATCACAGCGAAAGATCGTTCTGTCTACAAACAGAATTTCGCAGAAAATGAGAGCCTGATCAAGATAGAGACTGGCGATGTGATTACGGTGCATTATATGGAAAGTGATGATGGCGTAAATACGCTGATTTCTTATGAATAATTTGTTGGAATAAAATAATAAAAAATAGGAATACATTATACTAAGGGTATATAATTACCCCTTGACATTTGCTGCAATATTTGGTATTCTAATTTAGCGTGTTGACGCGGAACTAAATAACACCGATTGGTAATATGTGTTTTTTAGGCATTGGAGATGTACTCAAGTGGCTGAAGAGGCGCCCCTGCTAAGGGTGTAGGTCGTTCGCGCGGCGCGAGGGTTCAAATCCCTCCATCTCCGTTTGTAGATTACGGATAAAATATTGAAAATAAGTCTTGACTTGATTGGAAATATTTCATATAATCTACTTTGCGTTTAGTTAAATGCAATGATATATTCCTCGATAGCTCAATGGTAGAGCACTCGGCTGTTAACCGAGTTGTTGTAGGTTCGAGCCCTACTCGGGGAGCTTTTAAAAATATTATATGGCGTGATAGCCAAGTGGTAAGGCAGAGGTCTGCAACACCTTCACCGCCGGTTCAAATCCGGCTCGCGCCTCTATAAGAACCTTGATTCTTCGAAAGTGGAATCAAGGTTTTTTTGTTGTTAAGATTCGTAAAGAATCAATTGTATGATTGATATACAATCTGAAATTTAGTATGATATAAAAGAAACGTGGTTGGTATAAGGGGGCAATATCTGTTGAAACGTAGAATCTTTAATTTGGTGAGTATTATTTCTATCCTGACAGCCATCATGTGGCTGTTCTTTTTCTCACTTGTTCATAATATGGATCAGGAAGCGAAGAAATCAGAGGACATTATAGTAATTGAGAGGGAAGAGATTTTATAGATGATACATATATTTTTATGTGACGATGATAGCAGTTATTTAGAATATCTGATTGAAATAGTTGATAGCTTTTTTCGGCAAAATAATATAGAGGCAGGAATAAAGACATTTACAGATGGGGAGAAGCTTCTGGAAGAACCGGAGATGGCAGATATCGTATTTCTGGATGTGGAAATGCCGGGGAAAAGTGGAATTGAGGTCGGACGGAGGATCAAAGAGAAAAATCCATATGCACTGATCTTCATTGTATCATTTACGGAACAGTATCTGGATGATGCGATGGACTTTCAGGTGTTTCGGTATATCGAAAAAGCATCTTTGCCGGATCGAATCGAGCGGAATCTGAGGGATGCGTTGGTGGCGTATCGGAATACGAATCCCAAAATCACAATTATGCAGAATGGAGAGACGATTGTCTGTCGGGAAGCAGACATTGTTATGATTGAGAATCAAAGGCGTTGTGTGTACGTATGCACAAAGGATGCGAAGTATGAAGTGAAGGGAAAGCTGGAGGATTGGGAGCAAAAACTGAATCAGGTAAGATTTTGCAAATCTCATACGAGTTTTCTGGTAAATCTGGATTATGTGAGCCGGTTTACAAAGAATGAAATAATTCTGGCGAAAGGAATGTATAGGGCACATATATCCAGGCGCATGTATCCGAAATTTTGTAAGAAATATGAAGAATATCTGCAAAGGGGATAAGGGAAAGCTATGAAAAGAAAGGTATCTGAAATTCTATTTTTCGTGCAGGGAATCGTCATATTTTTTCTGATTGGATTTCTTATTTTTATAAATAATATGGATCAAGCCCTGCCTTATGTATGGACGCGTGTGATTGTAATTGTGCTTGGTCTGATAATTATAGGTTTGCTATGCATCTATAATTATGTATACAAGAAGGAACAGAGGGTAAAACAGGAACAGGTCCGATTGCAGGAAGTTCTGATGGTTCGCGAAGAGAATCAGGCATGTCATGCGGTGATTCACGATACAAGGCATTTTCTATACACGGTACAGAGTTTATTGGAACATGAAGACATTGAGGAAGCGAAGAAGCTTTTGCAGGATTGCGCGGATGTGAAGCTTACGAAGAAAAGGTTTTGTAATCGGGCGGTGTTAAACGTGATCCTGCAATATTATCAGAGTGTATGTGATAAGGCAGGAATATCATTGACGGTTGATATTCGGGAAGCTGTGCTATCGGATCTGAGTGACACGGAGATGACAGTGCTATTCGGAAATCTGCTGGAAAATGCGTATGAAGCGGCTGGTAATCAGGGATTTATCGAATTACGTGTGGATGTGAACGAGCATTCCGGCATGACGGTTATAGAAGAAAAAAATTCGTATCTTGGGGAAATAAAGAAGGATAAGGCAGGAAAACTCATCACGTCAAAAAATAAAGAGGAGCATGGAATTGGCATGCAGAGCATAGAGAAAATCGTGCGCAGACATGAGGGGGTATATATCTATGATTTCGATAAGAATACACACATATTCCGTTCAAAAATCGCATTGCCTGACCGAAAGTGTTAAAATTTCGACCATTTGTGCAAGATATCTTGATTATTGAGTATGTAACGATGATACTTATACCAGAATGGGTGCAAAAACGGCATCTTATCATGCAAAAATCGATGACAGGGTTGATAAACGGAGTGGCAGAGCAGATAATCAAGTATAGTTGAGAAATCAAGTTATTCCAAAGCTATAAAAGCGGGTACAGCATTTGAAAAAATTAAGGAAAGTAATATATAATACCAATAAAACAATATGGACAAAGAGGTAGGCTTTAATGCAGGTTATAGTCTGTGATGATGATATTGAGAATTTAAACGAGATGATACAGGTCTGTCATGATGTGCTGTCAAAAGGAACGGAGGTTCGCGGCTTTTCAGATGCCAGCATGCTAGCGGAAGCATTGCAGGCAGGCATGGTGCAACCGGCACTTTTGCTTTTGGATATTGAGATGCCGGCACTTACGGGTTTGGAATTGCGAGAGCAAATGGCTTCGAAGCTGCGTATGACAGATATTATCTATGTAACATCGCATGAAGAAATGATGGAGGCTGCATTTGGGCGAAATGTGATCGCGTTTGTCAGAAAAGTGGGAAATTGGGACAGGCTGTCAGAGGTCTTGCATAATTTTCAGCAGGAGCATCAATGCATGGTTGACGTGACGTGGAAAAAAAAGGTTTGGCAGATAGATGTATCCCAGATATTATACATACAGTCTGCGGATAATTACAGTCAGGTGGTCTTTTATTTGCAGGGAGAGCTTGTGCAGGCATTGCAGTCTTATACGATGAAGGAGTGGGAGCGGATTTTACCGGAACAGGGATTTTGCAGGATATCAAGATTTGTGATCGTGAACTATGCGTATGTCGAGGATATCCAGAAGACATCTCTAATTATGGAAGATAGTATGCGTTTTAACATACCAAACGGAAAGGTGAGGAGGCTGCGACAGGAATATATCGCATATGCGCGGGAGCATGAAAGAGTTTTATAGGGATGTTTTTATTGTGTTTTTTTATTAATTGCATAAAGCTGATTAAGGAAACCACGGTTTCTGCGTGTGTGTTTGGCTATCATAGAAAGAAACAGGCACGGAATTTGTGCCTGAGAGATGCAGTTCTTACAGGAGGATTGCTGATTATAGGAACATTTATAGAAACAGAGTTTCTGCATGAGAATGCGATTGTGCTGATTCCGATTATAAATGGAGTTGCATTTTATATCTGGAAGCGGCAATCTATACGAGAATCCATAAAGGCATATGTGTTGTCTTATATGATCGTAGAGGTTGTGGATTCAATTCTATATGTATGCATTGCACTTTTAGCAAATGTAAGTGTCAATGACATCGGGTTTTCCGATCCGATCATGGATGGAATCTGTTCATTGCCGGGACTTTTTTTGTGGGCGTTGATCTATAAGCTGCAAAAGAAAAAGTCGGATGTGTGGACGCTTGTAAACCGCAATTTTGGGGTGTTGTTCGCGGGAGGCATACTTGCGGCAGTTCAGGTTTCATTTCTGACCTATATTGTAGGGGATGGGGAGATCAGGAACGTGGCAGGCGAGACCTATGTTGTACTTATGATGCTATTTGGCTCAGCTGTTATTGTATGTGCGTATTTGATCTACATAGGAAAGCTGAAAAAAAGGAGCGACCGACAGGCAGAGCAAATACGAATATTTGAGCGGGAACAGAAGCTGACCAGAGATTATTATGTACAGTTGTATGAGAAAAATGAGAAAACGCGGGCGCGACAACATGAATTTCGGCACATGATGCAGACGGTGCAGGACCTGCTCAAAAAGGGAGAAATCGCACGAGCGACTGCGATGGTTGATAGTTGGAATCATATGGAAGCAGAGCCGTCGACATGCATATATTCCCAAAATCGGATTGTGGATGCTGTGATTTCGGGCGTGCTTGGAGCTGCGATCTTGAAAGAGCGGATTCAATTTACTTATCAGGGACGACTGCCGCAGGAGCTTGGTGTTGAGGATTTAGATCTGTGTTTTCTTTTGTCGAACATACTGGAAAATGCAAAGGAAGCCGTTGAGAAAATCCCTCTGGATATGGGAGAACGGAAGATTCATCTTATGATTGGAACCTATAAGAATCTGGTTTTCCTTGATTGCATAAATACGATTTTGCCTGAGGAGAAATTGTCTGCGGAGACAGATAAGGATTCGGAGTGGCATGGATTTGGAATTCATAATATTCATAAAATTGTACAAAAATATGATGGAGAGTTTGAACTTTCCATGGAGAAAAATACAGCGGCTGCACATGCCGTTCTGCATAAAAATCTCTAAATCAAACATGCTGTATGCATGGTTTGGGGATTATTGTTGTATAAAATCTTCGCTTGGCGGAAAAAACTTTCGTTTGGCGGAAGTATTGTCGAAAAATCCCCGGAAATTATTTAAACTGTAAACAAAAACAAAGGAAGGGAAACAAGGATGAGTGAGGAAAAAATATTTGATGTAAATTGGGAAGGGGAGCGCAATATCTCTGAGAACCCGCAGGCTTTTAAGATGTATAGTTATCCGCCTGGGACGATACGTAACATGTCTGTTCCGGGATTTATAATATGGCTGGTACTGTTGCTTGGATCCATCGGAGGGTTCGTATATGGAGCATGGATGTGGATAACCGGAGACTACGAGAACGAAACTGTAGTCAGTACGCTGCCACTTGTATGCTTTGTCGTATTTTTGGGTGTTACAATTTACAAAAGCACGTATAAGCAGAAGCTTATTACATATACAGATGTGCTGCATGTGGTATTCGTGGATCAGGCACGTCGGGCATATGTCGTGCATCTGAACGAGGATGCATTCTTAAATGCAACCGGCTTGTCCGGATATAAGATCCAGCAGGTTCAATCACAGGGCGTAAGTATGACGCATGTCGGACAATCCATGGATCGCATGGATATGGAAGTCAAGGCAGGCAAGATGATCAAGCGAAAGGACTTTTTGCTGAAGCGGATTCAGGAGAAGCCGGTTTTTCAGGAGATGATGAAAGACGGCAGCTTTGCGAAGGTGGCACTGCCGGTGGAAAAGGTGCTGAAGCTTAAAAATCCGGGAGGATATTTTACAGTTACCTATGCATATAGATGGAACGGTGCTGAGTATACAGATAAGGTTCGTTTCTATCACTCTATGAAGGATTATAAGGAGCTACTTGCTTATTTTAAGGAGCGGAGCAAGGAGCAGGCGTAGGTTAGCTGGAAGATACGGAAATAGTCACGACTTTTCTTTGCAAAAACGGCATCTTATCATGCAAAAATCGACATAAAAACCGAAATTGGAGGGTATTCATGGGTAAAAGACGAAAAGCTATAAGATGGCTGGTAGCGATCGTAATCGTTGCCCTGATCGGCGGTGTGACCGCAGTAGCGGTTGATAGAAGGATACGAGAACAAGTGGAAGAAGAGTACTTGGATCGGGTAATGGAAATGGTCAATCTAAATGGGTGGTATCGAAAAGCACTGTCGATTACAGGAGAAGCTAAATACAGTTGGGATGGAATAGAATATCCGGAGGGGATGTATATAGATAAAAAGTCAATCTATACGCAAATTCTTTATATTCGGTTATTTACAACCAAATATAAAGAAATGGAGTATTCGGACGTGGATCAACTGCTACAGGAATACGAAGCGTTTTGTGAGACGGGTCAGAAATCGGAAATGCTGGATGAATTTAACATGGCTTGTGAGTATGCATCAAGTGGTGCGCCGGGAATTAATCCCAGCGATATACCCTTTTATGTGAGGCGGATGGGAACAGGTGCCCTGAAAATTGAGAACGGAAATGTTGTTGAAATTAAAAATCTGGGAGATGAAATTTACGACATGGATATTGGTGATGATGAATGGCTGGAATTGTGCAAAAAATTTGAGGAGAATAGTGAAATTCTATTAGACTGGATGCGTGATTAAATGGCGGGGTGTTCCAACAGATGAGGAGATTTTATGAGAAAGAAAAGAATATATATAAAAGTGCTTGCCATTGTAGCAACAGTTTTTGTGATAGGTGTGATAATCACAAAAACTGTAGATAAAAGGCGGCAGATATATTATGAACGAATATCGGAAATGTTGGATGCAAACTGGAATTATCAACACGATCTGTCAATTGAAGGAACTCTGGATTTATTTTCTTTCGATTTCGATCTGGATGGCATAGATTGGAGGAGCATGTCTGTGGATCGGTATTTAATTTATGCGAGAATTCTGGAGATTCGGTTATTTGTGCCGGAATATGTGATTGATTACACGGGCATCGATTCGTTGCTGGAGGAATACGATTCGTTTTGTAATACGGGGCGGAATTCTAAAATACTTGATGAATTTCATAAGGGCTGCGAGATGGCAGCTGCACAGGTATCTGAGAAAGGAATACAGTTTGATGATATCGTTAATATGATGGCATGGCTTGGAAAGGGTAAATTAAAAATTGAGAATGGAGAAATGATAGAAGATAAAGAGACTGGGGAAGGAATCTATTTATCCGATTTTAGTGATGAAGAGTTGATGGAGCTTTGCAGGACGTTTGAAAATAACAGTGATGTAATAATAGATTACATGATGGAAAAAGAAAAGCTGAAAGAAATGGAGAAAAATGAGAAGGGTTAATTCGAGAAATATATATTTTTTATTGTTATGTCTTTGCCTGCTAATATTTTGTGGCTGTGGAAAAAAACAGGTAGAGACGACTACAGAAGAAATGACTACAGAGGAGCCTGCCACGACAGAAGCATTGGAGACGGTAGCACTGAAAGATGCGGAAATTGGTGACATCGTACAGATGGGAACCTACGAACAGGATGGAGATCCGGAGACAGAGGATCCGATCTGCTGGGATGTGCTGGATAAGGATGGGGATGCTATGCTGCTCATATCCCATGATGTGATTGCCTATCAACGATTCTCGGATAGTTTTAAATGTGTAATATGGGAGGATTCGCAGATACGGTCGTGGCTGAATCAGGAGTTTTATGCAGAGGCATTTGACGAGGCGGAGCAGGCAAGTATACGGGAGACTACGCTGGAGAATCCGTCTACGGTGGGATTTGCTGCGCATGTGGACCCATCCGGGGATGTACAGGTACGGGAGAGCAGACCGGATACAAAGGATAAGATATTCCTGCTGAGCTGGAAGGAAGCGGAGCAGTATTATGGAAATTGCTTAACGGATGCATCTGCCCTTGGGCGAAAACCATCGAGAGCAGTATTGCAGAAGCGGGAGGCGATATTTACAGATATTATAATCGAGGAGCTTCCGGCGATGTATCCATATTCCCGGCATCTGGCTGATGGTACGGAGCGGTTACCGTGGATGCTGCGGTCAACGGGTATGAAGGATTACAATATTTTGGTGATTGGATACGAGGGAAAATGGGATCAGGACTATCCGGATTCTTATAACGGCGTTCGACCTGTAATGTGGGTGAACGTGGGCGATTAAAAATGGGCGGATGTTCCTAATGTCGAAGGGAGTAAAAATGTCTCTAAATCGGAAAGAAAAGATCGTTATATTTGCGATAATGCTCTTCGCCTGTGTAATTGTAGCCGGAAGCAGGGTATATGAGAAAAAACAATCGGAACCAAAGGCGAAGAACCGTTTTTTTGAGAATCCATTTTCTGAGGTTGATCCAGGCATTGATCAGCAGAGCGGTAATTATGCCAATGATGCGCTGGTTGTAGACGGCTATGTGTATTTCTACAAAAGCCGGGTGAAGCTTGGAAACTATGACAAGGTAGATGAGCTGGAGAAATGCGGAAACAATGTGATTTACCGGTTGTCTCCGGATGGTACATATGAGGAATTTTATACATTTGAGGAAGGAGATGCGATCTATTATAGTATCGGTTCCAAACTTTACTATTATGAGGGATATTTCTATATCCAGATTGAAAACCGGATTTACCGCATCAATAAAGAAGGCACTGAGGCACAGGTAATCTATGAGAATGTGGGCGGATATGACAGTTACGTGATATTTGGTATCCGGGATCATTATCTGGTGCTTCAAAAACAGACGGAATACTATTATCTTGATATGGATACATGGGACTGGAGCCAGCCGATAGAGGTTGGACGTATGCGGCATCTGGTGAATGTGCGATGTTCTTATGAAGCGGTCAGAAGAAATCAGTTGATCTGCTTTTTTGAGAATGTTATCTACGGAACGGAGAAGGAAGAACCAATCGGTGTCTATTTTGAAAGCAATATGTTATATGGTAGTGATTTTGCATATCTACATGATTTACGTGTCTATGATGAAGATGCGGAGGAAAAAGTATGTGTTGCAGGAAGTGTGTATTGCCTGAATGTTTACAAAAGAGTCATGTTCTACGCACAGAAGGTGGATGATTCTATCTGCATAAAATATTATTCGCTGGAGGACAAGCAGGAAGGCGAACTGATCACGATCGATGCGGGAGCGGATAAGGCGCTAAAATCGCTCGTTGTCAGTGATGATTATATCATCTATGATCTGGGACCAAAAAAGGAGAAAGAAGCTGTCGATACGCGTGTAATCTGGAACCGGCAGACGGGGGAGATACAGCAGACAATCGAGTATTAAGCAGGGACGTAGTTTCTGTCTTAACATGGGAGGAAATAACAATGGAAGAGAATACCGAAAGAGACGAAGTCTATGAGCAGTTTATGCAGGATTTGCAGGCAAAAAAGAAAAGACGGGTAAAGAGTACGATCAAAGAAGTAATCATGGTTGTGATCGTACTTGGGGTAATTGGATTTGTCGTTTGGTTTCTGACAGATCCGGAGGCATCGGAGAAGGTAAGCCTTCGAAAAGAGAAAGAACCAGTTGCTTATGCGGACATTCCATTTACGACGAAGGATGTATCCAGTATGGAATTTGCGATTGCCGGAAAGGTTATGACATTTCCGTGCACAACGACAGATCTGTATGACGCAGGGTATAGCATGAATGAAAGTGATGCGAAGATCATGCTGGGAAAACCAGCCTCTCTGATGATAGATGGATATAAGGCATATGAGACAGCAATCTGCAAGATGGAGGCACGTGATTTTAAGGGGGAGTTTGATGTATCGGTAATCAATACAGGTACGAAGGAGACAGCCGCGATGAATTGTCCGATTCAGACGATATGGTCTGACGAACAATTTATGTTGTGCAATGGACTCAGTCAGGCAAGCACGTATGAAGAGATACTTGCAGCGATGGGAAAACCGGATGAAGAAAAAGAGATTAGTTCTATGAAGGATCTTTATTACGAGTATAAGACGAATATTGGAACCTGTACAATTATCTTTTCATTCCGCGGTACCTATACCGGAATGGAGGGTAAAACCTGTGATCGGATTCGGCTGACGAGAGATTGAAAAGGAATTATTTGATGGAAAAACAAAAAGATGAAGTATATGATACAGGGGTGAAGGGAGAATGGGATGTCTTTAAGTCGGGAACAAAAGATAATTATATTTGCAATTATTCTTGTTGTCTGTACAATTGGCGGCAGAGTGTTTTACAAGCATCATTCTGAACAAAAGGCAAAGAACCGGTTGTTTGAGAATCCGTTTTCCGGAGTCAATCAGGAGATCAATTTGCAAAGTGGAAATTATGCAAATGAGGCATTGGTTGTAGATGGCTATGTGTATTTCTATAAAAGCCGGGTGAACCTTGGAAACTATGACCATGTAGATGAGTTGAAAAAATGCGGGAACAATGTGATTTACCGGTTGTCTCCGGATGGTACATATGAGGAATTTTATACATTTGATTATGGGGATGCAATCTATTATTCTGTCCGTTCAAAGCTTTATTATTATAATGAGTATTTCTATATTCAGATAGGAAATCGAATCTATCGTATCGACAAAGAAGGAACCCGTGCGCAGATCATTTATGAGAATATGGGTGAAGGTTCGCTGGCATTTGGAATCCGTGATCATCATCTGGTGCTTCAAAAAGCGCGCCAATACTACTGTCTGAATCTGGATAAATGGGATTGGAGTCAGCCGATAGAGGTTGGACGTATGCGGCACCTGCTCAATGTAGATACGGAACAACTTTTCGATTTATATGAGGGCGTTATATATGGAAGCAGATATGAACTATCAGACAACGCGGTAGTTTTATTGGATCATCAATTAAAGGTTTGGAATGAAGAGGAAAAGGAATTGGAGAAGATTGCATCTGACGTGTATTGCCTGAATGTTTATAAAGGAGATGCCTTTTATGCACAGAGCGTGGATGATGTCGTCTGCATAAAATACAGATCGTTCGATGGTGAGTCGGAAGGCGAACTGTTTACGATTAACCCAGATGAGAATAAGAGGATAAAATCGCTGGTGGTGAGTGATGATTTCATTATCTATGATCTGGGACCGGACAATTATGAAGATGGTGTGGATACGCGGGTAATCTGGAACCGGCAGACGGGGGAGACACAGGATACGATCGTGTATCGGTAAAGGTGAGATAGTATTCGGCTGAGGTGGAGATGCAATTAATAGTTATAATTTAACTTATTGAGGTAAAGGATTATGAAAAAAAGGGTAGTTAAATTGATTGTATATGTTCTTTTTCTTGCTTTTATTGTATGCACGCTAACAAAATATATAAAACAAAAAAAAGAAGAACGAGAGAGTTATATAAGAAGTGCAAACAGTGAATATCGGGAGTGTCTGGCGATAATGGGGGCGTGTACATCTGATGAAAGAGGTGTAACATACTCTGACAAAAAAGGTATCAACATTGGAACACTTTATGAGAAAATTGCGTTTGTTCGTGTGTTTTATCCTCAATACCGGATAGAGTATGACTCGATAGATGAACTATTAAGTAAGTATGATAATTTTTGCAAAACGGGAAAACGACAAGATAAATTGGATTTGTTCTGTTCTGCTTATGAAGAAGCAATATTTCAAGCGGATTCGTTCCATATGTCCTATCAAAATATGTCAGCTATTATATATGAATTAGGAATTGGCTGCATTGTCATTGAGGACGGAAGGGTTACCAAAAAATCAGATATGAACTTGGTCGATTTATCGGATGAACAGATATTAGATGCCTGCAAATATTTTGAGAAATATAGTGATGTAATAATAGACTGGTGGATGGAATTTAAGAAGCAAAGCAGTGAAAACGGGGGAGCAATATTCAAATGATTAAAATAAAAAAATATATGGTCACAATCGGTATTGGTGTAGTTCTGTTGTCTGGCTGTGGAAAAAAACAGGTAGAGACGACTACAGAAGGCATAGCATGGATGTTGCGATCGACAGGAGGCGCTTGAGGTAGATGGATATATATACCTATACAAAAGCCGCGTAGAACTGGGAATGCATGATCACTTGGATGATTTAGAAAAGTGCGGAAATAACGTGATTTATCGTTTATCTCCGGATGGAACGTATGAGGAGTTCTATACATTTGATTACGGCGATGCGATTTATTATGCGGTCAATTCGAAATTATATTATTATGCCGGGTATTTTTATATCCAGATAGAAAATCGGATATATCGTATAAACAAGGATGGAACGGATGCACAGGTCATATATGAAGATGATAATGGATATGACTGTTATCGGACGTTTGGAATCCGGGATCATTATCTGTTGATAGCAAGTCTCAGAGAAATCTATTATGTGGATCTGGATACATGGGACTGGAGTAAACCGATGCAATTCGGAAATATGCGACGGTTGATTGGTGTACATTATGATTTTGATGTAGAGAGTAACATTGGGTATTTTTATGAAGATATCATTTATGGAACGGGAACGGAAGAACCTGCGCATGTTTCAATAGATGGGTATGGTAAACAAGGAGTTCATAATGTGTCTGTATATGATGAAAATGGAGAAAAACAACGTATAGCAGATCACGTGTATTGTATAAACACCTATAAAGGAAACATATTCTATGCGCAGAGAGTGGATGATTCTGTCAGTATAAAGTATAAATCGTTAGAGAGTGATGATGAGGGTGAGGTATTCACAGTTCCGCTGAAAAAATCGTGTGGAGTGGTATCTTTGGCCATTAATGATAATTATATTATCTATGATATAGGTGCATATAGTAACTATGGATACCAACATGAAGTTTTAACGCGGGTGATCAGGAACCGGAATACTGGGGAGACACAGGAGATTCGTTACAAATAAGAGAATGTGTTTATGTACGGAGGATAGAATACAAAATGAAACGATGGAGAGTAAAAATTATATCGTTATGTTTGCTTTGTCTTATTTCCCTTGTGGGATGTTCCTTTGTGGAAGACAAGGGGGACTATATGCCATGTTTAAAGTTAAAAAGAGGAAAGACGGTCAATATAGAAATGGCTCCAGGCTGGCATGTATCATGTTCTGCTGATGAACAAGCGCAGAAAATGAAAGATGAAAAACGTTGTGTAGATGCGTGGGTAAATGAGGATGGACATTGTGTAGTGAAACTTAACAGGAAGCAATTAAAAGCAGAATATGATAATGTGGTCGATATTATGCAGGAGACAATAAAGTCTTCAAATGAACCTGTTGAAGTGAATTATGCCTGCAATGAAATCATTTATTATGCAAATGATACATCAAGGCTTTCGGATTTTACATACACTTTTATAGTATTGCCAGAATGCTGTACAGCAGTTCAGGCATATTCCGGGATTCCATTTGATGAACTCGGGGTGACACTAAAATTTATCTATCAGCCAACCGGGGAAGTTATGTTTGATCTGCATATAACTAAGGATAATCCCAAAGCATCGGTTGAGGAAGAAGAATTCGAGGAAAAGCTGAGAGAAATGAAACAAGGAGAACACAAATGACACATGATATGGCAGTTGGATTTAAAGTTGGATTTTTCTGGTATCAAATAGGTAGTGGCGATTTTTTACACTGTTTTTTTTCAACAGTTGCTGTAAATTTAGAGAATGGTAGTTGGGGAAGTAGATTTCCACTGATAATGAACAAATTGTATCAAGGAAGTCTTGATAGTGAAAATGTGGGTAAAGCGTTAATAGAGCTGAACACAATTGAAGAAGAGTTAGGAAAAATATCGCCAGATAAGGTAGTTTGGGACATAGATGATATTAAGAAGCAGCCGCCATGGGGTAATAATATTAGTAAGGATATAACCGACTTGTCAAATTATTTTGTGACAAGTGATGGCGAAGATTTTTTAACAGTGTTTAAACATGCTTTAGAGGATAGTCAAGAGTCAGGATTACCAATAGAGATAGAGGCATTATGAAAATAAATTATGTTTAGGAGAAGACGCATATTATAAAATCCTATATGGAAGTACGATTGCATCAGATTTAGTATGTTTAGCTGGGCTTGTTTCTGAACTTAATGCGGTTCCCGGTTCATTGGATGATTTACCTTCAGGGAGACCGGGTACAGCACCGGAAATAGGCGGGGAGAGTGGTAGTAAGACTAATTTTGATAATGAATGGTATGAGTTTGAAATTAATAAGAAAATTAGGTGATTTGTGAATCTTTTGTGAATTGACATCGTGCAAACCCTCATTCTTGCGTGCTTTTTCCAAATGTTCCAAACTTACGCTTTACAATCGCTGCAGGCACGTGGTATGGTTTTGTTGTCGACAAAATCAGATGGACAAACCATCACCCCGGGGCGATGCAGGAGGAGTGTATGGCAAAGATGGAGATGCAAAAGAAACATGCGTGGCAGGAACAACGGGACGCACATTTAAAGAGAATCGAGAAGCTGCGGTTAATGGACGATGATTTTTTCTCGGAAGCGTTGGATGGAAAGTGTGAAGCGGTACAGTATATTCTGCGAGTGGTCTTAAACCGTGATGATCTGGATGTTGTCGAGACGAAAGCGCAGGTAGAGTACAGGAGTGCAACGAAGCGGTCAATCCGAATTGATATCAAGGCAGTTGATCAGACAGGACAGCATTTTGATATAGAGATTCAGTGTGAGGATAAGGGAAGTGGGGCGAAGCGGGCACGCTACCACGGAAGCATGATTGACCGGGAATTGCTAGAGAAGAATCGGGATTTCGAGGAACTGCCGGAGTCGTTTGTGATATTTATAACGGAGAACGATAAGTATGACTGCGGTGTGCCGGTCTATCACATCGAGCGGCGAATCGAAGAGGATGATTATTCGTTATTTGAGGATGGCTTGCATATTGTATATGTAAATGGAGAATATCGGGATACGGATACGCCAGTTGGACGGCTGATGCATGATTTTCATTGTACGAAATCGGAAGATATGTATAGCAGAGAATTGGCGGAAGAGGTACGGTATTTGAAGGAAACGGAAGGAGGTCGGGAGCATATGTGTAAAATATTAGAGGAAATGTGTGACGAGGTTGCGGAGCGCGTGGAGAAAGAGACAGCGGAACGTGTGGAGAAAGAGACAGCAGAGCGCGTGGAGAAAGAAAATAAGATTAACACGGCGAAGAGTCTGTTGAAGCTGAAGAAGCTGTCTTACGAGGAGATTTCTGAGAGCACGGGGCTTCTGCTGGATGAAGTAAAGGAACTGGCAGCGCAGAAAACGGCATAGCGAAGTATGTTGGATACAGTAAGGAGAGATAATCAAGGAGATTATGTTTCGGGCAGGGAAACATAATCTCTTTTTTATGAAATATTTGTGAAAGTCGTTGACGAGGCAATTCCACGTGTTAAAATACTTGACAATTCAAAATGTGAAAGAAAATATCACATTTTAGAGACAAAATCATTATGGAGGAAACCGATGAGACAGAAATTGATGGATTTTATGCGCGGTAGAAATGGAACGGATCAGCTTTCCATGTGTATGATGTGGGCGGCGTGTATCCTGGTTTTAATAGATGTGTTTGTAAGAAGCAATATACTCAGCACGATTGCATTTGTGACCTTTGCATTTGCATATTTCCGTGTGTTTTCCAGAAATATTGGCAAGCGTCGGGATGAGAATACATGGTTTTTAAATAAGACGTATAAACTACGCATGTGGGGACGGAAAGAGAAAAGCCATATGACGATGCGCAAGACGCATCACATCTACCGTTGCCCGGAATGTAAGCAGAAAATTCGTATCCCAAAGGGAAAAGGAAAGATCGAGATACGGTGTCCGAAGTGCAGCGCACGGTTTATAAAGAACAGCTAATGTGTAAAACAGAAACAAGAAAGCCGTTTAACTCGGAGGTAGGACGATGTTTGGATATGTGACGGTGAACAAGCCGGAAATGAAAGTCAAAGATTATGAGCGGTATCGCATGTATTATTGTGGTGTCTGTCAGGCACTCCGGAATACGGACGGTGCGATGGGACAGATGTCACTTACGTATGATTCGACGTTTGCTGCGGTTCTTCTGACTGCATTATATGAGCCGGATACGCAGATGAAAGAAGCAACGTGCATGGTGCATCCGGTTGGAAAGAAAAAATATCTGGAGAATGAGGTCATACAGTACATCGCGGATATGAACCTCATTCTGACTTATTACAAATGTCTCGATGACTGGGAGGATGACCGGAAGTTTACCAGACTTTGTTACAGCAGCTTTATACGGAAGCGTGTGCGCAAGATCGGTCAGGTCTATCCGGAGAAGCTGGCGAAGATCCGGGAGTCTCTGCGGACATTATCTGCCTGTGAGCGAAAGAATGTGACGAATCTGGATTTGCTTGCCGGAACCTTTGGTGATATCATGGCAGAGATTCTTTCATATAAGTCGACACGCGGGATTGACTGGTCAGAGGAGCTGCGGAGACTCGGATATCAGCTCGGCAAATTCATATATATTCTCGACGCATACGATGATGTGCAGGAGGATATCGAGAAGAACCGGTTCAATCCATTGAAGGAGTTATACCATGAGTTGTCGAAAGAGCAGTTCGACAGTTACGTGAAGGAAATCCTTATGATGATCGCCACCGATATGGCGAAAATCTATGAGTGTCTGCCAATTGTCGAAGAGACAGCCATCCTCCGCAATATTATTTATTCCGGAATCTGGGTAAGGTTTATGACGAAACAAAATGACGCAGAAAATAAGTAATTTGTGAAACATTTCATAGAAGTGGATAGAGTTTGCACATGAAACATAATTCTTAAGCAGACCGTTGAAGCACGCTGGTACTTAATGAATGGCAAACTTGTTTGTCATGAATTTAGCACCATTGCGTGATGAACCGAGCGCGGAGGGCGCATCCTAATTATGAATCGAAGATTCATAATTAGGATGCGCCCGACAACTTACCACAGAGCGAAGCGATGTGGTGATACCAGAGAGCGTGTCTGCGTAGAATATGTTTCATGTGTAAACTGTACCACAGATGTATATATGTTTCACAATTACTGATTGAGAAAGGAATTAGCATGAAAGATCCTTATGAAGTTCTGGGGCTTCCGCATGGCGCCTCGGAAGAAGAAGTGAAAAAGGCATATCGAAATCTAAGCCGGAAATACCACCCGGATGCAAATATCAACAACCCAAACGCAGCGCAGGCAGAAGAGAAGTTCAAAGAAGTGCAGGCGGCATATAAGAGCATCATGGACGGAAATACAGGCTCCTCATATGGTGGCAGCAGTTATGGCGGGTTCGATGGATTTGGCGGATTCGGAGGATTCGGTTCGGATGCATTCCGCCGTGCCAGAAATGAAGGTGGCGGTATGAGTCAGGATGATTCTCATCTTGCCGCGGCACAGAATTTCATCATGAACCGGATGTTTACAGAGGCACTACGCACGCTGGAGGATATAGACGACCGGACGGGCAGGTGGTATTATCTAAGTGCGGTTGCAAACTTGGGTGCCGGGAATCAGGCAACGGCGACGGAGCATATCGACCGTGCCATCGCGATGGAACCGAACAACATGGAATATAAGCAGATGAAACAGCGGATGCAGGGTGGCAGCAACTGGTATGTACAGCGTGGCATGGGATATGGAATGCCGGATGTGCGTTCCGATAACTGGTGTATGGATATGTGCCTGTTAAATTTGCTCTGTAATTGCTGTACGCCATGCTAGAGGAGGGTGCATATGTGCGACGCACATATTTAGGATGCACCCGACGACCTGCCGCCGAGCGAAGCGAGGGGGCACTACCCGTTTATTATAAATATACTCAAAGGGGAGAAACGATGGAGAAAATCATTTTAGCGTCGAAATCGCCACGCAGACAGGAAATCCTGTCGCTGGGCGGATATGAATATGAGGTGTGCGTATCTTCGGCGGAGGAGCAGATCCCACCGGAAGAATTGGAGAATCTGACACCACAGGAGCTGGTCGAACGACTGGCGCGTGTGAAGGCAGAAGATGTGTACCGCAGAAACTGTAATAAGAACACGGAAGAATCAACAACGAATGATCAGGCAGCGGATTCTGTGAAATTACCGGGGGAGAATACCGGACAGGTATCGGGAGACATGGAGGAAGAAATCACAGTGATCGGTGCAGATACCGTGGTTGCTGTGGACGGCCGCGTGCTTGGAAAGCCAAGGACAGAGGAAGAGGCATATGTGATGCTTTCCATGCTTGAAGGTCGTACGCATGATGTATTTACCGGGGTATGTATCCTGTGGGCAAGTTCGGATACACCTGCGGAGATACAGGGAAATATCTTTCACTGTCATACGAAGGTTACATTTTATCCAATGACAGAGGAAGAAATCGCTAACTATGTCGCTACGGGTGATTGCATGGATAAGGCAGGTGCCTATGGAATCCAGAGTGGTGCTGCAAAGTATATTCAGGGCATCGAAGGGGATTATCTGAACGTGGTTGGACTGCCTTTGTCAAAAATTTATCACGTTTTAAGTGAAAAAATAACAAATCTTACAATAAAAAGATGATTGGAATTGAAAGAAAATGAAGAAAAATAAAGAAAATTGACGAATTTATGGTAATTATGACTAAAAACAGAAATAAAATTTGTCTATTATGCCATTAAAAAAATATTAAAAAGTGCTACACTAATACATGTAGCAACAAGTTGGGTTGTTGCTTGATTTTCGCAAAACAGCGTCACAGCTTCGTACAGGGGGAAGGGATACGGAGTGTGATGTTGCAATATACACGTGAGCATCAGAGCTCGAAGTTATGTGAAGGTCTTGTTACGTGTAGCAGAGGTATTTCCTTATGTGACAAAAGAGAGGGTGTTACATAAGGGAATATCATCCATGGAGGTTACGAAAAGAGGTTGCTTGGCAGCCTCTTTTTTCTTGCAGAGAAATGTCCGGACAGGTATAATAAAACTATATATAGTGAAAATTAGAGGGAAAGCAGGATATAAATATGTTGGGATTTCATACCGTAAAAGTAAAAGAGAACAGTCGACGAATGTTTGATCTGTGTATGCGTCGTGCGCAGAGTATCGGTCGTGCGGATTATGTACGCACAGATGGACGTATGGATCTGGCACATACCTTTCGTACTGATATGTTGCATTTTCTGATTTATCTGGTGTACTCCGATGGAAAAGTGAACAAAGAAGAAATTAAATATATTAACCTGTTATTTGGAACTCAGTTTGATGAGAAAATGCTCCGGGATTATGCTGATCGATGGGGACTGCGTTCAGAGAGTATCCGGGATCATGCACCGCGGTCGTTAAATTCGTTTGTCCGCTCGAATATCGGCGGAGAAACAGGGGAGATATCTGATGACTACTACGATTTGGTGCAGTTATATGTCACAACCTTCAATTATATCGGAAATGATCTGATTGCATGTAATGAGGAGGTGACAAACTCTGAGATACAGGCGCTTTCTTCCTATATTGAGCTGATCACGCAGGAGATTGACCGGGTGCGCGGGGATATGGAGGAGTATAAACCGACGATCGAATTTAAATCTGGAAGTAAGGTCAAGCAGGAAGAAACACCAGATTACTCGTATTGGTCAGATACTTTGGAGACACGGCGGACGAAGATCACGACACCGGAGTATCTGGCGGAAGATACGCCGACCGTAAGTGAGAACAGAGAAAACCGCGTAGATACAGCCACGCCGGAGAACTTCCGGACAGCAGATATGGCAGCTTCCGGACAGTCATTTCGTATGCGGGAAGAACAACCGGCTGCACAGACGTTGCCAGACCAGAAAGAACGCAAAAAAGAGTTTAATACGGAGATGGATATACAGACATTGTTGCAACAGTTGAATGACCTGACCGGTATGCAGAGCGTGAAAACCGAGATTAATAATATGATTAATCTGTTGAAAATCTGTAAGATTCGTCAGGAAAATGGACTTCAGACACCACCGGTTACGAATCATATGGTGTTTCTTGGTAATCCCGGAACAGGTAAAACGACAGTGGCAAGAATTCTGGCGAAGATATACCATGGACTAGGTGTTCTCTCCAAGGGTCATCTCGTGGAGGTTGACCGTTCAGGACTTGTTGCAGGATATATGGGACAGACGAGTGAGAAGGTTACAGAAGTGATCGAGAAAGCCAAGGGCGGCATTTTATTTATTGATGAGGCGTATGCTCTTGCAAACGGACAGCAGGGCGATTTCGGACAGGAGGCAATTGACATCCTGAACAAAGCGATGGAAGATAACCGGGATGATCTGATCGTTATTGCAGCCGGATATCATGATGAGATGCAGGATTTCTTAGATGCAAATCCCGGACTTCGTTCCCGATTTAACCGGACGATTGAATTTCCGAATTACGATGCAGCAGAACTGTTAGAGATTATGACAAACCGGGCGAAATCACTGGATTATACATTGACAGGTGATGCGGTGCAGTATGTACTGGATACATTTACGAGAATACTCGCATGTCCGCCGGAGAATTTCGGCAATGCGCGTTCCGTGCGTAATTATCTGGATCGGGTAATTCACAATCAGGCAAACCGTCTGATTGCGGAGAATAATTTTAAAGAGGAAGATCTGACGAGGCTTACGCTTGCGGATGTACAGTCAGAGACATTAGAATAGTATGCATAAACAATGGATCAGGGATGGGTTAAGTGAATATCTAAGTGATCCGCATGCGGTATGGCATATGCCGGGGCACAAGCGGAAAGCCTGTTATGGAGATTTTCAGGATGCGTTTCTTGCATGGGATGTAACGGAGGTTCCGGGAACGGATGACCTGTATCTGCCGGAAGGCTTTATCGGAGATTCGCTTGCCATGCTGAAGGAAATCTATCGGACCTGTGGTACATATTATGTGGTAAATGGTGCAACAGGGGGCATCTTTACTGCCATCGCGGCATGCACGAAGCCGGGCGATGCAATATTGATCGCCAAAAACTGCCACAAATCGGTATATAATTCGGCAGCAATGCTGCAGCGCCAGGCAATCTATGTGGAGCCGATGTGGAAGAAAGAAGCAGTAGATACATATGGATTTACACAATTTATGGATGGGTATGTCGATGCAGATGATGTTGAAGCACTTTGTGTGGCTCATCCGGAAATCACGGCAGTTGTGGTCACTTCGCCGACGTATGAGGGCGTCATATCCGACATTGCACAGATTGTGCGAGTGGCACATACACATCATGTACGGGTAATCGTGGACGAAGCACATGGTGCACATCTTCCATTTTTAAAACCGGAATATTCCGCAATCTGTATGGGTGCGGATGTCGTTGTTCAGAGCCTGCATAAGACGCTTCCGGCGATGACGCAGACGGCAGTGATTCACGTCTGCACAGAGGAACTGGTAAAATCGGTGGAGCATGCGTTGGAGATATTCTTAAGCTCTTCGCCATCGTATATTTTCATGATGAATATGGAAGCGGCAATCTGCTATATGGCAGATCATGATTTTACGGAATACGAAGCCCATTTGCAGCAATTCCGGGAAAACTGCGCGAAGCTTCCGCAGATTTCAATGATAGATAAAGAAGCGGTATGTGCCGCGGGTGCATATGGATACGATGAGACGCGGCTTGTATATTCTGCTTCTGTGCCGGGACCGGAGCTGCTTGCGATGCTTGCAGACAAAGGCAGTGTCGTCTGTGAGATGGCTGGGAGAAAGCACGTGGTGCTGATCTCGACGGTGCGGGACAGTCAGGAAGATTTTGAACGGCTATACCGGGCGCTTTGGATGTGCGATGTCGCTCTGACAAAAGAAGGGGATCATGAGAAGGAGCGATGTGCCGGACAGGAGGTATTGAAAAAGCTGGTGGGAACGCGGGCAAAGGCACCCATCTATGTGTATCCACCTGGCAGTTATATCGTGAACACCGGCGAACTCATTACGCCAGAGATTGTGGAGATGCTTTGTACATATCAGGCAGCAGGGCTGCATATTCGGGGGATTTAAAAAGAGGGGAGAAACGTATGACAATTATTTTGTGTGACGACGATGTGAGGGATTTAAAGACACTAAAAAAATATATTGAACGGTTTGGCAGAGAACAGCATATAGAGATTTCAATTATAGAAATTCCGAATCCTAAAACGGTACGGCAAATTGAAACAATTACCGAAAAACAGGAAATCGATGCGATTTTTCTGGATATTGATATGCCGTATATTACAGGAAATAAAGTAGCCGAGGAATTATTAGAACGGAATCCGGATCAGTGCATTATCTTTTTTACGAACCGGGAAGAGATGGTTTACAATGTAATACAGTATAAACCATTTCGATTTATCAAAAAGCAACATGCAGACGAGATTAACGATGCGTTGCTTGCATTGGTTCAGCGTTCTATGCAGGAAGGGCAGGTTCTGATCGAAAAAGGAAAAACAGAAATTGTAAAAGTACCGGCAAAAGAGATAACCTATCTGGAAGCTTCAAATCATAAAATCATATATCATACAGTGGCAGAGGAACTTGAATTCAGAGGCAGTATGAGTATGTCAAAAATAGAAAAGGAGTTAGCGCAGTTTGGATTTATCCGGACGCATGTAGCTTTTGTGGTGAATATCCGATACATAAAAAGAATTGATAAAAAGAATGTATGGATGATGGATGGAACCTGTATTCCTATGGGCGGAAAGTACAAAGAAATGACGATGAAGAATTATAAGATTATGTTGGAGCGAATTCGTTATGGGCAATAATATGGTTGAATTAGGGGCAAATTTAACAGATGCAGTTTTTGAAATTGTATTTTTAACGATCATATTAGGAAAACGTAAAAAGATGCCGGCCTGGCTGTTCCTTATATTATCGGCTTTGTTAACGGTTCTGACCTGCTATTTACAATTACGGTTTCCACAAAGTGATGCAAATACAATCATATATCTGGTGTTTGGGCTTCTCTTCCTAGGTCTGTGTGTAGGGAAAAACTGGGGACAACGGTTGCTGTATTTTACAATATGGAATATTGTGCTTATGTTCTGTGGCTTGGTTTATACCGCTGCGTATAGTTTTGTAAAGCAGGAACAGAAATCAGATATATGGGATATGACGGTGGCAGAACGGATCCATTATCTGATGGGATCAAAGCTGTTATTATTACTGGTAACAGCAACTGTTGTTTTCTTCTTAAAGAAAATACATCTGAAGTCTGCGATGCCGGTTATGAATATGGTAGTGTTTGCGATTAGTATACTGATTGGCATTATTTTAGACATCATGCTGGATTACGAGTATCTGGACCGGCGTGGAAAAGTAGCGATAGAGATTGCGATGTTAGGCATTCTAATAATCAATATTTTTGTCTATATTGCGACGTATCAGCTCAATAAAAATCAGAAGCTGCGGATGGAAAATCAGCTTCTCCGGATGGCACAGGAGGGGCAGAAGGAAAGTATGGAGCGGATGATGCAGTTACAGGAGAGAAATCGTATTTTACGTCATGACCTCCGACATTACTTTACTGTTTTTCAGGAATTGCTTGCGGCTGGAAATATGGAAGAAGCGAAAAAATATGTGGCGGAGGTACTTGATACAAAACTTCAGCCGGAAGGAATCTATATGACAGGGGATGAGATTCTGGATGCAGTGCTGAATCATTGTGACAGTTGCTGTAAGAGCAAAGGGATTTGCTTTCGGGCAGAGGTCAGTGCACATTTGCCGGAAGGACAGATGGAGTTTGCCATAGCACTTTTGAATCTGTTAGAAAATGCGATAGAAGCAGAAGAACGGGAGAAAATAAAACGGATCGAAGTTGAAATCTATGAGAGTGCCGGTTTGCTGCTTGTGACAGTGAAGAACAGGATTAGTCATTCCGTGATGCAGGAAAATCCGGAAATGAAGACACAAAAATCCAATGCAGGACTGCATGGACTTGGAAGAAAGAGTGTCAAACAGCTTGTGCGGGATATGGATGGAGCTTTTTATGAGGAAGAAAAGAATGGATATTTCGTGTCCAATATAGTAGTGTAAACAGGTAAAAATTCTAAAATAACAGCTAAAAAAGAAAATGTACGTCGAAAATCGCGTCAAGTATGCCAAGGTACTTGTTTTTTATAAGAAATCAGTTATTGTTGTGTGTAAGAGATGAAGGCAGGGAGGAAATCCATGGAACGTCTTGCATATGCAATCACTGATTTTTTATTGCAGAGGAATGTAATAGAAAAGGAAGAATATGAGATCTATGTATATGGATATGCAATTCTTTTAGAACAGTTGCTGCAGGTTGCAGGGTTTATCGTGCTTGGAATTGCGACGGGGAACTTGCTTTATACAGTGGAATTTTTGATCGTGTTTCATTTGTTTCGAAGTTCCTTTGGCGGATACCATGCGGATACGGCTCTGCGCTGTATGTTGCTCAGTTATGGCGGATGGGGTGCTGTGATGTTATGTGCACATTACTTTGGTACATATGCAGTGCTTCCGATGTGGTTCTGGGTGCCTTTGGTTTTTGATATGGGGATATTTATGATATTGGGACCGGTAGCACATGCAAACAAACCACTGACACAGAAACAGAGACGCAGGAACAAACGCATAGGGATGGCGTTGTTTGGAATTGGCGCATTGCTGACATTTCTTGGGAGAACTTGTGTTGTTGTTGACATTGTTTATATAGGAACAGTTACCTTTGTAGCAGTGTTGGCAATGGTAGGAAAAAGAAAGGTAGGAACAAAGTATGAAGAAGATTGAGAAACTGATTGCGAAGCTTGGTTACAACACTGCAAAGAAGACGGTGAACAGCGCATCTGCATGGCATTGCCATCAGGTAAAAGAGCCTGCGTCAGCACGTGAACGTCTGATGAAGGAAGCTGTAAAGTAATAGCGCGTAAAAAAAGTGGGCGGATGTCTGTTGGCATCTGCCCTTTCTTTACGTTTGCATTTTAAAAACCGGTATGATAGAATAAGGCAACTGTGTGAGATGGGAGGGCACAGAACTCGAAAGGTAAGAACCTTAGCGCCAGGTCCTGAGGGGACGGAAAAAACTCAGGATGACGAGGAGAAACGTGATCGAAAGATTCGGCGGATGCGTTTCCGTACAAGCTGAGTGCGTATACAGAAAAAAATATGCGGGTAACTGCAAAACAAAGTTCTGTAATCAGTGTGAAAGACATAGAAAATTAAAAATAGAACAGAGGTAGATATTATGTGTGGAATTATTGGTTTTACGGGGAATGAACCAGCGAAGGATATTATCATCGGCGGTCTGGAACGGTTGGAGTACCGCGGATATGACAGCGCAGGATTAGCACTATTGTCGAACGATCAGATTCAGGTGCGCAAGCGTACCGGCAAGGTAGAGGAGTTACGGAAGCTCTGTGAGGCAGAGAAAATGCCTGCTACCTGCGGAATCGGTCATACAAGATGGGCAACCCACGGCGGGGTAACGGACGTGAATGCACACCCACACCGTGTCGGAAAGGTCGTACTGATTCACAATGGTATTATCGAGAATTACCGTCAGATTGTGACAGAGTACGGGCTTGCGGACCAGCTTGTATCAGAGACAGATTCTGAGGTCGTTGCAGCACTTTTGAACAAGTTCTATGAGGGTGATCCGGTCAAGGCAATCAAGAAGACGGTGAAGGTACTTTCCGGTGCATTTGCACTTTGTATTATGTTCCAGGATATCCCGGATACAATCTACGCGATCCGGAATGTAAGCCCGATGGTTGCAACGTCGTGCGAGAGAGGTTCGGTGATTGCTTCCGATCTGACCGCATTAATCGAGTTCTCAAAGGAGTATTTCGTAGTACCGGAGTATCACATTCTGACACTCAAAAAGGATGGTATTGATATTCAGGATCTGAAGGGAAACAAAGTAACCCCACAGATGCTGACTGTAAACTGGGATATCACAAGCGCACAGAAGGGCGGGTATCCGTTCTTCATGCTCAAGGAAATCTATGAGCAGCCGGACGCAATCCGCAACACGATTGCACCGCGTATCAACGAAGAGCTTCCGGATTTCACGGAGGACGGAATTGATGATGCGATATTTAAGGATTGCAAGCGTATTTCTATTGTGGCATGCGGTACAGCGATGCATGCTGGTATGGTTGGAAAGCATCTGATCGAGAAGAAGCTTCGGATTCCGGTGCATGTAGATTGTGCTTCCGAGTTCCGGTATAAAGATCCGATTATTGATGAGGAAACTTTGACAATCGTGCTTTCCCAGTCGGGAGAGACAATCGATACGTTAGAGGCATTGAAGCTTGCGAAAAATCGTGGTTCCAAGGTGCTTTCTATCGTCAATGTGAAGGGAAGCACAATCGCAAGAGAAAGCGATTATGTATTATATACACATGCAGGTCCGGAGATCGCGGTTGCATCAACGAAGGCATATACGGTACAGGTGGCAGCTATGTATCTGATCGCATGCCGGATCGGACTGGTGAAGGAACTTATCACAGAGCATGATGCAAAACGTTTTATGACAAAGCTTACAAATGCATCAAATATCGTTGAGGAAACTTTGAAATGCGCCGATGATATCAAGCGAGTGGCAGATCATATCAAGTTTGCAACAGACACCTTCTATATCGGGAGAGGTCTCGATTACACGATGAGCTTAGAGGCGGCACTGAAGTTAAAGGAGATTTCTTATGTGCACGCCGAAGCATATGCGGCAGGAGAGCTCAAGCATGGAACAATCGCGTTAATCTCCGAGAATGTTCCGGTTATCGCGCTGGCAACCCAGGAGGATGTCTATGCGAAGGTCATCTCAAATATCCGTGAGGTAAAGGCAAGAGGTGCGTATGTTGTGCTTGTCAGCATGGATGAGGAAGTGAATGATCCAAGTATCTGTGACCAGCATATCCGCCTTCCGAAGATGGATAGTGAATTTACATCCTTTGCAACAGCGGTTGTATTGCAGTTAGTTGCATATTATACATCCGAGGCAAAGGGACTGGATGTGGATAAACCGAGAAATCTGGCGAAGTCTGTAACGGTAGAATAATGATAGAGAGATGCAGACCCCATTTGTACATATGTGCAGATGGGGTATTGTATGTGTAAAAAAGATTATGGGACGCAGGAATCCTATGTGCGCGAGCGAGGATGGGATAACATGCGTAAAAATTTACAAGGAATAAAGAACCAATGAAGGATCTGACAAAAGGCTACCCGGCAAAGGTGATAATTTTATTTGCCATCCCGATGATATTCGGCAGCATATTTCAACAATTATATAATATTGCGGACAGTAAGATTGTAAGTACATTTGTTGGCACCGAAGCATTTGCAGCCGTCGGTGCTACAAGTGTTGTATCGAACACATTGATCGGATTTTTGAATTCCCTGACTCTTGGATTCGCGATTCCGATTGCAAATAGTTTCGGAGGAAAGGATTATAAACGTATGCGGCGCATGGTGGCAGGTACTGTGTTACTAACGCTGGCAGGGGCAGTTGTGCTTACCGTGTTAATCCTGCTTTTGATTCCTGCAATCCTGAAACTTCTGGCAACACCGGAAGATATTATGAACCCAGCACTTGCGTATGTGCGCATCATTTTATATGGCATTATATTTGTGTCTGTGTATAACATGTGTGCAAATGTACTGCGCGCGGTTGGCGACAGCCGCACGCCTCTTTATTGTCTGATTGTCTCTGTGTTTGTAAATATCGGACTGGACTTACTGTTCGTAAATGGATTCCATATGGGGATTGAGGGGGCTGCATGGGCGACAATCCTCTCACAGGCACTTTCAGCAGTGCTTTGTCTTGGTTATATCCTGCTTAAGTTCCGGGATATTATACCGGAGAAGGACGAGTGGAAACCGGTGGAAGGGCAGTACAGTGAGCTTCTTACGACGGGGCTTGCGATGGGATTTATGTCGCTTGTTGTGAATTTCGGAACGATTGTGCTTCAAGGTGCAATCAATGGACTGGGAACGGCAATCGTTGCGGCGCATACCGCGGCAAGAAAAGTGTTCGATATATTTACGGTATCACTTTATTGTCTGGGAAATGCAATGACAACGTACGTCAGTCAGAATATGGGAGCCGGGGAACCGGCACGTATTCGCAGAGGGATTCGTCATGCCGTTGTTATGGCAACGGGAATAACAACGGTACTTGTAATTATTTGTTTTGCATTTGGCAGACCGGTATTTACATGGCTTGCGTCTACCGATAATGCGACAATTGTAGATTCTGCGGTGATGTATTCCCGGATTAGTATTGTATTTTTCTATGTGTTAGGACCGCTATTTATCCTGCGGTGCAGTCTGCAGGGGATGGGCCGGAAGGTAATACCGGTGTGCTCGAGTGTTGTTGAGATGACAATCAAGGTACTTTCTGCAACGATTCTGGTGCCGCGGCTTGCTTATTTCGGTGTGGCACTTACGGAACCGATTAGCTGGGTCTGCATGACGATTCTGCTGACTGCGGCTTATTTCGCGAAGCCGCCGGAACAGATGTTGCGAAAGTCCGCTTAAAATGGTATAATGAACATTATATTGGCTGTGTTCACACAAGCCTGAATAATGCGGAAAACACATTATAAATTCGTCAAAGAAGGTGAAACAGATGTCGAAACTGAAGACTCCGAAAAAACCGAAGAAGGCAAAGCCGGTGAAAACGATTCACAGGGAACCGGGGAAGCGTATGTCACGCAAAGAGCGGAAGCTTAAGGAAAAGCGAAGAAAGCAGATGAGTAAGCATATCGACCGGGCTATGGGATTCGTGGCAATCGTATTGTGCACCGTTTCAGCAATCTTGGACGTAAAAAACAACAAAGACTCATAAAAAGAGGATGGAAGAGGAAAGGAAGAGAACAGAACAATGAAGAATTTTGAAGGATTACTTGAGCAGATCAAATCATGCAGCAAGAAGAAGCTTGCCGTTGCAGTTGCACAGGATGATGCAGTTCTTGAGGCAGTAAAGGCAGCGAAGGACAAGGATATTGCAGATGCGATTCTGGTCGGAGATGCTGATAAGATCAAGGAAATCGCGACAAGCATGGATATGAGCTTAGATGGCTTCGAGATTATTGACGTGAAGGATCCGACAGAAGCAGCTCTTACAGCAGTAAAGCTTGTACATGATGGCGAGGCAGATATGTATATGAAGGGTCTCATTGACACAAAGGGATTCTTAAAGAGCGTACTCAATAAGGAAGTGGGACTTAGAACCGGTAAGGCTTTGTCACATGTATGTCTGTTTGAGATTGAAGGCTTCGAGAAGATGTTCTTCCTGACTGACGTTGCATTTATTCCATACCCAACATTGGAGGACAAGGTAGATATCATCAGCAATACAGTTGCAGTTGCACATGCATGTGGTATCGAGTGTCCAAAGGTAGCTCCGCTTGCAGCTGTAGAGGTTGTAAATCCGAAGATGCCTGTTACAGTAGACGCAGCTGAGCTTACAAAGATGAATGAAGAGGGTAAGATTACAGGCTGTATCGTGGACGGACCGCTTTCCATGGACCTTGCAATTGATCCGGAAGCTGCAAAGCATAAGGGAGCAACAAATCGTAAGATTGTCGGTGATGCAGATATCTTATTGTTCCCGGACATTCACGCAGGTAATATCACATATAAGACACTGGTTCACACAGCAAAGGTTAAGAATGGCTGTATCTTAACAGGTACAAAGGCACCGGTTATTCTGACATCCCGTTCCGATACATTTGAGACAAAGGTCAATTCGATTGCCCTTGCAGCGATCGTAGCTGAGAACTTAAAGAAGAACCAGTAATTACAAGCATATTCAAATGTGCAGAAAGATATAGCAGATATGGTTGGGCATACGGAACTGATTCTTAAGCAGACCGTTGAAGCACGCTGGCACTTAATGAGCGACTGTTTTTGTCGCGAATTTAGTACCACTGCGTGCTGAACCGAGCGAGAGCGCGTCTGCGTAGAATAGTTCCGTATGTCCAACCGATATACATATATATTGCACATTTGCATACATATAAAGGAGGATAATAAAATGAGTTATAAGTCATTGATCATCAATCCGGGTTCTACATCTACAAAGATTGGTGTATTCGAAGATGAGACATTGTTGTTCGAGGAGACACTGCGTCACTCGACTGAGGAGATTGCACAGTACGATTCGATTGTTGCACAGAAGGATTTCCGTAAGGATGTCATCGCTAAGGTTTTGGCTGAGAATAATTTCGATATTAAGACACTGGATGTTGTTGTAGGCCGTGGTGGTCTGCTTAAGCCAATCCCAGGTGGTACATACACAGTTACCGATGAGCTGGTAAAGGACTTAGTAGAGGCAAAGCGTGGTGAGCATGCATCAAACCTTGGTGGTATCTTGGCAAAGGATTTCGCTGACGAGCTTGGAATCCCTGCTTATATCGTAGACCCGGTTGTTGTTGACGAGTTACAGGATGTTGCAAGACTTTCCGGACATCCGGAGCTTCCTAGAACAAGTATCTTCCATGCATTAAACCAGAAGGCAGTTGCAAAGCGTTATGCAAAGGAAGTTGGTAAGAAGTACGAGGATTTGAACCTCATCGTTGTTCATATGGGTGGCGGTGTTTCCGTAGGTGCCCATACAGGCGGTAAGGTAGTCGATGTATTCAATGCATTGGATGGCGATGGTGCATTCTCTCCGGAGCGTGCCGGTGGTGTTCCAAACGGCGAGCTGGTTCGTCTGTGCTACTCAGGCAAATACACAGAGAAGGAAATGATCAAGCAGCTGGTTGGTAAGGCAGGCTTCAATGCATACTGTGGTTCAAACGATGCAAGAGATATCGAGGCTATGGCAAAGAATGGTGACAAGCATGCACAGCTTGTATTCGATGCATTCTTATATCAGGTATCGAAGGATATCGGAGCACAGGCAGCGGTTCTCTCCGGTAAGGTTGATCAGATCATCCTGACAGGCGGTATCGCATATGGCAAGTACGCAACCGAAGAGATCACAAAGAGAGTAAAGTTTATCGCACCGGTTACCGTATACGGTGGCGAAGACGAGCTTCTTGCCCTGGCACAGGGCGCACTGCGTGTATTAAATGGCGAGGAAGAAGCGAAGATTTATTAAGAGAGAATGTTTTATGGGAGGGGTAGAATGGACGAAAATAACACACAGCAGGGAGGATTTCCGGATTCATCCGGAAATGTGAATCCACAGCAGCCTGTACAACCGGATATGACAGGATACTACGATCAGCAGTCGGGACAGCCGGACATGACTGGATATTACGGACAGCAGCCGGGACAGCCGGACATGACTGGATATTACGGACAGCAGCCGGGACAGCCGGACATGACTGGATATTACGGACAGCAGCCGGGACAGGCCGGAGTGGCTGGATATTACGGACAGCAGCCGGGACAGCCGGATATGACTGGATATTACGGACAGCAGCCGGGACAGCAGCCGATGCAGCCGCAGGCAGGCGGTGGAAAACCGAAGAAGCCGAAAAAACCGATGACAAAGGGCAGATTAGCTGCAATCATCGGAAGTGGTGTGGCGGTTGTTGCACTTGTTATATGTGGTGTCATTTTCCTTCCGAAGCTTTTCAAGTCGGATAAAGAAGTGGTTCTGGATGCATTGGCAGAGACATATGCCTCTTACACCAAGGAAGAAGCATTGAATGATCTGATTGGCTACGATGATATATTGAATGCCTATAATGAAAAAGGTGGAACGAGTAACGGCAGTTTTTCAATTGCGGTGGGAGAAGGAAGTGATACCAGCAGTGTAGGAGTTTCTGTAGATTCAGAAGTAGATCAGAAGAATCAGGAGTTGTCAGGTACGATGGCTGTAACCATTGGCGACAGTGAACTGCTTAGTGGAGATGTATATGCAGACAGTGAGAAGATGTATGTTGCATTCCCTGAGGTGTTTGATGGATATCTGTCATATCCAACGGATGATCCATTTGGTGCAATTGTGAATTCTCCACTTGGAGATTCGCTTGGTTTAGATGCAGGAAGCATGCCTCATATTGATATGAATGTGTTCGCACAGAGTGCAGACGGTACAGGCGTTCAGAGCGAGTATGTAGATGCACTTGAGACAGTCTGGGATGCAGCGCAGTTTGAGAAGCAGGGAAAGGCAAAGATTACGGTAAATGGTCAGAATGTCACAGCGAAGGAATATTATGTGACCTGGACCAAGGAGGATCTGCAGAAAGCATGTACTACAGCGCTTGATGGACTGACAGAGGCTGTGACAGAGTCAGAATCTGCACTTCAAAACAGTGGCATGAGTGCTGAAGAGTATAAGAGTTCCATGGAGCAGGTAAAGGCGATGATTCCAAGTATCATCACCAGCGACCTGCAGGTAAAGGTATATGTGAAGGATAAGAAGGCTGTCAAGATAACATGCAAAGATTCTGTCTCCCTCATGGGCATGGTTAAGATTGATTATGATTTCTGGGCAGATTATGGAGATAATGATGTATCCGGTAACATAAGCTTTGATGTATCGGGTACAAAGGCCGGAATCAAATATGAGGCACATGATATCAAGGGAAATACGAATGGTACTGTCACAGTATTCTATGGGGATACGGAATTCGATGTTGATATCAACAAAGTAATCACAGAAGCCGGAGATACGACTACATCGAAGACGACAATCTCCGCAACGGATTATTTCACGATTGAGCTTGAGAAGAGCTTCAACAAACAGGATAATTCTGTGAGCGGCGCTGCACGTGCGGATATCGTAGGCGCAGATGTCTATGAAATCAGCTACAAAGGCGGCTGGAAGGATATTAAGAAGGGTGTTGCGTATACGCTTGCTTTAGATTCCTTCGAAGTGAAGGCGGCAGGAAAGACCATATGCACCGGAGCATTCAGCCAGACACTGGATACGTCAAAGATTCAGGTTACACCGAAGGATGACAGTGCAGACGTGCTGGATATCGAGACCATGACGGAAGATGATCTGAACACATTCACGGAGAAGAACGATGCCAAGATGCAGGCTTGGGTAGAACGTCTGGAAAAGGATGCGTCTTTGAATAAATTTTTCAACATATTAGAAGGCTTGTTCTCAGCAGAGCCGATCGTTGAGGATACAGAGGAAGAGTATCCGGACGAAGAAATCGCAACAGATGATGCACAGGAGAAGACTCTGGATGACGCTGTAGTATCTACCTATGACGACTCTGTGAAGTATAAGGTAAATGGAACGATTGATGGATTTGAGTTCAACTATGCGAGTGACTATACCGTCAGCTTTTCGACAGATGAATATTCAACAATCGATTACGCACTTGACCAGAACGATGATCTGCAGTCAGCACTGGACGATTCGTTCTATTCTATGTCGAACATAGATAGCTATGATGTACAGGAATCAAACCTGAATCAGACGGCAACCGTCGATGGCAGAGAGGTTCTGTATAGTGTTGAGAAGTATGTTGCTTTTGAGATGAACTGCATGGATATGACCGCAGTTGTAGAGATCGAGCCGGGCGTATATCTGGTTGAGACTGTCAGTATCTATTTGGATGACGACAGCTTCAGCGTGGAGCAGTTGCTGGAAGGACTTTCTACGAAGTATTTCACGAAGCAGTAGAACTAATAAAATAGAGGAAATTATATGATTCGTTATTGTAAGATAAAACACTGCATCATCGGGTTTGATCGACCGAAGATCTGTGTACCATTGGTCGGACGGACGGCGGATGAAATCATAGCGCAGGCGAATCAGATAAAACAGTCACATAGAAGCTCTGCCATTGATATGGTGGAGCTTCGTGGCGATTATCTGGATATATTGTCTGATTATGAGCAGCTTGATGATCTGCTGAAAAAGGTGGCTGAAGTTCTGGATGACAAGGTACTTTTGTTCACAATCCGCAGCGAAGCAGAAGGTGGAGAGCCACTTGCATTTTCGTCTCCGACGATTGCACAGATCAATCAGCATGTGATTGAAGGGCATCTGGCGGATATGGTAGACATCGAATTGTTCTCCGGGGCAGAACAGGCGAAGGAATTAATCGGGCTTGCAAAGGATAAAGGGGTAAAGATCATCATGTCGAACCATGATTTTCAGACCACACCGGATGCATCCACGATTGTGAACCGGTTGCGGAGTATGCAGGATTTTGGCGCGGATGTTGTGAAGATTGCGGTAATGCCGGAAAACAAACTGCATGTGGTGAATCTGCTTGCTGCAACGGCTATGATGCAGGAAGCGTATGCAGAGGTGCCGGTTGTCACGATGTCGATGGGGAAGATGGGGGCAGTCAGCCGGATCAGCGGTCAGGTGTTTGGCAGTGCAATCACATTTGCAAGCTTTGCGGAAGCGTCTGCTCCGGGGCAGATTCCGGTAGAGAAGATGGACGAAGCACTGGCATTGATTGACAAATATTGTAACTAAAAGAGAAAAAGCAGAAAGACAAGAGGGGTGTTTTTCTGCTTTTATTTACGAGGGGAGACTATATTGAAGGAGAGAAAGATGGTTTTGTTTGTCTTGGGGGATAAACAGATACTGAACAGAAGTCGTATGATCGTGAACCAGCTATCGCTGGAATATTCCGTAAAAATAGCAAGAACTTACAGCGCAGCATATCGTATAATCGTGGAACATCAGGTAGATGTTCTGGTGTGTGGACCATCGGAGGTGCAGTTTCACCAGAATATGGCAGATGCCTATCGGTTTATGGAATCTGCGCGAAGACTAAAACGATATGAAAAAACACCAATGATACTGATATCAGATGTGGAAGATCCAAGCAGTTATTGTGATCAGAAACTGAGCTGTTATGATATTATTGACACACTGGCGATTGAACATCGACTGTGTGAAACGCTCGGTCTCGCATTGCGGGAGTCCCGGTGCAAGCATGCACAGACTTGTGCGATGCCGCGACAGGATAAAATAGAGGCACGGATGCTGTATATTCAGAACCAGAATGTGTTATATCCGGTAAAATGTGCAGAAATCAGTCATGTACAGACATTAAAGCGGGGTGTTGAGGTGAGTTTGCATGATGGTGTTAAATATGAGGTGCATTATATTACCCTGCAGCAATTTCTGGAAGTTGCAGATGTGTGGTATTTGCAACAGTGTTCTCGAAGTGGGATCATCAATGCAAATTATGTACAAAGTATTGACTATACAAATCGAGTAATCACAATGCGAAATTCTGAACAGGTGGCAATTGGATCTACGTACATGAAAACTTTGCATGCGCAATTTCCGAAAATCCAGGAAGTATGGTTGCGCAAGCGGGAACGGCAGTTTATTTTGGATTGAGAAAGATACAGGAAATGTCTGAAAAATAAAACACCGGACATATGAGAATCTCATTGTCCGGTGGATGTGTATGGGTAACAGTTTAAAGAGATTATTCCATTGGGTATTTAATCTGCCATGTATTTCTCAGGGAATCGCAGATCTGCATGATGCGGAGTGTCTCTGCATGCGGCATCTCCGGACACTCAGTCTGACCAACAATGATCGCGTCTCTGGCTGCGATAAACTCGAATTCATAACCGGTTGTCTGCTTGTCCGGTTTTTTCGTCTCAAGCACAAGCTTGTGATCGGTATTATAGATGCGGAATGTCTCCGGACAGTTGATGTTGTCAATCTCGATATATCCGCGGTCACCATAGATTTTTGCATTGTTGTCAGGCTGGTACATCATTGTGACAAATGCGTTTGCACATCTGCCACCTTTGTATGAAATCTGCAGTGCTTCCTGTGCATCCACGCCTGTGTCGAGTTTTGCACAGGTAGAACCGATCATTGGTGGTTCACTGCCGTAAACCATGGAGATAAGGTTGAGTGGATATACACCAAGATCGAGTAATGCACCGCCGGCAAGCTCCGGCTTGGTCAGGCGTTCTTCTTTCAGAAGAGAATAGCCAAGAGAGCAGGTGATATTATTGACACGTCCGATCGCACCCTTTTGGATGTACTCTGCCATCAGACGGTACATCGGCATGAAACGGATCCACATTGCTTCGCCACAGAACAGATTTTTCTCTCTGGCAAGCTTTAAGACGTCTTCGGTAGTAGCTGCATTATAAGAAAATGCTTTCTCTACCAGAACCGGTTTCCCGGCATTTAAGCAAAGCTTTGCATGTTCTGCGTGATGAGAATGCGGGGTTGCGATATAGATGAGCTCTACATCCGGATCCGCAACCAATTCCTCATAAGAACCATAATATTTTGTAACGCCGTGTTCTTTGGCAAAGGTCTCTGCTTTTTCTATATCGCGGGAAGCAATTGCGTATGCTTCGAATGCATCTAAATCTCTGAGAGTATCTGCAATAACACCGGCAATCTTCCCGGCACCCATAATTCCAACTTTAAAATTAATCATATGAAACTCCTTCCGTATCATGTAATGACATATGCTTAAAACATAGCATGATAATCATTTAATTATTATAGCAAAAGAAACATCATATGTCATTTCCTTTTTACAAAAATGAAGATGCATGTTTTTTCGGATATTCATAGAAAAATATATTTATAACTGACAGAAGTGACATAGTATAACTGTAGGAAGTGACATGGTAGGGATTTATTGACATTTCCTTGGGTTATGCGTTATACTGAAAACTTGGATAGGTCTGTGAATCAGTCGAAAATCTATTTTTATGACAGATACAGATATGCATGAAAATCAAACATAATAAGAAAGGAAATATAGAAGTATGTACGAAAAGGTTTCTACAAAGCTGGACTTCACCAGCCGGGAAGAAAAAGTACTCAAGTTCTGGAAAGAGAACGAGATCTTCGAGAAGAGTATCGAAGAGAAAAAGGACCTGCCGACCTATACATTTTATGACGGCCCTCCAACGGCAAACGGCAAGCCGCATATCGGCCATGTGCTGACACGTGTGATCAAGGATATGATTCCGCGATATCAGACAATGAAGGGACATAAGATTATCCGTAAGGCCGGATGGGACACACACGGTCTTCCGGTTGAGCTCGAGATCGAGAAAGAGCTTGGTATCGATGGCAAGGAGCAGATTGAGGCGTATGGCTTAGATCCGTTTATCCGCAAATGCAAAGAGTCCGTATGGAAATACAAAGGTATGTGGGAAGAATTCTCCAACAAGGTAGGATTCTGGGCAGATATGGATAATCCGTATGTCACATATCACAATACATTTATCGAGTCCGAATGGTGGGCATTGAAGAAGATCTGGGACGACGGACTTCTCTACAAGGGATTCAAGATCGTACCTTATTGTCCACGTTGTGGAACACCGCTTTCGTCACATGAGGTAGCACAGGGGTATAAGACAGTCAAGGAACGTTCCGCTGTGGTACGTTTCAAGGTGATCGGTGAGGATGCGTATTTCCTTGCATGGACGACAACACCTTGGACACTTCCAAGTAATGTGGCACTCTGTGTGAATCCGGATGAGAACTACTGCAAGGTAAAGGCAGCAGACGGCTATACTTACTACATGGCAGAGGCTCTGCTTGACAAGGTACTTGGCGGCATGGCAGAGAAGCTTGTCAAGGAAGAGAAGATTGCAGAGGGAACACCTGCATATGAAATCCTCGAGACCTATAAGGGTAAGGAATTAGAGGGCAAGGAATACGAGCCGCTTTTTGAGTGCACAAAGGAGTATGTTGCAAAGCTTCCACAGAAAGGACATTACATTACATGCGATTCCTATGTAACGATGTCCGACGGTACCGGTATCGTTCATATCGCACCGGCATTTGGTGAGGACGATGCAAACGTCGGAAGAAAATACGACCTTCCATTCGTACAGTTTGTCGATGGCAAGGGTGATATGACAAAGGAAACACCTTATGCAGGACTGTTTGTAAAGGATGCAGATAAGCCGGTACTGGTTGATCTGGAGAAGGCAGGACTTCTGTTCGACGCTCCGAAGTTCGAGCATGAGTATCCACACTGTTGGAGATGCGACACACCGCTTATCTACTATGCGAGAGATACATGGTTCATCAAGATGTCCGCAGTGAAGGACAGACTGGTGAAGAATAATAACACTGTAAACTGGATTCCAGAAGGTATCGGTAAGGGACGTTTTGGCGCATGGCTGGAAAATGTTCAGGACTGGGGTCTGTCCCGTAACCGTTACTGGGGAACTCCGCTGAATATCTGGGAGTGCTCATGTGGCAAGCGCCACGCGATCGGTTCGATCGAGGAACTCAAATCCATGAGCAAGAACTGCCCGGATGATATCGAGCTTCACCGCCCATACATTGATGCGGTAACAATTACATGTCCGGATTGTGGCGGCGAGATGAAGCGTGTGCCGGAGGTTATCGACTGCTGGTTCGACTCCGGTGCGATGCCATTTGCACAGTGGCATTATCCGTTTGAGAATCAGGATATCTTCGAGGACAACTTCCCGGCAGACTTCATCAGTGAGGCAGTTGACCAGACAAGAGGATGGTTCTATTCTCTGATGGCAATCTCCACATTGCTGTTTGACAAGGCACCTTACAAGAACGTTATCGTGCTTGGACACGTACAGGATAAGGACGGACAGAAGATGAGTAAGTCCAAGGGTAACGCGGTAGATCCGATGGAGGCTCTGAACAAGTATGGTGCAGATGCGATCCGCTGGTACTTCTACAGCAACTCCGCACCTTGGCTTCCAAACCGCTTCCATGAGGATGCAGTAGTTGAAGGCCAGAGAAAGTTCATGGGTACACTCTGGAACACTTACGCATTCTATGTGTTGTATGCAAATATTGATGAGTTTGATCCAACCAAATATACATTGGAGTATGACAAGCTGTCCGTGATGGATAAATGGCTGTTGTCAAAGCTTAATTCCATGGTGAAGTCCGTAGATGATAACCTGGGCAACTACCGGATTCCGGAGGCAACTAAGGCACTCGCGGAGTTTGTCGATGATATGAGTAACTGGTATGTCAGACGTTGCCGTGAGCGTTACTGGGCAAAGGATATGCCACAGGATAAGATCAACGCATACATGACACTTTATACGGCACTCGTGACACTCTGCAAGACCGCAGCACCGATGATTCCGTTTTTGACAGAGGATATCTACCAGAACTTAGTTCGCACGGTAGATAAGAATGCACCGGAATCCATCCACCTGTGTGACTTCCCAGAGGTGAACGAGTCCATGATCGATCCGGAGCTTGAAGCAAGCATGGATGAAGTACTGAAGGTCGTTGTATTTGGACGTGCCGCAAGAAATACTGCGAACATCAAGTCCCGTCAGCCGATTGCAAATATGTACATCAAGGCTGCCAAGGCACTGGATGATTATTTCGTAGATATCCTGCGTGACGAGCTGAATGTGAAGAATGTAGAGTTCAAGGAAGACCTGTCTGCATTTACCGCATACTCGTTCAAGCCACAGCTTCGTACCGTCGGACCAAAGTATGGCAAGCATCTGAACGCAATCAAGGAATACCTTGCAAATGTCGATGGCAACAAAGCGATGAGCGAGCTCAAGGCAGACGGTGTGATCAAGTTCACAGCAGATGACACAGAGATTGCACTCGCTGAGGAAGATCTGCTGATCGATGTAGCGAAGATGGAAGGCTATGTGACAGAGGGCGATAACTATGTAACAGTTGTTATCGACACAACCCTGACACCGGAGCTGATAGAGGAAGGCTATGTGCGAGAGGTGATCTCTAAGATCCAGACGATGCGTAAGGATTCTGACTTCCAGGTAACAGACCGCATCAAGGTCTATGTAACCGGCAATGCGAAGATCGCAGACGTGATGGAGAAGAACGCAGACGAGATCAAGCGTGTCGTACTTGCCGATGCATTTGTGATGGATGCAGCCTGTGACAACTCAAAAGAGTGGAACATCAACGGCGAGAAGGTTACGATCGGCGTGGAAGTAAGTAAATAATAAGTAAAGTTCTGCAAATCAAACAGAGGATTTGCAAGCAAATTGTATAAAATTTTTTGTTAATTCACACATTCATGGGCAGATGTAACGAAAAATACATTTTTCATTGTATCGTGTAATTATGTCTGCTACACTGAATGTGATGAAATGGAGGCAGAAATGCTTCGCATAACATGTCTCAATATAGATATATGACTGCAATGGGGTGGGACAGGAGACATGTTACGTAAGATAAGTGTGGGCATTTTCGGATGCACATACGCACATAAACAAGGAGGATTAATTCTATGAAGAAGATGGCTGATTTCGATAAGGAAAGCTTCAAGAAGGACGTCATTAACAACGTCAAAAACCTTTTCCGTAAGACAATCGATGAAGCAACACAGGAACAGGTATTTCAGGCAGTGTCCTACGCAGTGAAGGATCATATCATTGATCGCTGGATTGCTACGCAGAAGGCATACGAGGAGAAGAATGCAAAGACTGTTTACTACCTGTCTATGGAGTTCCTTATGGGCCGTGCACTTGGTAATAATATGATCAACCTCACATGCTATGAGCAGGTGAAGGAAGCATTGTCAGAGCTTGGTTTTGACCTGAACGTAATCGAGGATCAGGAGCCGGATGCAGCACTTGGTAATGGTGGTCTTGGTAGACTGGCTGCATGTTTCCTGGATTCCCTTGCTACATTAAACTACCCGGCATATGGCTGTGGTATCCGTTATCGTTACGGTATGTTCAAGCAGGCAATCGAGAATGGTTATCAGATTGAGAAGCCGGATAACTGGTTGAAGAACGGCAATCCATTTGAGGTAAAGCGTCCGGAGTATGAAGTAGAGGTTAAGTTCGGTGGCTATGTAGCGACAGAATGCAGAGAGGGAAAGAATTACTTCGTACACAAGGATTATCAGGCAGTTCGTGCGATTCCATATGATCTTCCAATCATTGGATATGGCAATAATGTTGTAAATACACTCCGTATCTGGGATGCAGAGCCGGTACAGGAGTTCAACCTTAATTCATTTGATAAAGGTGAGTATCAGAACGCAGTAGAGCAGGCAAACCTTGCCCGTAACATCGTTGAGGTACTTTATCCAAACGATAACCATTATTCAGGCAAGGAGCTTCGTCTGAAGCAGCAGTACTTCTTCGTATCCGCTTCTGTACAGAGAGCAATCCTGAAGTTCAAGGAGAACAACGCAGATATCCATGATCTTCCAAACAAGGTTACATTCCAGCTGAATGATACACATCCAACTGTAACAGTAGCAGAGCTTATGAGAATCCTTGTTGATGAGGAGAATCTTGAGTGGGATGATGCCTGGGATATCACTTGCAGAACATGCGCATATACAAACCATACAATCATGGCTGAGGCACTTGAGAAGTGGCCAATCGACCTCTTCCAGAAGCTTCTTCCTAGAGTATATCAGATCGTAGATGAGATCAACCGTAGATTCGTTCTTAAGATCGAAGATATGTATCCGGGCAACCAGGATAAGGTTCGCAGCATGGCTATCCTCTATGATGGTCAGGTTAAGATGGCACACCTTGCAATCGTCGGATCTTACTCCGTAAATGGTGTAGCACAGCTTCATACAGAGATCTTAAAGAAGCGTGAGCTTCGTGATTTCTACGAGATGCGTCCGGAGCAGTTCAACAACAAGACAAACGGTATTACACAGAGAAGATTCCTTCTCCATGCAAACCCATTGCTTGCTGATTGGGCTACAAAGAAGGTCGGCGACGGCTGGATCACAGATCTTCCGGTGCTTGAAGGTCTGAAGAAGTACGCAACAGACAAGAAGGCTCAGAAGGAGTTCATGGACATTAAGTACAAGAACAAGGTTCGTCTGGCTGAGTACATCAAGGAACACAATGGTATCGATGTAGATCCGAACTCTATCTTCGATGTTCAGGTTAAGAGACTTCATGAGTATAAGAGACAGCAGCTTAACATCCTTCATGTTATGCATCTGTACAATGAGTTGAAGGCAAATCCGGATATGGATTTTGAGCCAACAACATTTATCTTCGGTGCAAAGGCAGCTGCCGGTTACAAGACAGCAAAGCTTACAATCAAGCTGATCAACTCTGTTGCAGACGTGATCAACAACGATAAGTCTATCAAGGGCAAGATCAAGGTTGTATTCATCGAGAACTACCGTGTATCAAACGCAGAGATCATCTTCGCCGCAGCAGATGTATCGGAGCAGATCTCAACAGCTTCCCGTGAGGCTTCTGGTACAGGTAACATGAAGTTCATGTTGAACGGTGCTGTTACACTTGGTACGATGGATGGTGCAAACGTAGAGATCGTAGAGGAAGTTGGTAAGGAGAACGCATTTATCTTCGGACTTTCAGCTGAGGAAGTAATGAAGTATGAGAAGGATGGCGGTTACTATCCAATGGACATCTACAATTCAAATCCAAAGGTTAAGAAGGTTCTTGACCAGCTGGTAGATGGCACTTACTCAAATGGCGATAAGGAATTGTTCCGTGACTTATATGATTCTCTTGTAATGAAGGACGTATACTTCACATTGAAGGATTTCGATTCTTATGCAGATGCACAGAAGCGTGTAAACAAGGCATACAAGGATAAGGCTAACTGGGCTAAGATGGTTATGCTGAATACTGCTTGTGCCGGTAAGTTCTCTTCTGATAGAACAATTGAAGAGTATGCACAGGAGATCTGGAAGCTTGAGAAAGTAGAAGTTACATTGTAATTTTATAGATAGGAATAGAAGCGCGCGGATGCGTGCGCAGGTTATACAGAAGGCTGTCACCGATGGTGGCAGCCTTTTTTGGAGCAAAGCAAGCTGGATTAGGAAGCTTGCTCCAAGTGTGGAGATTGGTGAAAAGCTGGAATTGGAGCAAAGCAAGCTGATTAGGGAAGATTATTCCAAGAGTGGAGATTGATGGAAAGCTTTAGTTGGAGTAAAGCAAGCTGATTAGGGAAGCTTGCTCCAAGTGTGGGGGGGATGAAAAACTGGAATTGGAGTAAAGCAAGCTGGTTAGGAAGCTTACTCCAAGAGTGGAGATTGATGAAAAGCTGGAATTGGAGTAAAGCAAGCTGGTTAGGGATGCTTACTCCAAGAGTGGGGTTTGATGAAAAACTGTAGTTGGAGCAAAGCAAGCAGATTAGGAAGCTTACTCCAAGCGGGAAGAGAAAGAAGAAAAATGACTTGGAGCAAGAAAGAAAAAATAAGAGATTTGCACCAAGTCATAAGAAATAATAGAAAGGTGACAAGGAGTAACAATAGAAAAAATAAGAAATTACTCCAAGTCGGAAGAAATAATAGAAAAGTTAGTCGGAGCAAATAACATTAAATAATAGATGTAGCTCCAAAAAAAATTATAAGAAATAATGTTCTATAATTTGTCGAACCCAGTCAGAATCAAGAGGAGCGCGTCTGGCTTCATATGTCAGAATTAAACTGTCATCAGGATAGATGCCATGCTTACAGTAGGAAGAAATTTGCTTATTATACTCAAAAAATGGGGTATAGATAAGAATATAGAAGACTCATTAAAGAAATAAATGAGCTAACCATGGGTAAACAGTAGCATGAATGATGTAGGCTTGTAAAGAACTTTTTGAGTAGAGAATGTAAGTTTAGGAGATTTGCACAAATTTAAAGAAAAATAGAGTGTTGAAAAACAGATAAAATATAAGATTTGCACTAAACGAAGAACATGTGATGGAGTTGCAACAGAGAAAAATCCAAAAATATGTGATGAAGTTACAATATAGTAAATCTTAAAAGTATGTGACAGAGTAGAGGTAAAGTAAGCAAAAAGGGGAAATGCTCCAAATTGTAAGAAATTAATTAGGTTAGTCAAAGTAGGTAATCTGTCAGTAATAAGCTTTATTACCTTATATGGTACGCTCAATTATTCGGATAGAATTGGTTTCATGGACGCCGACATCATGCAATATCCATCTATGTTACAATTACATAACATGGAAACATTTGCATCTGAAATTCCACCGATGGCGTACACTGGAATAGGAACGGCATTGCATATGGATTTCAACCAATCAACGCCCCTCCCTGGAAGCCCTTTTTTACAATCTGTTGTAAAGATATGTCCGGCGGTGATGTAGTCTGCACCATGTGATTCTGCAAAGACTGCATCTTCAACACTGTGAATAGAGGTTCCGATTCTCTGAATGTGAGGATATTTTTCTCGGAAGCTTTTAGACGGAGTTGCTACAGATACAATAGTATTCCCGTGAGTTAAGCCAGTATATGAAGTCACAACGGAAGAGCCATAAGTCAGGGTGTGTCTGTCGGATAGAAAATTATTTTGTACTGAATAGCCTGAGTGACCTAGTAAATCAGTAAACACAGAAAAAGGCAGGTGCAGATCTGTACCGAATGCTTCTGCAATCGCAGGAAAATTATGCACAATAATATTGGAGGTCAAGTTAGCCGCGGAGGGATAGGAATGTTGTGCAGAGAAAATACCAGCTATAAATGTATGGTATTCTTCTTCGCTTAAATCTTTCTCCCGAATCAGAATTTTATCATAAGAATCACTGTTTAGCAGTGCACAAATCTGGCGGGATAAGCAAGTGAGAGGTGTATCCTCTGCGCTTGCTAAGCCTGCTTGTTTGTATAATTCATAGCATATTGTTCGATTTGTTACTGCGATTCGCGTGTTCATTGTCATATTCGTTCAACATCCTTTGTTGTAAAATTCATGATATTTATGGGTTTGCACCAACCAAAGAGAAAGTAAGTCAATAATGGTTGGAGCAAATTGAAAGTAAAAAGTAATTATACTCCAACCAAAGAGAACCCAAGTCGATACAGGTTGGAGCGAATTCAGATAATTAACATAATTGCTCCAAATGGCATGTTTATATGGTCGTATCAGAAGAATACTAACAACCTAATTATGATATTCCTCCGTGTACAAGTAGTCATTCAATACTGGCTGCATGCTCTGAGCGCGGATGGCATCGTAGATTTCTTCAAAACTACGGTTGTCAGCAATCTCGAACTGCTCATCACCGGCATCTGCAGCATCAGCCTGTGAAGCGTTATTTGCGTATGCGTGAGCAGCATCAGCCTGTGAAGCGTTATTTGTGCATGCCAGACCATCATCTGTCTGTTCGCTAGAATTCGCACTTTTCTGGGCAGAACCTATCTTTGTTACTTCATGCGCTTCGTATTTCTCCTTGTGGTCGCCGATACCTGTGGATACACCTGCCGAAATCTTTGTTGCGGCGATGCGGATGATGCCGTTACGGAAACGAGCTTCCTCACGGGAAGAAACGGTGATTGCTGCAAATGGAAGGAACAACCGGTAAGCGCATAAGATTTGGCAGAGGACATTTTCGTGGACATCCTTTGGATTGATCTTGTCGTTGTTGATGATCGGACGAAGGCGCGGACAGGAAATAGACATTTCTGCATGTGGGTACTTCCGCTGTAGGTAATATACATGCAGGGCTGTTGCAAGCGCATCTGTGTGGTAATCGTCAAGACCGAGCAAAGCGGAGAATCCGACGCCACGCATGCCGCCGCGAAGCGCGCGCTCCTGTGCATCAAAACGGTATGGCCATACACGCTTGTGACCCATCAGATGAAGTGTCTCGTATTTGTCTGGGTTGTATGTCTCCTGGAATACGGTGATGTAGTCGGCACCGCACTCATGCAGATAGTGGTATTCGTCAGTATTGACCGGGTAGATCTCCAGACCGATATTCCGGAAATATTTCCGCGCCAGCTTGCACGCTTCACCGATGTATTTCACGTCACTTACAGCGCGGCTCTCACCGGTCAGCATCAGGATTTCCTCAATGCCGGAATCTGCAATGACCTTCATCTCTGCTTCCATTTCCGCTTCGGTAAGCTTTTTTCTATGAATGTGGTTGTAGCAGTTGAAACCGCAGTACACACAGTAATTCTCGCAATAGTTTGCAATGTATAGCGGGGTGAAAATGTACACACAGTCGCCAAAATGTGCCAACCGCTCCTTCTGTGCCAGAGCAGCCATTTCCTCCAAATGTGGAAGTGCAGCAGGAGATAAAAACGCTTTGAAATCCTCGATGCCACAGTGACCCTGCTTTGCATTTGCAAGGGCTGTGCGCACATCTGCGTCGGTGTAGGCGTTGTAGTCATAGGATTGCATGGCTGCACGTACTTTGTCCTTGATATCTGAATCCAGCACTTCCATGCCTTCCATATACTCCATATGGTTGGTGCGGGATGCTGGGTTTTCCTCCAGATCTTTCTTACGCTTTTGCGCTTCCGGTGAGAGGTAAGAATTATCTATTGTATATTCTTGTTCCATTCGTTATTATTCCTCCTTGTTGTAGCCGAGTTTGGAGCAAATCACTCAGAAAAACAGGAAAAGCTCCAAATCATCACATGATTTGTCTGAATACAGAACTTACCGCAAAAATCCGGTTAGTGGATCGGAAGCTGCGCTCCCCTTGTCAAGTACACGACCAGGACCAGCCAGATATGCCTTACGACCGGCGATAATCGCATCTTTAAATGCACTTGCCATCATTGGAATATCGCCAGCTGTTGCAATGGCTGTATTTGCCATAATGGCAGCAGCGCCCATTTCCATTGCTTCACAAGCCTGGGAAGGGCGGCCAATACCGGCATCTACAATGATTGGAAGGTCAATCTCATCAATCAGAATCTGGATGAAATCCTTTGTTGCAAGTCCTTTATTGGAACCGATTGGGGATGCAAGAGGCATGATACAGGCGGCACCTGCATCTACCAGATCGCGGGCAACATTCAGGTCCGGATACATGTAAGGCATAACAACAAACCCTTCTTTTGCCAATACCTCGGTTGCTTTGATCGTCTCCTGATTGTCAGGAAGCAGGTATTTGGAATCGCGCATGATTTCAACCTTGACGAAATCGGTGCCAGCCATTTTCCGTGCAAGGCGGGCGATGCGAATTGCTTCCTCTGCATTTCTTGCGCCGGATGTGTTCGGCAGCAGTGTTACATGCTCCGGGATAAAGTCCAGAATATTCTCTTCCGGTCTGGTATTGGCACGGCGCAGGGCAAGTGTGACGATTTCTGCATCGGCATATTCAACTGCTGCACGTATCAAGTGGGAATTGTATTTTCCGGAACCTAAGATAAAGCGGGAATGAAATTCATGTCCGCCAAGCATAAAAACATCGTTGTTATTCTCCATAGTAAGAACCTCCAATTTATGAAATAGTAGTATTGTTTATATCCGCATTCGTTAAATAAAACAAAACAGTCATGCAGATGCCAGTAATATCAAAAAAGCCACGCGAAAAAACCACACCCGTGGTGGTGTGCCCCTTCGCGCAGCCATATATGACAAAACACTCTGATATTATTATAGACATTCACGGACATATGTCAAGAAAAAGCAACAACAATTATAAACGGAAAAAACAATCATAAACGGGACGCGGCGGAAATGATAAGCAGAATGGCAGCAACACTTAAAATCCCGATATAAGTTTCAAGTAAATAAATAACACACAAAAAACATGGCATGCCACGAAGTATTTATTCATATAATAAAAAGAACAAAAAGAAAGCTGCCGCATATGAAAATATTTCCATATATTATCGCTGCCGTTATATGTGCGATTGTGGCGCCATGTCTGGTTACGTTTTGTATCAATGGGAAGCAGGGGGATCGTATGAATTCCCTGGAGAATGTCTCAACAGGAAGAGATGTGCTCGTGCAGACAAAAGCTGGAAATGACCTGGTTGATGTGGAGGTGTATGTGGCGCATATCATGCCGGGAATTGTGGATGCAAGCGCAGACGACAGCTATATGCAGGCGCAGGCGGTGGCACTTAGGACAAAGGTGTATTATGCGATGGGAGAAGCAACGGTCATACAGGCTTCAGATCTGGAATTTCAATATTTTACAGAAGAGGACTATATTGCGAAATGGGGCAGGGAGAATTACAAATCTGTCAAAGCGCGTTATGAGCGGGCAGTGATGGCAACCAGTGGGAAGATTATTGAGGCACAGAAAGAAGAAAATAATTGAATAAAAGGAAAATAATGTGTCCATACTAGCATTAGCAAACCAAAAGGAGGCAGAGTATGGACCGATTCAAAGAATTTCTACGGACAAAGGGACTTTATATCGCGATTGGTACAGGTGTCTTGGCGTTCGTTGGTCTGATGGTTATTTACAATTACAATACTTACAAAAGCGAGTTTGGAGTGGATAAACAGGCAGTTGACCTGAATACCCCGGAGATTACGGAGACGACGGAGCAGGTTGCAGAGACAAAGGTGGAACCACCGGAGACTGCAGAGGCAAATTCGGGGGACGCAGTAGCAGGAAATACCGATGCACAGCTGACAGATTCTGGGAATGCAGAAGAAAGCAACAACCAAGCCACAGAAGCTGGAAGCGCACAATCTGAAGAAAAACAAAATGCAGGGGATAGTGATGTACAGAATACAGATGCTGAAAATAGTTCAGAACAGGCAGAGAGCAGTAATACGGAGACGGCAGAGACAAGCAGCGATGGTGTTATCGTGAATGAGGATGGCATTGTTGTTGCAAATGCTTACAACGAAGGAGGCACGCTGGTGTGGCCGGTGGAAGGAAAAGTAATCCTGCCATACAGCATGGATACTACTGTGTATTTTAAGACGCTTCGTTCCTATCGTTGCAATCCGGGAATCCTGATTGCTGCGGAAGAAGGTGAAAACGTATTATCTGCATATGAGGGCGTTGTGGAGTCTGTCAGTGAGGATAAGGAGCATGGAACCACAGTTACTGTAATTATGGGAAATGGCTTTAAAGCCGTGTATGGACAGTTGATGAATGTAACAGTTGCAGAAGGAGACACGATTACAACCGCGCAGAATATCGGCGAGGTCGCGCCACCAAGCAGTTATTATACAGAAGAAGGTACACATGTGTTTTTCGAGTTAATGAAAAATGGTGTGCCAATCAATCCGATGATTCTGATGCAGTAGAATATATTGCAAGATAGAAAAATAAAATACAAATAAGAACCCCAATCAAAGCGCGTTTGAAGCGTATATGGTTGGGGTTTTAATTATAGTTCATCCTCTATACAGTCTTCGCATAAGCCTGTAAATAATACGGATACGCTATCCACACGACATGGTGAGATTTCTGAAGCCTGTGAAATCAGGTTATCTTCAAAATTCATTGGAATATCGCGGACAGCGCCACAATTTGTACATAAAAGATGTGCGTGTGGATCTGTGCACGCGTCGTAGTGATCGGTCTTACCATCTACATGCAGACGCAGAATTCGGCCGGACGCTGCCATCTGATTCAGGTTCCGGTAGACGGTGCCAAGGCTGATGGTTGGGAGATCCTGACGCAAATAATGGTAGACAATATCCGCAGTTGGATGGTCTGTTCTACCTGTCAAAAAATTGATGATTGCTTCTCGCTGATGACTATATTTGCTTGTTGTCATACATACCTCCGTTCCACATCCTACTGTGCAAATAGTAATAATTCTTATTATTCAGTATAGAGAAAAATGTATTTCCTGTCAACTGGTAAATAAAAAAATAAATACGGAAGAAAGAACAATTAAAGAAAGCAAATTGTGGATAATTTTTCAATTCTCCTATTGTATAGAAAAATATATAAAATCAAGGGAAGAATATGGTAAAAACATAGAAAATTACTAGCAGATGTAAGTATTTGACTTTTTTCAATTGACATAAAAATCCAACATTGTTATAGTAAATCTGTGTTGTTTACTAAATGAATATTTACCTATTAAAAGGAAGCGAATTTATGAATTTCGGGACGATAGCCGAAGAATTAAATATGCAGGACGCAAAACAGGTCATTCATTCTATTTTAAATACTGGAGGAGAAGCCAGCATGGTGATTGACCGCTCGACTTTTGAAATCCTGTATGAGAATGATAAGGCGATTGCGCTGATGGGAAACCGGATCGGCATGATCTGCCATGAAGTGCTTTGCACGAAAGAAACACCTTGTATGGATTGTCCAATGCATCATATTAAGACACAGGCACCGTTGGTGCGGGAACGTTATGAGGAATTACTCGATGGTGTAGCAACCTGGCGGTATAATGATATTGCCTGGTTTGATGGCAGAGATGCAGTCCTTGCAACATTGGTAGCATTTGGCGACAATGAGCAGGCCGTGATGCACAATATGATGGAACAGGCGGTTAAGCTCATAAATCATACACCGGATGAGATAGATAAGCTGACAGGGATTTCCAATCGGATTCGGTTTTATGATCAGGTGCAGATGGCAATTCAGGATCTGTATAAGAATTATGCCATTGTACTGTTGGATATTGAACGATTTAAGAACATCAATGATATTCATGGAATCGCAGAGGGTGATCAGGTATTGCGATATGTTGCACGTGTTCTGCAGGAGACCTACGGAAATCAGAACAATTACGCAAGATTGCATTCCGATATGTTTGTCTTCTATATGTGCTATGACAAGAAAGGTGAAATCATCAAAGAGATTGAGAAGCTTCGGAAGAAGATCAGCAATAATCCATTTAAGTATGATATCGTGACAAAATTCGGTATTTATCTGGTTGATGATCGAAGTATTCCGGTGAATCTGATGTGTGACCGTGCGATGATGGCAGAGCGGACTGTAAAGGGCAATATTATGAAGTTCTGCGCATTTTATGATGAGCATTACCGGGAAGAAATGTTGCGTGCCGGACAGATTGAGCAGGATATGGAGAGAGCACTGACAGAGCATCAGTACCAGATGTATCTGCAACCAAAATATCGGTTGAAGGATAATACCTTGTGTGGTGCAGAAGTTCTGTGCAGATGGCAGCATCCGGATAAGGGTCTGATTCCGCCGAATGATTTTATTCCATTGTTCGAGAAAAATGGTTTCATCCTGAAGCTGGACGAATATATGTGGGAAGAGGCGTGTAAGAATATCCGTCGTTGGATGGATCAGGGACATTCTGTTGTACCGATATCTGTCAATATATCGAGATATCATATTCAGCACAATGATCTGGAGAAGGCGCTGATGGAGCTGATCCATAAATACGATCTGACACCGGATATGCTGAATCTGGAGATTACAGAATCGTTGTTCCTGGACAAGCCGGAGGAATTAAACCGCGTGCTTGATCGATTGCAGAAGCTTGGATTCAAGCTGGAAGTGGATGATTTTGGATCCGGATTTTCATCTTTGAATCTGATTCGTAATATCTCGGTGGATACGATCAAGATTGACAAAGAGTTCCTCGATAGTGAGATTGCTACTGAGAAGGGTAAGATTGTCGTAAATCACACGATTGGTATGGCAAAGGATCTACATTTGCAGGTAATCGCAGAAGGTGTTGAGACAAAAGCACATGTGGATTTTTTGAAGGATTCGAATTGTGATATTGCACAAGGCTTTTATTTTGCAAAGCCGATGCCGGTACCGGAGTTTGAACGGATTGCATTTTAATATGGCTTTTTAAAAATACGAATACTGGCTTGACATATGGTATAGGGCTGTTGTATAGTTTTTTGTGTAAAAACCACCTGACTCAAGGGCAGGTGTTGTTATAAAATGAAATGTAAAAGGAGACTAATAACATGTTAGAAAAGTTAAAGGAAATTATTGCAGACCAGCTTAGCGTTGATGAGAGCGAAATCGAACTCTCTACATCTTTCAAGGATGATCTTGGAGCAGATTCATTGGATCTTTACGAGCTCGTTATGGCTTTGGAAGAAGAGTATGGTTGCGAGATTCCTGCAGATGACGTAGCTGCTATGGCAACTGTAGAGGATGTTGTTAATTACCTTAAGAACAATGGTATCGAGGAGTAATCCATCGAACCGATACAGGATTTCTGATAATTTAGGATCTACATAAAGAGGCACCGCTATCTGGCAGTGCCTCTTTATGTGCAATAAAATGTCATGCAGAAATCGTGCTTGCACGAATTTCTATATGACGGTCAATGTTCATCGAGCCGTCAGGCGAGATGTATTGCAATAAAATGTCATGCAGAAATCCACAGAATACAAAAGCAGCGGCTGCACATTGTGCAAGCCGCTGCTTTTGTATATCAAATTATCTTGTAGGTTACAGGTGAATTAACCAAGAACAACCTCAACCTTGTGAGCCTTGCCATCACCGGCAACAGGGATTACATTTCCATCGACAACCTTGCCATCTACAGTCATGCTCTTAACACCCTTACATACGTGATCTGGGTTCTTAACCTCAATCTCATATGTGTCGCCACGGAACTGACGGGTTGCCTTCATGCCATCCCATGCAGATGGGATAGAAGGATCTACTTTTAAACCATCGAAGTCAGGCTGTACACCAAGGATGTACTGGGAGATAGCTACCATGTTCCAGGCAGCTGTACCTGTCAGCCATGAGTTCTTGCCCTGACCGAAGTTCTTGCCTGTCTGACCGATATCAGAACCGGCATCCTTACCACCGATCATCTGTCCATATACATATGGCTCTGTCTTGTGGATATCAGATGTCTCTTCTGTGAATGCAGGAGCAATCTCTGAGTAGTACTTAAATGCCTGATCACCCTGACCAGCATAAGCTGCAGCACAGATGATCCATGCATTGTTATGAGTGAAGATACCAGCGTTCTCCTTGTATCCACCCGGATATGTAGAGATCTCACCATACTGGATGTAGTACTTTGTATAAGCCGGGTTGTTCAGAACCAGACCATGCTTTGTGTTCAGTCTCTCATCGATAGCTGCAAGCGTCTTCATATCACAGCCCTGATCCTTACCGATCTCGGACATGATTGCGAAGCCCTGTGGCTCGATGAAGATCTTACCTTCTTCACATTCCTTAGAACCCATCTTCTCGCCGTTTGCATCATAAGCACGAAGGAACCAGTCACCATCCCAAGCGGACTCCATAACATTTGCCTTCATCTTATCGATCTCAGCCTGAGCAGCTGCAGCTTCGTCATCCTTGCCAAGGTGCTTCAGGATAGATACATAGTTCGGACCTGCATAAGTGAAAAGTGTAGCAACCATAACAGACTCAGCCACCTTAGAGTAGCCACCCTCAGCAGCAAACTTAGGGTTTGTATATGTCTGGAAGCTCTCACCCGGTGTGTCAGAGTAGCATGACAGGTTGATACAGTCATTCCAGTCTGCACGCATTGCAAGTGGAAGTCCGTGAGGTCCAAGGTTATTTACAATCTTGTAGAAGGAAACCTTCAGGTGATCAAGCATTGGCTTTGCCTTAGACTCGTCGTTATCATAAGGAACCATCTCATCAAGGATACCCCAGTCGCCTGTCTCCTTGATGTAAGCGGAAACAGAAAGAATCATCCACAATGGGTCATCGGAGAAGTCACCACCGATATCGGAGTTACCCTTCTTAGTCAGTGGCTGATACTGATGGTAGCAGCCGCCGTCCTCAAGCTGAGTAGAAGCGATATCAATAATTCTCTCTCTTGCACGATCCGGAATCTGGTGAACGAAACCAAGGATATCCTGGTTTGAATCACGGAATCCCATACCACGGCCGATGCCTGATTCGAAATAGGAAGCAGAACGTGAAAGGTTGAATGTAACCATACACTGATACTGGTTCCAGATATTAACCATACGGTTAACCTTGTCATCCGGTGTATCAACATTTAAGATGCCAAGGAGATTATCCCATGTGCGTTTAAGCTCTGCAAGACCGGCAGCAACCTTCTCAGGTGTGTTGTACTTGTCGATCATAGCAAGCGCTTTTACCTTATTAATTGTCTTACCATCTGCTTCGAACTTCTCTTCGACTGGCATCTCTACATAACCAAGGATGAAGATGAGTGTCTTAGACTCGCCCGGAGCAAGTGTGATCTTCTTGTAGTGAGAAGCAATTGGTGACCAGCCATCTGCAAATGAGTTATTTGCTACACCAGCTTCAACTGCCTGTGGATTATGGAAACCGTTGTACAAACCGATGAATGCATCACGATCTGTATCGTAACCATCAATGGTATCATTTACAGAATAAAATGCGTAATGATCGCGTCTGTCTCTGTACTCAGTCTTGTGGTAGATAGTAGAATCCTTTACCTCTACACGACCGGTACTGAAGTTTCTCTGGAAGTTTGTGCAGTCGTCCTGTGCATCCCACAGACACCACTCAGCAAATGAGAAGAATGCGAATGTCTTCTCTGCGTTGCTTTCATTTGTCAGAACTACCTGCTGTACTTCACCATCGTAATTCTGTGGTACGAAGAAAGTTACTTCTGCCTTCAGGTCGTTCTTCTTACCAGAGATGATTGTGTAACCCATACCGTGACGGCATTCGTAAGCATCCAGTTCTGTCTTTACCGGAGACCAGCCCGGATTCCAGATGGTGCCATTCTCATTGATATAGAAGTAACGGCCACCCATATCGATTGGAACATTGTTATAACGATAACGTGTGATTCTTCTAAGACGAGCGTCTTTGTAGAAGGAATATCCTCCTGCTGTGTTGGAAATCAAGGAGAAGAATCCCTGTGTGCCTAAGTAGTTGATCCATGGATATGGAGTTCTAGGCGTTGTAATGACGTATTCGCGATTTGCGTCATCAAAGTAACCAAATTTCATGTAATATACCTTCCTTTCATAAAACACTGCTCCCATTATATAATAAAAATGCCCAAAGTACAACCAAAAATCTTTGTTTGGATGGGGTAAATTTACTGTCGGAAAGTAATGGGTAGACTACACCTATGACCTGTTTAAGATTCGATAACTGTCTTTACTATATCCGATTTTTTTTTCTTACATGGATTCCGATGTTAAAAAATGTTTTTCGTATACGAATACAGGATGCAGAAAAAATGCAAAAAATATTGTCGTATTTTGATACAAACAAAAACGTTGCAAAGGCGTTTTTTAGACTTGATAGGCAAGAGTTTTTACTGAGATTGTCAGATATTAAATTTAATATTCCATTAAAATTAAGTAATCTGGTATATTTAGCTAATGCTTATCAAGTTAGAGATGAATATATATTTGGGATTACACCAAAGTCTATATTGAAATTAGTAGAATAAGAAGTGATATATTTTGAGAAAAAATTGGTATACACAGCATCATGAGGTGATGGCAGTTGATATTATCCCGGAGAAAGTAGAGAAAATCAATAACCGGATTAGTCCGATTTAGGATGAGTATATCGAGAAATATTTGTCTGAGAAAGAGTTGAAGCTGACAGCAATGTTGGATGCGCAAGCTGTTTATACGAATGCGGATTTTGTTGTGATTGCAGCACCGACGAATTATGACAGCCAGAAGAATTTGTTCTACTACAACTGATTCACCAAGAATTGCGCTGAGCAGATGTGACAGCCAGTCTGGATGTCTGTCCGGATGGAACATGCATTTGAAGAACGGATCATACGTAAGCGGCATCGTTTTCTTGCCAGTCATGTAATCATCGAAACGCTTCTTCCATGTTTCGTCGAGTAAGGCATAGTCTGCATAGAGATGTTTCTGTTTCATAGCTTCTTCAAGATCATTTACAGTCAGATAGAATGTGTTCTGTGTTTCTGTGATTACAGTTTCTTTTGTCATAAGTTTTGCCTCCTTAAAATAGATGTGTACGCGAAATATCTCTAAGATAGAGCGGAGATTTTTCATGTAATATGAAAGTTGGTAATGGATAATAATTGAAAATTGCGCAAAAGGGTAATAATTTGTATTCGAAGAATCGAATAGGAAATTATAAAATCAATAGACTGTTACCGAACTACGCTATGAACGAACGCTTCTCGACAACAAAGAAACTGTACCATGAACGGAAGCGATTTGTAAAGAGACTTTTGAAAATGCAACAAATTGTTGCATTTTTAAATATTCAAAGTAAAATCCCGTATGGATATCCCAAGCCATACGGGATTTTTTATGAAAAACACACAATCTGAGTTATTGCATTCGAACATCAAAAACCCAGCCCTCTCCTTAAGTGTTCAAGATTGTTTCTTTGAACGTTTTCATGGTAGCATCTTTGAAGAAAATAACAAGGGGGGTGGCATACTTGACGCGATTTTTGACGTACATTTTCGTTTTAGGGGCAAAATGTCATAAATATTGTAAAAAAAAGGAGGATATATTATAATAAAAAAATCTTTGAGACAAAACAGAGGAGAAAGGAATTTGGGAAAATGAGTCAGGAACAAGAGACAACAAAACAGGAAGAAAAAAAGAAGAAAAAAGAGAAGGCAGATGGAAAAATAATTGCACTTCGGGTTTTTCTGATCATCTTGATTGTGCTGGTGATTCTTGCAATTGCATTTGTGATTATTTTCCATTCCTTTTATTCGAAACTGAATTATGATGATGGAAAAGGTACTTATATCACAACAGAATTTGAAGATGACAGTATTGATCCGAATGCAACAGACTCCGATGCTTCGGCGATTGCATCTGTCGAAGACGATATAAAAAAGAATATGGAGGACGGTGGCAGTGAGCTTATGTTTTCCGGTGATGTTTACAATATTCTTCTAATAGGAAACGATTCGAGAGATAAAAACACGCTTGGCAGATCAGATAGTATGATTTTGGTGTCAATCAATAAGAGGACAGAGCAGATTATCATGACATCAATCATGCGTGATTCGTATGTGTATATACCGGGTTATGGAAACTCAAGAATTAATGCGGCTTATGCATATGGCGGACCGGATCTGCTGATGGAAACGATTGAGACAAACTTTAAAATCAAGATTGATAAATATGTAGGCGTAAACTTCTTCTCATTTGTAGATGTAATCGATGCGATTGATGGTGTACAAATCACGGTAGATGGGAATGAAGCTGCTTTGATTAATCAGGAAAATACCGGAAATCAGCTGCCGGGTGCAGGTACATATACATTGACGGGGGCACAGGCTTTGACATATTCGCGTATCCGGCATTATGGAAATTCAGATTATCAGCGTACAGAACGTCAGCGTACAGTTTTGCAGGAGATTTTCAACGAGATGGGCAGTGCAAGCCTGGGCGAGCTGAAGGATGTGTTGAATGCAGTACTGCCAGAGGTGACAACTGATATTAAAGAGAGTGAGATGCTTTCACTTATGGTTGACTTTGTCAGAAAGTATAAGGATTTTGAGATTGTACAATGCCGGGTGCCGGATGATGGAACGATTACAGATCTGGTAATCAATGGCGCAATGGTGCTTGGTATTGATCTGCCCGCAAATATTGATTATATGAAGAAAAATATTTACGGGAAATAAAATAAATTACACACGGGGAGGAACATGTTATGAGAAAAACGTTTAGGAAGAAGGGTGTGGCGTTTGCACTGGCGCTTGCAATGCTCTGTTCACTTGGCTGGACAGGAAATGTGCATGCAGAGGATGCAGCCGGGGCAGAGACCATTGAGATGGTGGAGACGGCTACAACGTTGGATGCATTGCAGGCGGCACCGCTGGACGGGGAGACACAGGCGACCGAGACCCTGCCTGAGCTGGAAGAGGACGAGATTACGGTAGAGTCCAACCTGACAGGCGCGAAGAACCAGCTCTTTAAGACGGCAGATGGATATGAACTGCTCGTGTGGAATCACTCGGAAAAGACGCTGACAGTGGAAAAATATGACAATAGTCTGGGGCGGAAATCAGCTTCTGTGATTGACACCGCATATCTTTTGCCAAAAGACGCAGAAAGTAAAGACGTGCTGCTTGGTGGAATCTATGAAGGAACGGATTACAATTTTGTCGTAACCGGTCGTCATAATCTGAACGAAAATGATAGTGTATGTACGCTTCGTGTGGCGAAGTTTGCAAAGGACTGGTCGTTTGTTGCAGCCTGTGACATCAGTAACCAGGATGATGTTGAAATATATGGTGTATTTCAGGCGAGTGGGATTGATTTCGCTGAGCAAAACGGGATTCTTTGGATATCTACGGGAAGAACCGGATATGGTAGTGGTGGGTATCACCATCAGGGGAAGATGAATCTGATTGTCCGGATTTCAGACATGACGCTGATGGGAAGTGCTGCGGATTTTTACCATTCCTTTTCACAGTATCTGACAGTCTGTAACAATCAGGTCTACCAATATGAGTTATCTGAGGGAACAAGGAAGCTTCTGTTAGAGCGGCTGGATGCACAGAACTATACCGGTGGATGGAACTATAACTGGGCTGCCGGAGCGGAAAAATTTATATCTGTATTGGACTGCTGGTCTACAGATGAATACGGGATGTGGTCCTATGCGATGCATGCGAATACAGTTGGTCTCAGTGCATCTGACACGAAGGGCAGACTGTTAACAGCCTATGTTTCGAAGGATCAGCAGGCGTTGCAGCAGAATGGCGGAGATGAAACGAATCTGCCGGAAGAAATGTGGGTGGCATCGACGACCACAGATCTTGGAGATACAACCTACACGAAGGTATCCGATATAGATATCTGTAGTTATGATTATTACCTGGTCAAAGTAAATGATAATAAGTTTGCTGTGCTGTGGGGTGTTCAGGCATATGTTGACTATACACATAGTGAATCCCGTTCTTATGCGACGCCGATGCAGTATGTCTGTGTAGACGCATATGGAAACCGGTTAACGGATACCATTTCATTGGATGCAGAGCTTGGACCATATCAGCCGGTGACAGATGGAAATGGAAATATTGTCTGGTGTGTGGATGAATACAATGAGACTATAGAAGATAACGAGCCAGTATTTTATACATTGAATACAGATAGTGGAACAGTTACGAAGAAGAATCCGAATGAAAAGAAAACGCCGGCACCGGACTGTAATGTAACCTACAATGGAATTTACATTCCAAAAGCGGATCAAACAGGTGTGACAGCGATTATGGATGTGCAGCTGGATGGAGATGCATCCTGCGTGGATTATAGCTGGTATGCAACCAAGGATAACGGTGCTACCTGGATTCAGGTTGCGGATTGGAATGGTAACCGGTTTATCAACTGGACACCAAAGGAGAGCGGTGATTATATTCTTGTTGGAAAGGTTCGGAAAAATGGGGATGATGCAGGTGCAATTTCGAAGGCCGTGAATTTTACGTTTCATCCTGCAATCAAGGGTATCTGCCAGATGCCATATACGGGAGAAGGCGGCGGATATCTGATTGGTGTAGAAAGCTATGACAATCCGGGAAATGCGTATTCCTACGAAATGCTGATTTTGGATTGTACATTGCTGGCGCAGAACAAACCAGCCTGGGTCTATACAACAGGACAGTGTAAGACAAGTGGTTCCTGCCTGTGGACGATCTGGCAGCCACAGTATGGATATTATTGGACATTATTCAGAATTTATGATGAGAATGGAACCATGATTGATGAGAAGTGTTATCCATTTGTAAATGCATATTAAACTTTTTACGAAGTCGTCAATCGACTGGAAGATATTCCAGTGGATTGACGACTTCGTCGTTTATACGCATCTCGAAATGCAGATGCGGTCCGGTGCTGTTTCCGGTATTGCCGGAAAGACCGAGCAAATCACCCTGTGCGACAGTCTGACCGACTTCGACAGTTGCCTCTGACAGATGACCATAGCGGATGATCATACCATTTCCGCAATCCACATAGACACTGATGCCATAGCCACCGTTCCAGCCGGACTGGATAACTGTTCCGGCGGTACTGCTTTTCACGGGTGTGCCGACATTTACGGCGAGGTCAATTCCATTATGTGTTCTGCCCCAGCGGGGACCGACATAGGAAGTGATGATATAGTCATCGACCGGCATAAGAAAGTCCGGGCGTTCTTTCGTACCGACATGGACTTCGCGGGCGATGGCAGGAGTGATAACACGGGAGTCAACGATCTCCTCAGATATGGCATGTCCATTCAGATAGGTAATTAACGTGGTTGTCTCCTGTTTTCCGGCCACGCCTTCCTGTGTGACGACGACATCTCCCTGATACAAGGCATCATCGTATATCGTGTTGCACGTATCATAATAAGAACAGACCTCTTTTACGCTTTGCAACGAGGTGCCTGTCAGACGGTATTCTTTTTGTGGTAATTTTATAGATGGAAACTCACGTACCTGACTCATCAGACAGACGAGCAGGCTGCTTCCTATCAGAGTAAATGTCAGTAATTTTTGTCTTTTGTAGGAAAACTGAAATTTATGCTTCATGATTTGGTCTCCTACGAAATATGTACTTGTTGTCAGTGTTCCCATATATTGCAGGTACTATTCAAAAATACAGGAGATGTGACGATATATTGAAAAGTACAATAACAAATTTGTAACAATTTTATTGTAGTGTTACAAAACTGTGATGTAAAGCAAATGTGTATACAAAATTCTGACAGACAATGGCAAAATTCTTGTCCGTGCATCCGCTTTGTGATAAACTACAGTTGATGCAGGAAATGAGACATCGGATGATAACAGAGGGAGTTGCAAATGGCGAAAAATTTGATTGATATAGAAGATATTCCACCGCAGCTTGCGAATAAGGTCAAGCAGGATCTGAAATTTAAGACCGGAAATTTTGTATGGCGTGTACGGTTCAATATTCCGCTTGATCCACATACGGTAAATAAGGATACAATGTATGTGACGAATTCGCAGAATCAGAAGCTGCGGTCCAATATCCATTATGATGCGAAAAATGAGATTATTGAAGTGGAACCGCTGGAGCCATATTCGACGAATGAATATTATTTTCTGACGATCACAAAAAATGTGAAGTCGAAAGGTGGACAGTCGTTGAAAGAGCCGGTGCAGATTAAATTCAAATTATAAAAATAAATCACAGGGACCGAAGCAAATCGGTCCCTTTTTATAAAAATGCAACCGTTCGGTGTGTATCTTAGCAAGGGAGAGATAAAATGGCTGTAAAACTCGAAAGTATTTGTGAAAAGGCGGTTGCATGCACGTCTCTATCCATATCATACGCAAAAAGCATGTCTTGTGTTCTTTTTTCCTAGACATAGTATGGGCGATGTGCTATTATTTTATGTGATTTGAAATGAAATTTTTTGAGTGAATTTGCACGGACAGTGCAATCTTGAAAAGGAGGAAAAAACAATGAGTTATTCCGCAGAGATTATTGATTATAAAGGGAAAGAGGCAGTTGCACTGACCGCTGGAAAGTACAGAGCAATCGTGGCTCCTTTTTTAGGCAGTAATGTCATTCGCATGCAGGATGTTGAAAATGGCATTGAGATTTTCCGTTATGACGAATCCCTTTCTGTTGAGGATCTGAAGAAGAGTCCGGAGGTGTATGGACTTCCAACCTTATATCTCCCAAACCGCCTTGCGAATGGTGTGCTGAAGGTCAGTGATGCAACCTATCATTTTCCATTGAATGATCCTCTTGGAAACCATATTCATGGTTTTCTGCACAAACGTGAGCATAAGCTTGTGAGTGCAGTAGTGGACAGCAGGAAGGCAATCGCAAAAACAGAGTATATATATGACAAGAACGACGAATTTTTTGAGACATATCCAGTCAGCTTCAAGGCAGAGTTTACATTTACTTTGTCCGATGATGGTCTGGAGTATGCATTTACGATGACGAATACATCTGACAAGCAGATGCCATATGGTATGTGTAACCATACAACGATCAATGGACCATTTACCAAGGATGGAAATGGTCTGGATATGCGTCTGTATCTTCCGGTTGGCGAGAAGTGGGAGCTCTCAAAATCCTGCATCCCGACAGGAGATATGCTGGTGCAGACGAATCACGACAGACAGTATCTGACAGGCTCACAGGTTCCGGTGCTTCATGATATTGACAATGATGTGTTCTTTGCAGAGGAAGGAAGTCTGGATGGCAAGCCGTTCTATGGAGCTGTGGTAACGGATGCAGCAACAGGCAAGCGTATCTGCTATGAAGTATGTAAGGACTTTAAGTTCTGGGTCGTATGGAATGATCATGGAGACAAAGGATATTTCTGTCCAGAGCCTTGCACATGGATCATTGATGCACCAAACCAGCCGATCCCTGCAGAGGAATCCGGTTACAAGGAGCTTGCACCGGGTGAATCACATACGGTGACAGAGAAGATTTACACAGCATAATTTGACAACCCAAAATGGCAATTATAAGTGACAAAAATCAGACCGGTACACGATGTACCGGTCTTTTTTATGCACAGGATGCGTTGATCGGTGAGATGGAATGTTATAAGAAGTCGATCTAAGATTCGTGCTGCATGAAAGTTCAGAAATTCGTACCATCTGTCGATATAATTCATAGAAATTTCAAGGATCGGTAAAATATAAGGAGCATATATGCAGAATATCAATATAAAAAATACACAGGATGCAGCAAACGCTTATAGCGCATACGAACGTATGGCAGCGAATCAGAAATATGCGTCAACGGCTGCTGGATCAATGGATGCCTTTGAGGCGGTGGAACAGGTGCAGTATGACCGGACAGCGAAGGTTGAAACGAATGCACAGACGGTCATGGACAATTTTGAGGAATATCGTCGTGATATGCAGGAAAAGGCAAAATCGGAACAGCAGCAGGAGATCAGTGACGAGGAGCAGGCACGCGAGGATGCAAAGGAAATCGCCCGTTCTCTCAGCACAGAGGAGATTCAGAAGCTGCGTCAGATGGGAATCGACGTTGGTTCCGCTTCTTTATCCGATCTGATGGATCTCGTGAATACGATGCGGGATCAGGCACACAAAGATACGTTAGCAAATGTACTGGCGCAGGCGAAGGTCGATCAGGGAGATGTATCCAATCTCGTATTTACCAGTGCTGGTGCGAAGATTGCAGGTACAGATGTGGATTTGCAGGTTGGAAATAACGATATTTTGTATCTGTTGAAAAATAAAATGCCGCTGAATCAGGAGAATCTCTACAAGGCGCATTATAGTGGACAGCAGAGCAGACAGACGTCTGACACGACAGCAGAAGCGTGGCAGATGCAGGCGGTTTGGGCATGGAACGAATTGCCGGAGACTTTGCAGACACAGCTGCAGCACATCGTGGAACAGGCTGGAATCCCGGTGAACGATCAAAGTATGGGTGGCGCAGCTTTGCTGCTCGCCAATGACATTCCACTCACAACCGATTCAATGCGCACTTATATGGAGATGCAGGCACAGGTTGGAACACCAATAGAGAAACTGCCGACGGCGGAGATGGCGGATGCGCAGACAGAGCAGGATATCGAGATCAAAGCGGAGAAACTCCAACAGGCAGTCGAGAGTCTGACGGAGACTGATGTGATAGAGACAGTGCGACAAGGAAAGTCGCTTACGATCGCGGCGATGCTGGCAGCACGGGAAGCTGCAGTAGGAATCAACAATGCAGGAAACACGAAATCAGGGACAGAGAATCCGGCAGGTCAGAATCGTTCCGAGTCAGATTCCCAGCCAGATGCAGAGAAGACGCAGCAGTCGCTTCGAGAGGTAACGGCACTGCGGCAGCTAGAGGAACTGCGTCTGTCCATGACACAGCAGGCAGCAGTCCGGATGTTAAAACAGGATATCAATATAGATACGCGGGATCTGTCACAGGTAGTAGCGAAGCTTCGAAACGTAGAAGCGCAGATGACAAGAGAATTATTCGCCAGAAATGGTGTGGAAGCAACCGAAGAAAATGTCTCTATGTATGCTGAGTTACAGCAGGGGCTGCAGACGATTGGGACTGCACCGGCGGTCAGGTTGGGATACCTTTTGGATGCAGAACGGGTTGCAAGTGCTGCCATGAACACAGAGGCAGTACAGACGCAGGCGAATGTGGATAGAGGCAATGTTCTGCAACTGGTTTCTGTGCGTGGACTTGCTGATCTTGTCGCGGAGGGAAATGCCGGTAGTCAGGGAGTAGAAGCTCAGACTGGTAATCCTGCGACAGTAGGCAGCGCATCACAGGCAGGGGAGATCGCATCTGACACTATCCGTCGTCCGGCAAACTTCACGGCGATGGAGCGGGAATACGATGCACTTGGTACCGCACCGCGGGTGGATATGGGAGACAGTATCCGCAAAGCATTTGCTAATGTGGACGCACTCTTACAGGAGCTGCAGCTTCCGGCAGATGCAGAGCATACGCGGGCAGTGCGTATATTGGGATATAATTCAATTGCAATTACACAGGAGAATCTGCAGCAGGTGATCCAATATGACCGGGAAGTAAATGATCTGCTTGCGGCATGCAAACCGAATGCTGTGCTGTCGATGATCCGGGATGGATTAAATCCTCTGGATCTGTCGGTGGAGGAACTGAATCAGACGCTGCGGGAGAAAAACTATCAGGCTGGTGTCAAAGAGACGGAGGATTTTGCAACGTTCCTGCGGGATGTAGAACATCGTGGAACAATCAGCGAAGAGGAACGCTCCGGCTATATCGGTATGTATCGCGTATTGAAGAATCTGGAGAAGTCCGGAGACCGGGAGGCGGGATATCTGTTTGCAAATGGCAGCCGTCTGACGGTACGTAATCTGATCACGGCGATGCGAAGCCGCAGGGCAGCGGGGATAGATGTTTCAGTGGATGATTCATTTGGTATGCTGACCGGCATGCAGGCAGGCGGGACGAAGATGGATGCCCAGATTGAAGCCGCATTCTCGCATGAGGCAAAAAGGAGTGCACAGGAAAATAACAGTGAAAATACCAAACGCACAGAAGAGGCACAAAACATGGATGATGTAGTAAATCCGTGGCAGGAGATTGAAGAGGATGATGTACTTGCAGAAGCAGAACAGCTTTTGCAGGCACAGAAACTGGAAGAAAGTGCCTTGAATGTGCAGGCGGCAAATATGATTCTGCACGGAACTGACACACCGGAAAGTGCAGATATATATAACCTTCTGGCACAGGTGATGAAAAACCTGCATTTTGAAGATCATACAACAGAGGATGCGGTCGACACAGAAACCGATGCGATGGCGAAGTCTCTTGCCGGGGCAGAAATCAGATTGCCGTTTGAGGCAGACAGTCTGTTAGAACAGCTTGGACGGGGCGGAGATCTGTCGCTTACCTATGCGGATTTGCAACAGCAGCTTGTGGAGCAGATGTATACACAGGAACAGCTTGGAGCAGCTTCGATGGATTTCCGGAATTTAAAACTGGTGCAGGCGGGTTTCCGTATTCTTGGTGCAATGGCGAAACGGCAGCAGTATCAGCTTCCGGTTGAAACTGAGACGGGAACCAGGCTCGTCAATCTGACTTTACAGACAGATGAAAAACAGCGGGGGACAATCGAGATACAGTTACCATCCAAGCAGTATGGAAAGCTTTCTGCGACATTACGTGTAGATGCAGAGGGAAAATGGACAGGCTCTATCGTTGCGGATACTTCCGATGGCAACACAGCGCTTTTGGCACAGGCAGAAGCGTTTGATATATTGCTTGCGGATAGTCCGTATGTGGGAACTCGTCCTTCAACACAGAAACTTTGTGAAGCAGCGGTGTTCTTTGTTAAGGCATTGGTGCAACTTTCCGATAAATAACATAGAAACACGAGAACGGATGTAACAGGTACGGCAGCTGATCTAAGTGGCTATGCCGTTGATGACAGGAGGTAGAACATGAGAATTAACTACAATGCGCTGGCGATGAATGCCACGACGAATTTTGGAAAAGTAAATAATAAAGTAGCAAAGTCGATGTCCAGACTTTCTTCCGGATATAAGATTACAAGTCCGGCAGATGATGCAGCGGGACTTGCGATTTCAAAGAAGATGAGTGCGCAGATCCGGGGACTTGACCGGGCAGCATTGAATTCTAACGATGGTATCTCTGTTATTCAGTCTGCGGAAGGCGGTATGGAGGAGATGCACAGTATTCTGGGGCGTATGCGTGAGCTTGCTGTGCAGGCGGCAAACGATGTCAATGATGAGGTCGATCGTGATGCGATTCAGGAAGAGATGGATTCACTTGCAGCCGAGCTGACACAGATCTCCGACACGACAGCATTTAACGGACAGACGTTGTTGAATGGCGATCTGACGAGACGTTCACTGTCCAGTGCCAATGGTGTGAAAGCAACTTATATTTCATCGGAGGTAAGTACAGGTGTTTATTCAATTAATGTAACCGCTGATGCAGAACAGGCATCCATGACGACAGGATTCACCTACTCTACTGCTGTGATCACGAAAGATCAGGCAGGAACTCTGAAGGTGAATGGATTTTCGGTCGAGGTTGAGGAAGGCATGACGATGGAGGATGTGTATGGAAAACTCCAGACCAGTCTTGCCAAACTCAATATAGATGTCTTTGCGTCGAATGACGGAACGACAGAAGAAAACTTTGATAGTGGAGCACCGGTGGTGTTCCGCACAAAGGGATATGGAAGCAGTGAGAAAATCAGTATTTCTGTTGGGAATCCCGAGCTGGCAGCCGTGCTGGGAGTGACAGATGGTACGATGATGCAGGGCAAGGATTGTCAGGCAGCCTTGAACGTCACACAGGATGGATTTTCTACAACTGCAACTTTGAAAACAGATGGAAACAAGATTGAAGTGACAGATCGAAGCGGCTTCGCTATGACAATCGAGGCAGAGGCAGATGCCGTTGATGATAATGGTGGCGCTGTAACAGCGCAGATAGAAGTTTTGTCGGCAGGAACGATGGTTGTACAGATGGGATCCAATGAGGGTGAGCAATTGGCGATTGACATTCCAGAGCTGAATGCAAAATCACTTGGTGTGGATGAGTTGATCATGTACACACATGAATATGCAGGTCAGGCTGTGGAAATCATCGATGAGGCAGTAAAGAAGGTTTCGGCTGCACGTTCCAAACTGGGTGCTTATGAGAACCGTCTGGATGATGTACATTCCAACCTGCAAGTACAGAGTGAGAGTATCACAGAAGCATATTCGCGGATTATGGATACGGATATGGCAGAGGAAATGACGGAATATACGCAGCAGGAAGTGTTGTCACAGGCTGCGATTTCAATGATGCAGAAAGCAAATGACCGCCCGGAATCGATCTTGCAGTTATTGCAGTAGACGGTATAGGACAATGAGGAATATACGGATAAAACCGGGGAAATTCTAACTGAAAAATTTGAGAATTAAACCAGAGAATGATAGGCCAGAATACGAGGAAATTATCATGACACAGGAACAAAAACAGGAATTTACACGGCGCATCAGTCAGGAAAATCATAGTGGACTGATTCTGGTGCTGTGTGATATCTTTCATACATATGGCAGTGATGCGATAGCGGCGTATGAAACAAACGATATGACCACATATCTGCAAACGGTTGGGCAGGCGCGGCGTACGCTGCAGGAACTGATCGACTGCTTCTCGAAGGAAGATGTGCTTGGCAGAAATGTGATTGCCATTTTCAGATTTATCTATGGGAAGCTTGTACGCTCAGAAGTGCGGAGGCAGCCGGATGAACTTGACCGGTGCATACAGCTTGTTGACGCTCTGCGTGTCGGGTTTGTGCATCTGCACGAGATTGATACAGACGGTGCGGTGATGCAGAACGTGCATCAGGTATATGCCGGACTGACATATGGCAAAGGTATGTTAAATGAGAGCGTGCAGGGTGTGGATTATGGTACGCGGGGGTATCAGGTGTAGCGATAGGATTAAAGAAAAGGAGAAGGCGATATTGAAAAGAACCTTACGAAAAAAGATAGCAGTTTTGGTTAGTATGGTATTACTGATTCTGAGTGTTGCAGTTGTTCCAATGACTGAAATCCGCGCAGAAGCGGCTGGTTATACTTATAGTGAAACGGAAACCTTTGGGAGTGTTACATTGAAAGTGGAATGGAATGAGCCGGTACTTGGACAGGCAACGACATTTCATGTGTCTGCAACTGGCGGAAGTGGAAATTATCTGTTTCGTATGGATGCACCAAGCTATTCCAATCCGGGGGAATGGGCATTTGAATCGGTTGCAGATCCGAGCAGAGGTGAATGGATCGAATATACAACGGAGTGTGCATCTCATGATTATGAATTTACGATGATGGCAACCGGAACTTATAATTTTAGATTTTATGTTATGGATAGACAAAGCGGTGTGTATTATTTGCGTGTCAGTAGAAACCTTGCAGTTCAGGATGATGCATATCCAAGTGTTTCCAGTATTGTTGCTTCCGCAGTTGCCCGGTGCAATCAGGAAACAAATGGCTCTGATTATGCAAAGGCTTTGTGGTTACATGACTGGCTGTTGGAGCAGTTAGATTATGATGATTCTCTGAAATGGTCTTCTTCTGAGAGTGCCCTGACAAGGGGAACAGGTACCTGTCAGGCATATGAAAGTGCATATGCTATGTTGTTAACGGCCGCGGGTATTGAAAATGCAGAGACCAGAGATACTTATGATGGACATACATGGAATGCGATGAAGCTGGATGGTGAATGGTATCAGGTAGATTGTACATGGGATGATTCCAATGTCAATTTTTATAATTTTGATAACCGGCATTTGTATTTTGGGCTTACGGATGAGCTGATGGCAATGGCGCATAAAGGTCATGCAAAGATTTATACGGAGGATGGATATGGAACGCCGTCAACCAGTCTGAAAGACAATTATTTTGTAAGAAATGGCGATGCGGCGAATTGGGCAGAGAGTTATCGGGAAAGAATCCAGCAGAATCTGGATGCGCAGTCAACGGAGTTTGTAATTGCAGCGGATAATGCTTCGTATCCTCCGAGTGTATCGGGGATTCAGAATGGAATTATCGCATATGCGATCAATCAGATCGATTGGTCAGATGAAAATATGGAGATTCAGCTGACTGCGGTTGGAGATGCAACACAGTTTACATTTACTGTGCAATATACAGGCAAATCGCCGGAACCGGAGCCTGAGCCAACGCCAGAACCAACACCGGAGCCTAAGCCAACGCCGAATCCGGAACCGGAGCATACACAACATGTATGGGATAGCGGAGTTGTTACGGTAGAATCGACATGTACAGCAACGGGAACCAGATGCTATACATGTACAGTGTGTAAAGAGACAAGGACGGAAGCAATAGCAGCAAAGGGGCATAACTGGGATAGCGGAGTGATCACGCAACAGCCGACATATGAGATAGAAGGAATTAGAAAGTATACATGTCAGAGATGTTCCGCGACAAGAGAAGAAAAACTTGCAAAATGTCGACCGATCATAAAGGGAAAATGTCAGATGCCGTATAGTGGCGAGCAGGGAACCGGTTATCTGATCGGTGTTGAAAGCTATGATAATCCGGGACAGAAATATCAGTATGAGATGCTGATTCTTGACTGTACACTGTTAGCACAGGGGAAACCTGCCTGGACATATACGACAGGTAAATTTACCGTTCCGCAGGGCAATGCCGGGTGGTGTATCTGGACACCGCAGTATGGATATTACTGGACATTGTTCCGTGTATATGATGAAAATGGCGTTCTGATTGATGAGCAATGTTATGGATTTGAAAATATCTGCTAGTGCATAAAGTTTGTAAGACATGAATGACAACCAGAGTACTTGACAAAACAGAAGCATGTATTTACAGTTAGTGTACAAAGAAAAACAGGAGGCACAATTACATGAAAAAAGATGATTGTATTTTTTGTAAGATCGCAAATGGTGAGATTCCGTCTGCAACCGTATATGAGACACCGGAATGTCGTGTGATTCTGGATCTGGCACCAGCCAATCAGGGACATGCACTGATTCTGACAAAGGAGCATTATGATAACATTTATCAGCTTGATGAAGAGACAGCCGGTAAAGTGTTCTCGCTTGCAACACATGTAGCAAAGGCAGTGCAGGAAGAGACAGGCTGTGAGGGCTTGAATATCGTACAGAACAATGGTGAGGTTGCCGGACAGACGGTGCATCATTTCCATATGCATGTGATTCCGCGTCATGCAGGGGATGACGTGCAGGTAACATGGAAGCAGGGTGAGACAGAATCCGAATCCTTAAAGGCGTTGGCAGATGCAATCGGGAAGCATATCTAGAAACAAACAGGCAAAGCCGGGGAGGTTGTCGAAGCGACAGACGGTGTTTATCGTATTGTCGGCATTGTTCGCGGTTATGATCTTTTGCTTTTCTTCCAGAAATGGCGTGGAATCAACGGAGGACAGTTACACTGTCGGCATGGAGTTTGGCCGGATCGTGCATTCAGACTTCAAAAGCTGGTCGGAAGATTCGCAGCTCGCGTTTGCGGAGAAGGTGGATCACCCAATCCGTAAGCTGGCACATGCGACAGAATATGCAGTTTTTGCAATGCTTTTATGTGGTGCATGGTTTGATGACCACCGGAAACGAAAGCTGTCTGTGTTTTTTGCATGGGGAACCGCTACCGTGTATGCGATGACGGACGAGTTCCATCAGTTGTTTGTACCCGGACGGAGCGGACAGATAAAGGATGTGCTGCTTGACAGCTGTGGTGCAGCCGTAGGGGTGCTGCTTTGGATGCTTGTGACGATGCTGCTCCGTGTTATCCGCAAAAAGCATGGCGCACAGAAATGAAAATCGTCGGATTATGCGCAGATACAACGAAAATAACAAATAAAACCATTGACAATCAGAAATAGATGATATATGTTAGACATGTCTCTCTTATTCAGAGTGGTGGAGTCATAAGGGACGAAGAAGCCACGGCAACCCCGGAGACGGAAGGTGCCGACCTGAGCGATACTTAGATTAAGTTGTCGAGCAATAAGAAGATTTGATAACGCCTTTCAAATCCGGTTGCTTGCAACCGGATTTCTTTTTATGAATTACCGCGGATAAAGAGACAACCACAATATACACAACACAATAATACACAAGGTAAAGCAAACCCGTGATGAAAATGTCTGTGTGCATATAGATAAAGTGAGATGTCTATATATAATAATTTCTAAACAGACCATTAAAAACACATCGGTACTTAATGAGTGCGCAGCACGAATTTAGTATCCGCTATGTGCAAAATGAGCATTGCGCTGACTGTGCGTGCACATGTCAGCATAATGCGAACACCTACATGGAGCCGTAGGCGACATGTTTTTATGAGTGCGAACGTGTCTGTGTGAAATTATTATAATAGACATCGTATATAGCCATAGCCTGCATATTTCATCATAAGGAGAGCGAAATTAAAAGGAGGAACAAATGGAGAAGTTATTATTTACTTCAGAATCAGTAACCGAAGGACATCCTGACAAAATCTGTGACCAGATTAGTGATGCCGTATTAGATGCACTTTTGGCGCAGGATCCAATGAGCCGTGTCGCTTGTGAGACAGCCGTAACAACCGGATTGGTACTTGTTATGGGCGAGATCACAACAAAGGCACAGATTGATATTCAGACAATCGTCCGTGAGACAATCCGTGAGATCGGATATGACCGTGCAAAGTACGGATTTGACTGCGATACCTGTGGTGTGATCGTTGCACTTGACAAGCAGTCAACCGATATCGCAATGGGTGTTGACAGGGCACTCGAAGCAAAGGAAAACCATATGTCAGATGAGGAAATCGAGGCAATCGGTGCCGGCGATCAGGGTATGATGTTCGGTTATGCAACGAATGAGACACCGGAGCTTATGCCATATCCAATCTCTCTGGCACATAAGCTTGCAAGAAAGCTGACAGAGGTTCGTAAGAACGGTACACTTTCTTATTTAAGACCGGATGGCAAGACACAGGTATCCGTAGAGTATGATGAGAACGGAAAGCCTTGCAGATTAGAGGCAGTTGTACTTTCTACCCAGCATGACGAGAATGTATCGCAGGAGCAGATCCACGAGGATATTAAGAAATATGTGTTTGATCCGGTCCTTCCACAGGATATGATTGACGATGAGACAAAGTTCTTCATCAACCCAACCGGTCGTTTTGTTATCGGTGGACCAAACGGTGACTCCGGCGTAACCGGACGTAAGATCATTGTAGACACTTATGGTGGATACGCACGTCACGGCGGCGGAGCATTCTCCGGAAAGGATTGCACAAAGGTTGACCGTTCCGCAGCATATGCCGCTCGTTATGTAGCGAAGAATATTGTGGCAGCCGGACTGGCAGAAAAGTGTGAGATCCAGCTGTCTTATGCAATCGGTGTTGCAAGACCGACCTCAATCATGGTAGATACATTTGGCACAGGAAAACTTGCAGATGACAAGCTCGTAGAGATCGTCCGCGAGAACTTCGATCTGCGTCCGGCTGGCATCATCAAGATGCTTGATCTGCGCAGACCGATCTACAAGCAGACAGCAGCTTACGGACATTTCGGAAGAACCGATATCGACCTTCCATGGGAGAAGACCGATAAGGTGGATGATCTGAAGAAATATTTGTAGGATATCTGCAGGAACGAATATAGTAAATTCCGGGACACGGACATGCATATCGTACTATGTCCGTGTGCCTTGCATTTGTGATAAGAAAAGAGGATAAATATCATGAAGAATATGTTGAATTTCAAGAATTTCTCGGCGGAAGAGCTGCAGAAGATTCTTGACCTTGCGCTGGATATGAAGAAGAATCCGGAGAAGTACAGCCACGCACTCGAGGGCAAGAAGCTTTACACATTGTTTGAGAAGACGAGCACCCGTACATTTCTTTCTTTTACGACGGGTATGACAGAGCTTGGCGGAACCTACTACAACCAGCTTTGGAGAGACAGCAATTTTGTCCTTGGCGAGCCGGTTTCCGAGATCAAGTACGTATGCCGGAATGTCGATATTATTATGGCACGTCTCGTCAAAAACGAGACCGTTGAGCTGTTCGGAGACAACGTAACAGTCCCATTTATCAACGGATGTGATAATTCTTATCATCCATGCCAGATTCTGGCTGATGCATTGACGATTATCGAGAAATTCGGCAGCCTGAATGTCAAGTTCTTATATATCGGTGCAAAGAACAACGTATTCAATTCGCTGGTTGAATTCTTCTCCAAGATGAAGCAGGGAACATTGTATGGACTTACTCCGCTTGTAAATGATACAGCCTGCGGACCGGAATTCTACGAGGAAGCAAAGAAGACAGGTTATTATGTAGAGCTTGATCCGGATATGCCGATGGATGAAGTGAAGAAGTATGTGAAGGATATGGATATCTGCTATACTGATACGTGGCTTGACATGGAGTTCTTCAATGATCCTGCATATCAGGATAAGAAGAAAGAACTTATGGACAAGATGATGCCATATCAGCTGAACGACGAGTTCTTAGAGGGTAGTCATGCACTTGTTTTCCACGACATGCCAATGCATGTAGGGTTCGAGATTTCAAAGGAAGTCGAGATGAAGAATCTCAATCATATTCTTGATCAGGCGGAAAACAGAAGACATGCAGAAAAAGCTGTCATGTATACATTGATAAAAGGAATCTAAGTGGTATAATATATGGATGTGTGGCTTTCAGTACTGGCGTTTGTGCTTTTCCTCGGCTTTGGCACGGGCGTGCTTGTCTGCGTCTCTGCTGTGAAAAAACAGTCAGGAATTATCATAAAGAGCCGGCTGCATCACAAATTAAATATCTCTGAGGTCGTCTATGCGAACTTCGGGCTTGTGGGACTTGTTGTGTTAGTGTATTTCAGAATCTACATATTTGTGCCTGCGGTATTGATGTTTGTGTTGTTTATCGTGCTGTCCACCCGGATACAGAGTGGCATCACAGAAGATGGTGTGCTGGTCGGAACCACATTTATTGAATGGGAATTCATGCGGTCTTTCCTCCTGGAAAACCAGGGGGAAGACAGCAATGTAATCGTACTGAAGATTCGTGCGAATCGAAAAACGTATATCCTTGTTTGCAATCGGGAAGACCGGTTTGCAATTGATGAAATATTTCAGAGGCACAATGTCCGGAAGCTTAAGAATCTGCAGGATGGTCACACATCCTGAAACAGCACAGGATTGCGGATGCCCGGATGCAGCAGGGAAAATGCACAGGGTACAATCCCGGAGAAACAGCATAATACCGCGGATGTACCGATTGCTTTTTCACAATCGGCATCTGCGTAATAATTATGGAGGAAACAAGAAATGAAACATGTAATTGATTCAACAGACCTGACCGTGGAAGAGATTGATGGTATTTTGAAGCTTGCGCAGGATATCATCGATGACAAAGAAGCATATAGCGAAGCGTGTAAGGGGAAAAAACTTGCAACGTTATTTTTTGAACCAAGTACAAGAACAAGACTAAGCTTTGAATCAGCAATGATGGAGCTTGGTGGAAATGTACTTGGTTTTTCTTCGGCTGCTTCTTCGTCTGCGACGAAGGGTGAGAGCGTGGGTGACACAACGAGAGTCGTCAGCTGTTATGCAGATATCATTGCAATGCGTCATCCGAAGGAAGGTGCACCGATGCGGGCATCTATGGTGAGCAGCGTGCCGATCATCAATGCGGGGGATGGTGGACATAACCATCCGACACAGACCTTGACAGATCTGCTGACAATTCTGCGGGAGAAAGGAAGATTGGATAATTTCACGATCGGTCTGTGTGGCGATCTGAAGTTTGGACGTACCGTACATTCCTTAATCAAGGCATTGTCTCGTTATGAGAACATCAAATTCATCCTGATTGCACCGAAAGAACTCCGCGTGCCGGATTATATTATCTCCGAAGTGCTTGAGGAAAAGAATATTCCTTATGAGGAAGTAGAGTCGATGGAAGACGTGATGGGCGAACTCGATGTGCTCTATATGACAAGAGTGCAGAAGGAACGTTTCTTCAATGAGGCGGATTATGTCAGATTGAAGGATACATATATTCTCGATGGAAAGAAAATGAAGCTTGCGAAGCCCGATCTTGCCATCCTGCATCCGCTACCACGTGTTAATGAGATCTCGGTAGAGATTGATGATGATCCTCGTGCCTGCTATTTCCGTCAGGTTATGAACGGAAAATTCGTGCGTATGGCATTGATGCTGACACTGCTCAAGGCAAATGGTGAAAAATTGAACTTGTCTGCGGACAAGCTTGCGAAGATTCCGGAGTAACCCGTTGGGGAAATCCACGCGGTGTGTTTTTAAGAACAAAAAAGCGTGAAAAAACCCACACAGGAATATAACAAGGTAAATGACGACAAATGCAAATCAATCAAAGCGTAGATGCGTTGTTTATAATTACAGATTCATAAGCAGACCATTGGAACACGTCGGTACTTAATGAACGACGAAGTCGTGAATTTAGTACCGCTACGTGTGGAAGTGAGCGAGAGCGAGTCTGCGATGAACTGTAATTATGAACAACGTGCTAGACGGTAAATCCGATTTGCATGAAGGAGGTAATCATATGAAGATAGATAGTATTCAAAATGGTATCGTGCTGGATCATATTACGGCAGGCAAGGCACTCCAGGTCTACCATGACCTTGAACTCGACAAGCTCGACTGCTCTGTTGCCATTCTGCAGAACGTAAAAAGCAGCAAAATGGGTAAGAAAGACATCCTGAAGATCGACAAGGAATATGATGTGAACTTAGACGTCCTCGGATACATCGCCCCGGACATCACAGTCAGCATCATCAAAGACGGGCAGACGGTTGAGAAAAAGAAGCTCGCATTGCCGAAAAAACTGATTAATGTGAAAAAATGTAAAAATCCTCGCTGTATCACATCGACAGAACCGGGAATTGTGCATATATTTAAATTAGCCGATGAAAAAAATCGTATTTATCGGTGCGTTTATTGTGAGGCAGATAAGTAAAAAGCTTTACAAAAAAATGGAATGTGTTATAATTATTAAGATTATGGGCTAGTAGCGTAAAAAATAACTGGCAGCACAGAGGTGTGAAATGGAAAAATATGTTATAAAAGGCGGCAATGTTCTGGAAGGAGAAGTATCCATTGCAGGTGCGAAGAATGCGGCACTTGGAATCCTTGCAGCAGCAGTCATGACAGACGAAGAATGTATTATTGAGAATGTACCATATGTAGAAGATACAAAGACATTACTTCGTGCAATCGAGACAATTGGCGCTAAGGTAAAATACATTGATAACCATACAGTTTCTATCTGCGGAGGAACGATCAAAACCGGAGAAGATGTCTGTGTGGATGATGAATATATTCGAAAGATACGAGCATCCTACTATCTGCTTGGCGCTCTGCTTGGTAAATACAATTATGCACAGGTTGCATTGCCGGGTGGCTGTGATATTGGACTGCGTCCGATCGACCAGCATATCAAGGGCTTTGAAGCACTTGGAGCGAAAGTAGAGATTGTAAATGGTGGAAAGGTCGTTGCGAAAGCAGACCAGTTGATTGGAAACCATATTTATCTCGATGTGGTAACAGTTGGCGCAACCATCAACATCATGATGGCAGCCGTGCTTGCAGAGGGCAAGACGACGATTGAGAATGCTGCGAAGGAGCCACATATCGTAGATGTGGCGAACTTCCTGAACAGCATGGGAGCAAATATCAAGGGTGCCGGAACGGATGTCATCCGTATCCGTGGTGTTCAGAAGCTGAGAGGGACGGAATATTCCATTATTCCTGACCAGATTGAAGCGGGAACATTTATGACGATGGCAGCAGCAACAAAGGGAAATGTTCTCATCAAAAATGTAATTCCAAAGCACTTAGAAGCAATTTCTTCCAAGCTGAATGAGATTGGTGCGCGCGTAATCGAATATGATGACGCAGTCCGCGTTATGGCGGACGGCAGATTCAAAGCAACACAGATTAAAACACTTCCATATCCTGGATTCCCGACAGACATGCAGCCGCAGATGGCGGTAACGCTTGCACTATCTCAGGGAACGAGCGTGATTACGGAGAGTATTTTCGAGAACCGGTTCAAATATGTGGGTGAGCTTTCCCGTATGGGAGCACGCATCAAGGTAGAAGGTAATTCTGCAGTCATTACCGGCGTGGATGGCTATACAGGTGCCAATCTGGTAGCGCCGGATCTTCGTGCAGGTGCCGCACTTGTCATCGCAGCACTGGCAGCGGAAGGGTTCAGCACCATCGACGATATCAAGTATATTTTGCGTGGTTACGAGGATTTCGATGGGAAAATTCGTGGACTTGGCGGTCAGATCGAGGTAGTCGATGACGAGCGCGATGTCCAGAAATTTAAATTAAGAGTGGGTTAAAAACAAAAATAAGGGAGGGGTTTCATATGCCTAAAAAACCGTACTACATTACAACCGCAATCGCATACACATCTGGTAAGCCTCATATAGGCAATACGTATGAGGTTGTACTTGCAGACAGCATTGCCAGATACAAGAGATACGTCGGATACGACGTACGTTTCCAGACAGGAACTGACGAACATGGTCAGAAGATCGAGATTAAAGCATTTGAGAATCTCTCCACACCGAAGGAATTCGTGGATGAGACATCGGCTGAGATCAAGCGTATCTGGGATCTGATGAACACTTCTTACGACAAATTCATCCGTACAACGGATGATTATCATGAGAAGCAGGTACAGAAGATTTTCAAGAAATTATACGATCAGGGAGATATCTACAAGGGCGAGTACGAAGGTATGTACTGTACACCTTGTGAATCCTTCTTCACGAAAGCACAGCTTGTGGACGGCAAATGCCCGGACTGTGGCCGTGAGGTACAGCCGGCAAAGGAAGAAGCATATTTCTTCAAGCTCAGCAAATACGCTGACCGCCTGATCGAGCATATCAATACACATCCGGACTTTATCCAGCCGGAGTCCCGCAAGAACGAGATGATGAACAACTTCCTCCTTCCGGGACTGCAGGATCTGTGCGTATCAAGAACATCCTTCAAGTGGGGTATTCCTGTAGATTTTGATCCGGGACATATCGTATATGTATGGATTGACGCATTGACCAACTATATTACAGGGCTTGGCTATGATGTGGATGGCAATTCGGACGAGTTGTACCATCGTTATTGGCCTGCAGATCTGCATCTGATCGGTAAGGATATCATCCGTTTCCATACAATTTATTGGCCATGTATCCTCATGGCGCTTGGAGAGCCGCTTCCGAAGCAGGTATTCGGACATCCTTGGCTGATCCAGAGTGATGGAAAGATGAGTAAGTCCCGTGGAAATGTAATCTACGCAGATGACATGGTAGACTTGTTCGGCGTAGATGCCGTTCGTTACTTCCTGCTGCATGAGATGCCATTTGAGAATGATGGTGTTATTTCATGGGAGCTTGTGATTGAACGAATCAATTCAGAACTTGCAAATACACTTGGAAACCTCGTAAACCGTACGATTTCCATGTCCAATAAATATTTCGGCGGTGTTGTCACTAACGCAGGTGCGCATGAGCCGGTCGATGACGATTTGAAGGCAGTTGTAACCGACACCAGACTCCGTGTAAATGCATGCATGGACAAGCTTCGCGTGGCAGATGCGATTACAGAGATTTTCGCTTTATTTAAGCGTTGCAATAAGTATATTGATGAGACAATGCCTTGGGCACTTGCCAGGGATCCGGAGAATGCAGACCGTCTGAATACCGTTCTTTACAATCTGGTAGAGAGCATCGTGATCGGCGCAAGCTTACTGGAGCCATATATGCCTGAGACTTCCGAGAAGATCTTAAAGCAACTCAATGCAGACAAGCGCCGCGTGACAGAGCTTTCAAACTTTGGACTGTACCCATCCGGAAATAAGGTAACAGATCAGCCGGAGATTCTCTTCGCAAGAATCGATGCACCAAAGATGCTCGAGGAGATCGAGAAGCGTTTCCCATCCAAGGTGGTTGAAGAAGAGCCAAAGCCGGAGAAGAAGGCAAAGAAGGAAGAGAAAGTTGAGATTCCGACGCTCGATGCCGTTGTGAAAGAAGAGATCACAATTGATGAATTCAGCCGTATGCAGCTGCAGATGGGTGAGATCATCTCCTGTGAGGAAGTTGCAAAGTCTAAGAAGCTGCTTTGCTCTCAGGTAAAGGTACAGGGCAGAACCTTACAGATTGTATCCGGAATCAAGCATTACTATACACCGGAGCAGATGGTTGGTAAGAAGGTTGTTGTTATTACGAATCTGAAACCGACAAAACTGGCAGGTGTGTTATCCGAAGGTATGCTCCTTTGCGCCGAGGATTTCGAAGGAAATCTGGCACTGCTTACCGCAGAGAAGGATATGCCGGCTGGAGCGATGATCAGCTAGGAATATAATTAAAGATCTACAGATGTGTGGATAGAAGATAAAAAACGACCGGTTGGGTTTCGAACCAACCGGTCGTTTGGTATATATAGGGTTTTATTGTTCTGTATCTGTAGATGTTCCGGTTTCTGTTACAATCGCGGAACTGATCATAGCAGCATCGATCTTCATAAAATCACGGTCGCTGATATAATATTTATTTCCATCTTCGATAATCTCAACTGTTACGACCTGTGAGTCCGCATAAGTCATATTTTCACAGCCGGTATTTAAGATATCAATCAGTCCCTGTGCGAATACAGTTTCATAATCAGCCAGAGAATAATCGTTGTAGGTTCCGGCCTTGACTTCATTGTTAAAGGTTTCAACATAAGCGGTAACCTCTGCGGATGTCTGTGCAAACAGGTTGATTGGATAAATAGTTATATCTACCAGATAGACACTGCCATCTTTTCTTGCCTTATCTACTTTGTAATTAACTTTGCTGTAGATATTCTTTGCAAGGGATTCAAACTGCTCCCGCATCTCCGGCGCATCGTCAATATTCACACTGTAATAAGTGAGGATATTATCCGTAAGCAGATCAATGTTAGCCTGATAAAGTGCATCTGCATCCTCCTGATTGGCACCGGACGCCTCGATATAATCCTTGGTTGCACCAAGATAGTTAATTGCAATCAAACTCTTGATGTACGTCTGATACCGCTTCTCCACATTTGCCGTACAAGCCGTTAAAGAAAAAATTAAAAGCATACAAATCGGAAAAAGAGAAAATCGTTTGTATTTTTTTGCATGATGTTTCATGACAAAGTTCATTTAAAAATCACCTCGTATTAATTTTTGCATGATTACGCACATCCTTAGTGTATCATAAAGTGAAAGTAAATATCAATACACACATACTATTATTAATCCTTTTAATGTATAGTTTGAATTGACGATAATGGATTTACGAAGGGACATTTGCGACCGCCGGTACTTAATGAGTGTGAAACACGAATTTAGTACCGCTGCGCGGAGCAACTAAGCGGGAGCGGTACCGGAGTGAACCATTATCGTCAATTCAAACGTCCGTTAAAAACAATTTGTATATAGATTATTAATCAGAAATCCCTTGTAAAAAAATGATGCATAAACGAAGTTCTTATGGTATAATTAAGAAACATATTGGATAATAGTCATTCGAAAGGAGAATTGTAGAATGGATGTAACTTTGAAGACCACATCGTTTGGTGGATATGACAAGAAGGCAGTAGAAAATTATATAGACGAATTGACAGCAGAACACGAGAAAGAGGTTGCAGATTTAAAGGCAAACGTATTAAAGCTGTCTGAGACAGTCAAGAATCTTCATACGATGCGTGAGGTGAACCTGAACGAATCTTCCAGCACAATCGAGAACTTGAAGAAGGTGAATGATGAGCTGCAGGTGGAGGTAACACAGCTTCGTGACAAGATGGCAGCGTATGAGACAAGAGAGGAAGAATCAGCCAGCCGTTATGAGTCCATTTCCAGAACTTTGCTGGAGGCACGTGAGAGTGCGGATACTCTGACAAAGCAGACACAGAAGGAATGCGATGAACTTCGTGCAACAACAGAGGCAGAGTGTGACAGACAGACACAGGAGACAAGTGACGCCTGCCGTCAGATGTCAGAAGAGACAACAGCAGAATGTCAGCGTATGCATGCAGAGACAGTTGCAGCCTGTGAGAGACTGGATGCAGAGACAAAGAGCAAATGCCAGGAACGCAAGGAATCCACATATGCAGAGTGTGAACGTGTGAAGCGCGAGACAAGAGAAGAAACTGATAAACTTCGTGCGGAGACAGAGAGTGCATGCCAGTCACTGAATGATCATACAGAGGAAACCTGTGCCAATATGCGTGCAGAGGCAACTGCAGAGTGTGAGGAGATGCGTAATCAGGCAAGAAATGAAGCGTATAATATCCGTATGTCTGTAAAGCGGGAATGTGAGAGTGTAAGTGAATATATGGCACAGATGAAAGCGGCACTTGATAATGTAGTTGTTTCAGTCGATAACACGATCAAGGTTGCAGATCAGGCATTCCCAGAGATCAATAACAACTAGTCGGATTTTGAAAAGCAGTATAAACGGGGCTGTCGCACAATGTGTGACAGCCTTATTAGATACCAATGCTTTATGATACGATAAGGGGGGCAGGGTTATATGGTAATTGAAAACAAATACCTCAGAAAAGCAATTGAAAAAACCGGATATATTGTCCTTGTTAAGCGATATATCGTGGGTATGCCGGGCTCCAGTCTGGTTTATATTTCACCGAATGCATCCGAGATCGGCATGAATGTTGAGATGCTGAACAAGGGATTGAAGTTGTCAGAGGACTATATATATCCTTCTGACCGGGATATGGTCATGAAGACGATTCATAATGCGATTGATAACCGCGTACAGGACTATGTGCATGAGTATCGCATGGTTGGAGATGATGGGGTTCTTCGACAGGCGAGGGTCAATATCTGCATTGGAGTTGTATCGGAAGAGGAAAATACATATGAAGTAGAATTTTATATCCGTGATATCTCTGCAGAGAAGGAAGAAGAAAAAAAGGCGGAGATCAAACAGGCAATCGAGAAGCCGAGCAGTAGAATGCAGATATCTCCTACAGGCTCGATGAATATCAGTAAGCTGGACAATCCGGGGATGATTCCACAGATTCAGAAGATGGAGATGGTTATGAGTGGATTTTCTCAGCTTGCACATCTGTATTCTGTTTTTGTGGATGAGAACGGGAAGGTTGAGTCCACGCCGGTTGGCCCGGCGACGGATCTGGGTGACTTTTACGATTTGTTTGAAACACCGAAATATAAAGAATTTTTCAAGACGATGAAAAAGACAGTGCTGGAAGAACTGAAGCCACACATCTTTGACCGTGAAGAAGGCGGCTATGGTAAGCTGACAATGGCTCCGATCTGTGTGGGTGATAATCTGCAAGGGTTTTGGGTGCTCGGATCATATACGCCGGAAGAGACAAAACAGCTGGAGCAGCTTTGCGATCTTCATTGGTCAACGGCAGAACTTGTTTCGGACTTTTTACTGCAAAGCTATAACTCGATTGTAGAGTCAGCGAAGTCCCGTGGTGCCGGTAAGAAGCTGCGTGAAGAGCTTGCACGACAAAGCATCGTCAACAATGCACTGTCAAAGATTAACAGTAAATTGAGTGAAGATGTAGAACAGGTCATCGCAGAGACTTTGCGGGAAGTTGCGCTGCATATGGATCTGGATCGCATGTTCTTATACACATTTGATAAAGAAAATCCGAAAGCGTATATGTTGCGGAGTTATTTTGATGTATCCGGAGAGACACCGGGGGACGAGGTGCTGACTTTGCTTCCGGAACGTCTGTATCTTGTGATGGATGCAATCAAGCGGGACAATGGCTGCTGTATGCTCGATTGTACGAATATGACACAGCGGGATGTGATCAATCTGATGCGGTATAATTTCCGTGCAGAGATTGCATATCCAATCTATCTGGAAGGAAGGCTGTATGGTATCCTTATTTTTGCGGAGTCCAAATCCGAGCGGATCTGGACAAAAGAGGAGCTTCGTTTCTCGCAGAATATTTCCCTGCTGATTCAGAATATGCTGGAGAATGCGGATGGTGATGATAATGTGCGAAATGTGAATAAACATCTCATAGAAACATACAATAGTTTCCATGAGGGCATTTTTATCCGTGATCTGTATACGGGATATGTATTTTTCTCAAACAAAGCATTGAACGATATGCTTGGATATGATTTGACTGGTGGCGACAGCCGCAAGATCCTGAAAAATCTGCGTGATAAATTCGAGCATATGGATGGTGTCCGCAAGGATATTGCCGGACGTAAGGTTACAAACTGGTGCAGCTATGTGCCGGCGCTGGATGAGATTATGGATATTACGGAAGTGCCAATCGAATGGTTACAGGGTGGAGCTGCGACCATGATTATTATGAAAAAAGCTAAGGATAATTAAGAAATTTCCGATATATAGATAGGAGGAACAAGACGTGGCAAGTTTAGATATTGGAATCGATCTGGGAACTGCCAGTATATTAGTCTATGTCAAAGGAAAGGGCGTTGTGTTGAAAGAGCCGTCCGTAGTTGCCTATGACAGAGATACCGAACAGATCAAAGCCATTGGAGAAGAGGCAAGATTGATGCTCGGAAGAACACCCGGGAATATTATTGCGGTCCGTCCGCTCAGACAAGGTGTAATCTCCGATTATAGAACAACAGAAAAGATGTTGAAATATTTCATTCAGAAGGCAGTTGGCAAGAGCTTCTTCGGAAGAAGACCACGTATCAGTGTCTGTGTACCATCCGGTGTTACGGATGTAGAGAAGCGTGCCGTGGAGGATGCAACCTATCAGGCGGGAGCCAGAGATGTGTATATCATTGAGGAGCCGGTTGCAGCAGCAATCGGGGCGGGTATTGACATCTCCAGACCTTGTGGAAATATGATCGTGGATATCGGAGGAGGCACTTCTGATATTGCGGTTATTTCTCTGGATGGAGTGGTTGTTTCGACTTCAATCAAAGTGGCTGGCGATGATTTCGATGATGCGATTGTCCGATTCATGCGGAAGCGTCATAACCTGTTGATAGGTGAGCGTTCGGCAGAGGAAATCAAGATCAATATTGGAACTTGTTATAAACGACCAGAGAATATATCCATGGATATCCGTGGACGGAATCTGGTAACGGGACTTCCTAAGACGGTAACGGTATCTTCGGATGAGACCGAGGAGGCGCTGCGCGAGGTAACATCCCAGATTGTGGATGCAGTACATTCTGTATTGGAACGGACACCGCCGGAGCTGGCAGCGGATATCGCAGACCGTGGAATCGTGTTGACGGGTGGCGGTGCATTGCTGCATGGACTCGAAGATCTGATCGAGGAGAATACCGGTATCACGACGATGACAGCTGAGGAGCCACTGACGGCAGTGGCAATTGGCACAGGAAAGTATATTGAGTTTTTGAGTGAACGAAAGTAGAAAGCAGGGAAACGATGGTAAGAGGGTTGTACACGGCCTGGACCGGACTTCGCAATGAAGAAAAGAGAATGGATGTTGTTACGAACAACATGGCGAATGCAGATACGACCGGCTTCAAAAAGGTAGATGTCACATCACAGTCATTTGACCGCCAGTTGGCAGTCAAGATTGATGATCCGACGATCGGACCGAACCTGAAGCAGGGAATTGGTGGCGTAAATCTCGGCGTGAAGATTGGCGAGACATATTATGATATGTCGCAGGGAAATTTCAGACAGACAGAAGACCAGTACAATTTTGCATTATCCGGCAGCGGATTTTTTACCATCAGCACAACAGACAAGAGTGGAACAACGACGACGCGCTACACGCGGGATGGCGATTTCACTGTAACCAGGGACGGTTATCTTGTGACAAAGGATGGCGATTATGTGCTGGCGGAAGGCGGTAATCGTATACAGATTCCGGATGCAAATCTGGTCAAGATCAGCGTAAATCAGATGGGAGAGATTTATTCCGGCAACAATTATGTTGCAAAGCTGCAGTTAGTTGACTTTCAGAGCTACGATGCATTATCCAGCTATGGTGAGAATATGTATGAGGCGGTGAATGGCGCCGTACAGACACAGGCGGACGTGACAGTCAATCAGGGATATCTCGAAATGTCAAATGTCAATATGGTTACAGAGATGGTTGATATGATTGCAGTTACAAGGGCGTATGAGACGAATCAGAAGATGGTTCAGACAATCGATCAGACCTTGGACAAGGCAGTCAATGAAATCGGACGGTTATAGTGGAAGATGATAGGAGGTAGCAGCGTATGATGCGATCACTTTGGACAGCAGCATCCGGTATGCGGGCGCAGCAGGTCAATGTAGATACAATTGCAAACAACGTAGCAAATATCAATACGATTGGTTATAAAACACAGCAGGCGAGCTTTAAGTCGCTATTGTATCAGAATCTGCAGTCGACATCGACAAACAATGCAGGGGAAAACAAACCGGTAGCGGCAGAAGTAGGCCTTGGCAGCCGTGTGGCGGCAATCACAGGTACTTTTACCCAGGGGAATCTGACACATGTGGAGAATCCGTTTAGTGTAGCGCTGGAAGGGGATGGCTTCTTCCAGATTCGCACGGAGAGTGGGGAATTGCAGTATACAAGAGACGGCTCGTTTGAAATTTCACCGGTTGCAAATGGAAACATGCTTTGTACATCTGACGGAAATCCAGTTTTAGATGTATATGGAAATGAAATTATACTGCCATCGAACCGTGTGGCAACAGACATGGTAGTGAATGAGGATGGAACCCTGGCCTTTCCGGATGCAACGGGAAATCCTGCCGTGCTCACGGATGCAAACGGACGACCGGTCAAGTTTGGTATTTATCAGTTTAATAATCCGGCAGGTCTTTCCAAAGAAGGCAGCAACAATTATTCGGTAACAGCAGCAAGTGGTGCGGCAGTTGCGGAGAATGGAAATGCAGCAGTGAAGCAGACAAAGATACATCAGTATTATACCGAGGCATCAAATGTCGATGTTGCAAACGAGATGGTTAACCTGATTGTGGCACAGCGTGCTTATGAGATGAATTCCAAAGCAATTCAGGCGTCCGATGAAATGATGCAACAGGCCAATAACTTACGATAATAAATCCGTCATGCACACGCACATCGTGCATGCTTGCAGGCAAAGATGCGCGTGTATATGACGGCTAAACACGAATGAGCATGTAGGACGAAAGTCCGGAATGCGAATACGTGTGGCGCGATTACGGGAGTGCGAAGCACGGAGGAATCGCGGATTTATTATCGAAAAAGATATCAAAAGGAAAGGTGATACAGCGCCATGGAAAACATCACAAACCTTACAAGCAAAGATTATTCCTCATATGTGACACAGGCACAGACGAGTAACCTGACGAATCAGATCAAGAAATCATCTTCCTCGGACGCAACCGATGAGGAGATGCTTGCAGCATGCAAGGAGTTCGAAGCATATCTGGTCGAGCAGGTGTATAAGCAGGTGCAATCCACAATCAAGTCCGATAGCGATGAGGATAGCAACCCATATGCAGATTATGCATATGACCTTCAGGCGCAGCAGTATGCAAAGCTGGTCAGTGATCAGGGTAAGCTTGGTCTGGCACAGCAGCTATATGAATCTATGAAGAAACAAAATGTAGCAGTTACTCCAGAAGAATTACATGAGATGGAGCAGGCAAAACAGGCAGCAGCTACACAGGTGGAACAAACACAAAATACAATAGGATTATGACATGATCAGAGAAGGCTACATAGAAAAAATCGTATATAAGAGCGACGAAACGGGTTATTGTGTGATGTCCGTGGAAGGCGAAGAAGGAGAAGAGATCTTCGTTGGCACCCTGCCGGGGGCCGGTGAAGGTCTCTATGTAATTGCAGAAGGTGAATATGTGAATCATCCGCAGTATGATATCCAGTTTAAATTCTCCTCCTGTGAGATCCAGATGCCAAAGGATATACTTGGAATCGAGCGGTATTTAGGCTCAGGTATTATCAAGGGAATTGGTGCGGTGTTGGCGAAGAAGATTGTCAAGAAGTTCAAGGATGACACGCTGCGTATCATCGAGCAGGAACCGGAACGGCTGGCGGAAATCAGCGGTATATCCAGTCGCAAAGCACAGGCAATTGCAACCTCGTATCTGGAGAAAAAGGAATTCCAGGAGGTGGCTATTTTTCTGGCGCAGTATGGAATCTCTGTCAATCTGGCAATTCGGATCTTCAATACATATGGGAATAAAGTCTATGATATTTTACGTGGCAACCCATATAAACTGGCAGAGGATATCTCCGGTATTGGTTTCCGGATCGCGGATGATATCGCGAAACGCATGGGAATTGCGCAGGATTCGGAATTCCGTCTGCGGTCAGCAGTGCTATATGTATTGAACATGGCAGGTGGTGAAGGGCATATGTATCTGCCGAAGCAGCTTCTACTTCGGCGGTGTGTGGAACTGACACGGGATTCCGCGTCGGATGTTGAAGGAGTCTATGGTCAGTCGGCGCTTGGGTATGCAGAATACGCAGATGCAACAAGCGCAGAATCAGCGTACGAACAGACGGTTTCTCTGTTTGAACAACAGTTGATGGAACTTCTGATTGCAGGTAAGATCATGATTAAACAGATCGATGAGGAGGATGTTGTTTATCTGGCATCCAATTATTATGTAGAGTTAAATTCTGCAAGGCTGCTCACAGATTTACAGCTTCGCTATGATATGGAACAGGAGGAGCTGGAACGTGAGATTCAGAAGATCGAGAAAGAAGAAAAACTGACATTGGATGAGCTGCAACGGGCTGCGGTGAAATCAGCAATTGAAGCCGGTGTAGCAGTTATCACAGGTGGTCCCGGAACCGGAAAGACAACGATCATCAATGTCATTATCAAATATTTCTCCAAGAAAGGTATGGAGATCAAGCTTTGTGCACCGACCGGGCGTGCAGCGAAGCGTATGACGGAATCGACCGGATGGCCGGCACAGACGATTCACCGGCTGCTGGAGATCAGCGGTGCGATGGATGAGGATAGCAAAAATCAGGACGATCATGGAATGCATTTTGCGCGGAACGCAGACAATCCACTTGAATGTGATGCGATCATCGTAGATGAGATGTCGATGGTTGATGCATATATCTTTTATTCACTCGTACAGGCAGTGTCGTATGGAACAAGACTGATTTTTGTCGGGGATGTGAATCAGCTTCCGTCCGTAGGTGCCGGAAATGTATTGAAGGATATTATTAACTCCGGATGCTTCCCGGTAACGACGCTGAACAAGATCTTCCGGCAGGAAGATGGCAGTGATATCGTGTTTAACGCGCATAAGATCCAGCGCGGCGAGCATCTGATCCTGACAAATAAGAGCAAGGACTTTTTCTTTATCCCACAGCGGACAGCACCGCAGATTATCGAGGAAGTACAGACACTTACGATGAAGAACCTGCCGAATTATTATGGATTTTCGCCACAGGAAATCCAGATCCTGTGTCCGATGCGGAAGTACGAGGTCGGCGTGGAGAATATGAACCAGAAGCTGCAAAACCGTTTGAATCCGAAAGCGAAAGATAAACCGGAGCATGTGCGTGGTGACGTGACCTTCCGGAAAGGCGACAAGGTCATGCAGATCAAGAACAATTACCAGCAGGAATGGAAGATCTACGGCGTTTCTAAGACCGGAACCGGAAAAGGCTATGTGTTGGATGAAGGCGTTGGCGTATTTAATGGCGATATGGGTGTGATCACAGACATCAGTGATTATGATGAGGAACTGACAATCCTGTTTGATGACGGGCGTGAAAGTGTGTATAGCTACAAGGAACTGGATCAGATTGAGCACGCGTTTGCTGTGACAATCCACAAATCGCAGGGTAGTGAGTATCCGGCGGTCATCATTCCACTGCTTGGTGGAAACAGGAAGCTTATGAACCGGAATCTGATTTATACAGCGATTACACGTGCAAGACAGCTGGTTATCATCGTTGGTGATGTGAATCTGGTAAACCAGATGATTGATAATTCAGAAGAACAGAAACGTTACACATCACTGGCACTTCGGCTAGAGGAGTTAAATGAAAGTATGGAATAAGTTTGTGAATTGGATATATCCGCCGACCTGCCCGCTGTGCGGAGATGTAACAGGCAGGGAAATCGGGCAGGTGTGTGATGAATGCAGACCGATGATCGAATATCCGGCGCAGCCGGTTTGTATGCGGTGCGGATGTGAGATTGCAGATGCGGAAGCAGAGCTGTGTGAAGACTGTACAAGGCATGCACGTACATATATTCAAGGCTTTCCTGCAATGAAATATCAGTATCCGCTTGATGAGAGCCTGGCACGGTTTAAGTACCACAATCAGCGTGATTATGCTGTGTTTTATGCAGGACAGATCATAAAGCGCCATGGGCAGACATTGCAAAGTCTGGGAATTGATGTATTGATCCCGGTTCCAATCCATAAGCGGAAACTGGAAAAACGTGGTTACAATCAGGCAGAACTTCTCGCCACCGCGCTTGGTAAGAAGCTGGATATACCGGTAGAACGGGAACTGCTTGCCCGCGTAGTGAATACGGAACCACAGAAAAGTCTGGACCCGGAACACCGGGAGCAAAATCTAAAAAAGGCTTTTCAATGCATAGAAAAAAGTGTAAGCTATAAGAAAGCTCTGCTGGTCGATGATATTTACACGACGGGGGCAACGATTGAGGCGTGCACAAAGGGGCTTCACGCAGCAGGTATCCCGGATGTATACTATACGAGTGTGGCAATCGGAACCGGAAGATGAGAAAGACATGGAGACTGTGTCAGCATAGATAAAAATAAGAAAGCATAACAGACTAGGGAGGGAAAAACATGGAACTGATGAATTGCAGAAACTGCAAGAAGCTGTTTAATTATATTACGGGTGAGAAGCTATGCCCAGCGTGTAAGGAAAAGATGGAAGAAAAGTTTCAGGAAGTAAAGAAATATATCGAGGAGAATCCGCGCGAGAATATCAATCAAGTGGCAGAAGCGTGTGAAGTATCAATCAAACAGATCAAGCACTGGGTGCGGGAAGAGCGTTTGTCGTTTACGGAAGATTCTCTGGTTGGTCTGGAATGTGAACGTTGCGGCAAGATGATTCACAGTGGCAGATTCTGTAAGGAGTGTGCAGGTGGGCTTGCCGATGCCATGAAAAACGCTTACAGACAGGAGCATCAGCAGACACTACGAAAAACAGCTTCGGGAAAGATGCGTTTTCTTGACTGATTTTGCAGATGGAAATTGATTAAAATAAATATGCATGACGAAGAAAGGACATATGCACAATGATTGTGTATGTGTCTTTTTTGAATAAAAAGGGTTATGATACAGAGAAAACTTCCGATAATCTTATTGAAGAATCGTGATAGCAGGCAACTGTGAAGCACGAAGTACCGGAAAAAGGAGGGAAAGACAATGAGGATAGGAACCTATAATATGATCAGTCAGATCTATGGCAACACAGGTACCAAAAAGACGAAGGCATCCGGAGCAACCGGGTCAGGAAGCTTTCTCGATCAGGTATCTTTCTCAAGTATGGGAAAAGATATGCAGACAGCAAAGACAGCACTTGGCAATACCCCTGATGTCAGAGAGTCTAAGATCCAGGATTTGAAGCGCCGGGTTGACAACGGCACATACGATGTGAGTGTGGATGATTTTGCACAGAAGCTACTGGACAGTTACAACAAGACAAATATCTAAATGAGGAACCGGTATGGCAAGTATAATTGAGAATCTGATTACGGAATTAAATGATGAGTATGCGTTGTATGAGCAGCTCCTGCAGGTATCGATGGAGAAGACGGGGGCGATTGTATCGAACAATCTCGACCGTCTGTCTGAGACAACAGAGAAGGAACAGCGGCTGGCAGATGCGCTTGCAAGTGTGGAGCACAGACGGCGTGAGACAATGACGAATGTTGCGAACATCTTAGGCAAACGGCCGGAGGAGGTCAAGGTGATGGACGTTGTTACATTTCTGGAAGGACAGCCGGAATTTCATGATCCGCTGCTTGTGATCAATGAAAAACTGGCGAAGCTTGCACGGAGGGTGCGGGAAGTAAACGGACATAACCAGAATCTGATTCAGGATGCACTTGAAATGATCGAGTATAACATCAATCTGATGCAGAATTTGAACCGGGCGCCGGAGACGGCAGAGTATTCGAAGGAGATGTTCAAGGGTAACGCTGCATATGCAGGCGGCGCTGATGCACCGGGAAGATTTGATGTACAAAATTAAAGTGAATGGGAATAAGGGAGTATATGTATGGCAGGAACGATGGGACGGTTGACGGTTGGCGTAACAGGACTTCAGACAAGTCAATATGCGTTAAATGCAACCGCACATAATTTAATAAACACACAGACTGAGGGCTATACCAGACAGCAGGTACTCCTGACAGACCAGTCATATAACAGAGTCGCAACGGACTCATATTATATCAATAACGTAGGTATGGGAGTTGTAACGGCACAGATCCGACAGGTGCGCGACCAGTTTGCAGATGATACCTACCGCACAGAGAGCGGGCGTATGAGCTACTACAAGGCGCAGTATGAAACCGTCTCAGAGATAGAGAATTATTTCGGTGAGCTAGAGGGTAAGGATTTTAACACGACGTTAAACGATATGTGGACATCCATGCAGGAGCTGCAGAAGGAGTCGAACAGTATCGTAACGCGGAGCTCCTTTATCTCCAATGCACTCACCCTGATCGATCGTGTGCAGACGATACGTTCCAGTCTGATCGAGTATCAGCGGAATCTGAACACGGAGATCAAGGATCAGGTCAAGACAATCAATGACCTGGCATCCAGCATCTATGAACTCAACCAGCAGATTCGTGCGGTTGAGGCAGGAAATGTGGAAAAAGCAAACGATTTAAAGGATAAACGGAACCAGGCGCTTGATCAGCTCTCGTCTATTGTAAATACCGAGATCGTAAACAATACAGACGGTACAGTAGAGGTATATCTGGAGGGACATACACTGGTTACCCTCGGAAGAACCTACAAACTGACGACACAGAAGGTGTGTGAGAATGAGAAATATCAGCAAAATTATGGATTCACAGGTTCTTCGACAGACTTCCTGATGCCGGTATGGGAGCAGGATGGCGATCCTTTGTTTAATATAAACCGGGTACCGACCGCGGACAGTAACAGCGATATCGGTTCCCTGAATGGTCTTATGATGTCGCGGGGTTATTTTATCAGTAACTACACGGACGTACCGACAAAGCCGACGAAACCGCTGGAGAAAGATTTTGCCAACAATGCGGATTATCAGACGGCGATGGCACAGTACGAGCAGGACGTCAAAGATTATGTAAAAGATCTGGAATATTTTAATACGTATGTGGAACCATACACGATTACGAATCTGGAGGCGCAGTTTGATGTGCTGATTCATGCGATGGTGACACAGATTAACGATACATTATGTCCGAACAAAACCGTGACGCTGGCAGATGGTTCTACCGTAAAGGTGTTGGACGAGGATACTGCAGGTATCGGCATGGGTGCTGGCAATGAATATCCGGGCACCGAGTTGTTTACGAGAAACAGCGTGGAGCGGTACACAGAGCGTACACTGACACTGGCAGATGGAACGACACAGACGTTCAAGGTATATAACGAAGAAAATCCGGACGATTTCTATTCGCTTTATACGATCGGAAACCTGAAGGTGAACGAGAAGCTGTTACAGAATCCGTCCCTGCTTCCACTTTCCCGTGTATCGGGCGAGGAGGCACAGACGATTGCGGATGAACTGCTGGCACGGTGGAACGATAAGTTCGCAACGGTCAGCCCGAATTCACTGGTACAGTGCAATTACAAAGATTATTACAGCGGTATGATGGACGATCTGTCAGACCGCGGATATACATACAAATCCATGATGGAAACCGGACAGCAGGCAGTGTCTGATGCTGAGAATACGAGACAGCAGCTGCTTGGTGTATCCTCCGACGAGGAGTTATCCAGCATGATCAAATTCCAGCACGCATACAATGCATCTTCCCGCTATATCAATACCGTATCCGAGATGATTGCATATCTGATCGAGAAGCTGGGAGCATAACAATAAAAAGATAACGCATTTGACAAAGGAGTGGAAGCGATGCCATCTACATTTTTAGGACTCAATACAGGTCTTTCGGGACTGTCATATTTTCAGACAGCACTTAATACGACCGCACATAACATATCCAATGCAGATACAAAAGGATATTCCAGACAGAACGTGCAGGCTTCCGCATCGGATGCCTTACGACTGAACAAGACATACGGTATGATGGGAACCGGTATTACCGCTTCTGCCGTAGAGCGCCAGAGAAATGAATATTATGACACGAAATACTGGTCTGCAAATTCCAAATACAGCCAATACAACACACAGCATGCCAATCTTGAACAGCTGCAGACATATATGAATGAGATGACTTCCGATGCCGGCTATACAAAATGGATGTCAGAGTTATCGGATGCTATGCAGGATCTCTCGACGAAGCCTGCAGATTACACAACGAGAATCTCTTTTGCACTCACAGCAGATTCTTTTACGGACATGGTAAATGAACTCGCCAGTAATTTCCAGTCTACACAGAAGACGATCAACGATGAAGTCGAACTTGCGGTCAGTGAGGTAAACTCGCTTTCCAAACAGATCTATGAGCTGACACAGGAGATTATAACAATTGAATTAAAGGGCGGAAATGCAAATGATCTGCGTGATAAGCGGGGCGTATGTATCGATACATTATCCGAATATATCAATGTTGACGTGGATGAGCGAAGCATCATGTATGGTGTGGGAAATGATCAGGTCGAGGCAAACGCCAAAACCCTGACGATCCGTGTGAATGGTGAAATCCTGGTCGATGAGCTTGGTTACAACGAACTGACCGTGGTTCCACGGGAGCAGAAGGTAAACCAGAATGATCAGGATGGTTTGGTTGATATTTACTGGAAGAATGCAGATGGAACGGCAGGAGAATTCTTCAATACAGCGAATATAACAGGCAGAATCGCAGGCCTGTTCAATATCCGTGACGGTAACAATGGTGAGGTGTTCTCGGGTACAACAACCGCAGTGTCGGATAACCCGCCGGAAGTGACGGTATCGCTTGCCGAGAGTGTCGCCATGAAAGATTTGAACATTCCAAGCGAGGGAACGATTACCCTGAACGGTAAAGATTATCTGTACGACGGTTGGACGGCCGAGTATGATGCAACCGGAAAGCTGAATAACTTTACATTTAAAAATATGACGATGATTGATGAGAAGAATGCGGAAGTAACAGCTATCTTCCCGACAGGTATCGACGGACGTCAGGCACAGATTGGCGTCAAAAATATGACGAAGGGTATTCCGTATTATCAGGCGAAGTTAAATGAGCTGGTACGTGTGTTCTCGAAATACATGAATGACCTGACAAGTGCAGGTGCTGATACGGATGGAAATCCGGGACTCGATGCATTTACTGCACAGGCGCCGGATGGACATGATTTTGTATTGAAAGGCAGTATGCAGGGAACCGGAACGATTTCTTCCAGCGACGACAGCTATTACCGTCTGAACGGACTGAACTGGGAGTTAAACCAGCAGTGGAAGACTGATCCGAAGAAGATCGTTGTATCTTACAAGGAAGACATCGATCAGGGCAATATAGAAGCAAGAGGCATCCTGGAGAAGATGATGGCTGGACTGACAGATGCCTCGATGTTCCAGCAGGGTAATATCTCGCATTTCCTGCAGGCAATCACAACGAACATGGCGGTTGACACGAAGAAGAACGAAGTATTTGCGGCAAATCAGGATGATATCCGATACACGATTGATAACCAGAGAGCTTCTATTTCCGGCGTCGATAAGAACGAGGAAGGCTCGAATCTGACGAAGTTCCAGGAGTTGTACCGGCTGGCATCCAAGGTAATATCTGTATTGAATGAAGTATATGACAAGCTGATTAACGAGACTGGTGTATAAGAAGGGCTAATGTAAGAAGCAATTGTGTGAAACTTGATAGACAGAAGTGTATATACACAACTGAGGAGGTAGTATATGCGAATTACAAATCAGATGATCTCTAATAACTCTCTGCGCAATATGCAGAAAACCATGGCAAATGTGGACAACCGTACAACGCAGATGGAGACAGGAAAGAAAATTACAAAGGCATCCGAGGATCCGGTTGTTGCCGTGCGTGCCCTGAAGCTTCGTACGATGGTAACACAGCTGGAGCAGTACAAGGATAAGAATATTGGTGATGCAGAGTCATGGCTGAAGATTACGACAACCTCTCTCGATAACATTACCGCGAGAATTGAGGATATCCAGAGCTACTGTACACAGGGCTCGACGGATTCGTTCAAAACCTCAGACAGAAGCGCGATTATTGACGTATTAAAAGAGATGCAGAATATGATCAACAGCGAGGGAAATTCAACCTATGCAGGTCGTTATATCTTCTCTGGTTATAAAACGGATCGCTCCCTTGCGTTTAATGAGACAGAAGATATCAAGAAATATTCGTACAAGATTACACAGCATTTAAATGCGGATAATCTGGATATGAAAACGGTCGTATTAAACGGCGTGAACAATGAAGATGTAGATGGGATTCTGGCAGGCACAAGTACCTATGTAAAGCCGGACAAGGAACAGGTCTACCGCCTGAATCTGGCATATGAGGGCATTTCAAGTAAGGATAGTCAGGGCAATGCAGCGCTTTCCCTAAAAGCACTGGATGCAAATGGTAACACAATCGATTTAAGCGGATTTAAGCAGACGATTAAGACTACTGCGGATGCAGATACTTATTATCAGGTAGGACCGGATGATATCAACATCATCGAGGAAACCGGCGAAATCATCTTTGGCGAAAACGTGTACAATACACTCAAACAGGCGGACGATATCGTAGTTGACTACGCAAAAAATAAGTTTGAGGCAGGTGACCTCCGCCCGGAGCATTATTTCGATTGTACGCAGTACACGGAGCAGTCGGATGGAAGCATTAAGACTGTGGATTACGATACATATGACCGGACGCAGGCGATTTATTATGAAGTGAATTTCAGCCAGAGTATTCAGGTTAATACCGAGGGTAAAAATATCATTAACGATGATATGAGCAACAACATCAATGATCTGATCTATACACTGCAGGAGTTAGATGCAGCGGAAAAGACAGAGAAGAAGTTAAAGAGTATGCTTACAGATACCCAGTATGCGTCGAATGATGATGCAGTAAAGCAGATCAACGCCATGCTGGAAGACATCAATGTCGAAATCGCAATCAAGAAAGAGACGATGCAGAAGACATTTGCGAAGAATATCACGAACTTCCAGGGCTATATGGATCAGGTATCTGCCATCCAGTCCGATGTCGGAAGCCGCATGACAAAGCTTGACATGATCAGGACTCGCGTGACAGAACAGTACAGCACATTCAAGGAATTGAAGTCTGAAAATGAGGATGTGAGCACGGAAGAGGCAGCATTGAACTTTAAGGAAGCGAATGTCGTATATGAGGCAGCGCTTGCAGCTACAAGCAATCTGGTCAGAGCATCGCTGATTGATTATTTGTAGAAAATAATTCCGTCATGCGTATGTCTGTTACGATTTCGAGAGTTCGAAGAACGGAGAAATCGTTATTATTGTATATATAATGAAGAACGATTTCCAATTTTTGAGGAGGGATAAAGCATGGTAGCAGAAACAAGATTATTTGGTACAGTCGACATCGCGGAGGACAAAATCCTGGAGTTCCCGATGGGACTGATTGGTTTTGAGAATTTAAAGAAATTTGCAATTATTTATGACAGCGACCGCGAGCAGCGCTCGAAGATCAGCTGGTTACAGTCCATGGAGGAGCCTGCATTGGCACTTCCGATCATCCATCCATCTGAACTGATTGATGATTACGGTCCGATCGTGGAGGACGAGCTGATGAAGAATATCGGCGATCCGGCAGATGCGGATATTCTGATGTTCGTTACATTGTCGATTCCTTCGGACTTAACGAAGATGACAGCGAATCTGAAGGCTCCGATCATCATCAACACAGAGGGCAGAAAAGCCATTCAGGTGATCGTGGAGAACGAAGATTACAAGGTGAAATTCAATGCCTACGAGGCAATCCAGAAGATGAAAGAAAAGGCAGGTGAGTAATATGTTAGCACTATCCAGAAAACAAGGCGAATCCATCGTGATAGGCAATAACATTGAGATCACTGTGCTCGAGGCGAAGGGCGATCAGGTCAAGATCGGTATTTCCGCGCCGAAGAGCGTGCCTGTCTATCGCAAGGAAATCTACGCACAGATTCAGGAAGAAAACCGCGAAGCTGTGGCAAACCTCGATGTAGAAAGTTTGAAAAAACTCTTATAAAGTGGTAAAGTATGAGTGATTAGTTGACGATACAACTAGTAGGAAACTATAGGCGTATGCCGTTCATGGATGGAAGGCATACAAGGTTCACGCAAGGAGGCGTATAGATTATGGGAATGGATGGAATCGGAGGCGTAGGAGCCTTAAATGTAAGTTCACAGACAAGAGTGACACGTCCGCAGTCTGAGACGGTGGATGTGAACACAGGCAGTACTGCCGGACAGCAGGTGCAGGTTGCAAGCTTACCACCGGTTGGCGGAAAAGGCAGCAACAAAAATAATAACCAGTCCGGACAGCAGCAGGATCGCGGAGCGGTACAGACGGATCAGGAAGTTGCACCAGACAAGATCAAGGCAGCGGTCGATGATCTGAACAAGACGGTAAAACAGGCAAGTCCGCTTCATCACACCCAGCTTAGCTTCAAGTATCATGAGGATACAAACCGGATTTCGATTACCGTTACAGATAGTGACACCGATGAAGTCATCCGTGAGATTCCGCCGGAGAAGACACTCGATATGCTTGCAAAGGCATGGGAGATGGCAGGACTTCTGGTTGATGAGAGAAGATAGAGGAGAACCCCGTCACGAACGACGTGAGTGATTTAGGATGAGTTCGACGAACTGCCGCCGAGCGAATGCGAGGGGGCGATACCTTGAACAGGAGGAATCAATATGGCAATGCGTATGACAGGTCTCGTATCCGGCATGGATACCGAGAGCATGGTGAAAGAACTGGTCAGCGCCAGCTCTGAAAAAGTAAATAAAATCAAACAGAAAAAGCAGGATGTTGAGTGGAGGAAGGAGATCTGGAGCGGACTCAATACGAAGATTTATAACTTCTACAAGACAGAGCTTTCTGCATTCAAGACTGTAAGTAGCTACAATGCGAAGAAAGCAGTGGCAAGTGATGAGACAAAGGTGTCTGTCAGCGTCGGAGCAAATGCTTCAAACGGTACACATTCGGTATCCGTAGAGCAGACCGCATCTTCTGCATATCTGACGGGGGACAATATCAAGATAAAAGGGAATTCCTATACCAGATACAATGACGCAGGACTTGCTACAAAGTTTGCGGATATGATAGATGCGTCCGGACAGAATCTGAGTCTGGCAGGACAGAAGATCTCTATCTCCGATGGAACCAACACGGTGGAATATGAGCTTGGCGGAACCGGGACAGATGGTGTTGCATCCCTTTCCGAATTGAACGAGAAGCTTGCGAAGGAAGAGAACTTCAAAGGCTTGTCTGCAAGCATTAAGGACGGAAAGCTGACATTCACGAACACAACCGCGAAAACAGCAGATGATGGCAGCAAGAGTGGAACAACTTATACTGTGAAGGCAGATGCACTTGGCATCGACGGTACCGTCGGTTACGACAAGGATGCAGCAGCCGGAAATACCGTGAGCGCTGCATTTACCGCGAAGGTGGCAAATAACTTTACAAGCGCAGATATCTCGGGGACTACGAAATTAGCGGATCTTGGAATCAAGGTTGGAACAACATTTTCAGTCAATGGCAAGGATTTTGTCGTGGATGACAAGTCAACGATCAATGATTTCACGACAGCTGTCTCCAAGATGGGTGTCTCCGCAAGCTTTGATGCCGCACAGGGAAGATTCTATGTCAATGCATCGAAGACCGGTGCTGCAAATGATTTCAATATCACATCGAGTGATAAGAGTGCATTGGAGGCACTTGGACTTGGCAGTGGTTCTAAGAAGGTGGATGCAAGAGATGCCATCATCTATTATAATGGCGTCAAATACACGGGCGACAGCAACACGATGACCATCAACGGCATGACCATCACTGCAAAGGCAAAGACAGATACAGCGGTGAATGTCGAAGTATCCGCAGATACAGATGCCGCTTATAATAACGTCAAGAAATTCGTGAAGGCTTACAATGAGCTGATCGATGAGATGAACAAATACTATAGTGAGAAGGATGCCGGATATGATGCCTTAACAGAGGATGAGAGAAGCAAGCTGTCCGACACGCAGATCGAGAAGTGGGAAGAGAAGGCAAAGCAGGGATTGCTGCGCCGGGATTCTACATTGCAGACATTGCTTTCTGACATGCGTACCATGCTGAACAAGGGCGTACAGGTGACACTTGCAGACGGTAGCACAAAGACGATGTCGCTTGCATCGATCGGTATCGTGACAGGTGATTATACAGAGAACGGTAAATTGCACATTATGGGTGACGAAGATGATGAAAATTATGCGTCACAGGAGAACAAGCTTCGTGCAGCCTTGGAAGGAAATGACAACTTAGTCAGTCAGATCATTGGTGGAACGACAGATAACAAAGGCGTCGGAACACAGATGTATGATTATCTCAGAAAATCCATGACACGTATCGAGGGTGTCCGGAGTACACAGACCTTCTACAACGACAAGACACTTGACAGCGAGATCGACGATTATGATGATGAGATTGATAAGTGGGAAGAGAAGCTGCAGAACTTAGAGGATAAGTATTACAATCAGTTCTCCAAGATGGAAGCTGCGATGGCGAAGATGCAGAGCCAGCAGTCATATCTTTCGTCTTTATTCGGAGGCTGATGAAACATGGAAGACAAAATGGTATCTGGAGGGTTAGAACATGGCATATAACATGGCGGCAAAAGCATATGGAACGGGTAAGGTAGAGACAGCAACACCGGCGGAGCTTACCCTGATGCTCTATGAGGGTGCCGTAAAATTCTGCAATATCGCAGTGGTAGCACTCGAGAAGAAGGATTATGAGAAGACGAATACGAATATCCAGAAGTGCCGGAATATTATAGTAGAGCTTACCTCAACGCTGGATATGAAATATCCGGTGGCAGAGGACTTCAAGCGGATGTATGACTATATCTTTGCACTTCTGACCGAAGCGAATATGAACAAGGATATGGAGCTTTTGAATCGTGCGCTCGGAGAGCTGCGCGATATGCGTGATATCTGGAAGGAAGTTATGAAACGTGCGCGGGGACCGCAATTTTCTTTGAGTTAGGAGGCAGACATGGATCAGATCGGAACTTATGTGAGGATTCTGCGGGAGTCTCTAGAACGCAAGAGGCGGTATCTAGAGGAGATACTCGCGCTTACAAACAAACAAGCAGAGCTTGCCGCGGAAGAGAAGTTTCGGGAAGATGCGTTCACTGAGCTGGTAGACCAAAAGGAGATACTGATTGGTAATATCAATGAAGGAGATAAAGGATTTTCTTCTGTGTATGACCGTGTGAGGCAGGAGATACAGGCGGATCCAATGCGTTACCGGGAAGAATTGCAGGCAATCCAGAATCTGATCCGTCAGTGCGTAGATCTGGGAATGCAGATTGAGGCAGTCGAGGAACGGAACCGTGCGGCGATGGAACAGGTCTTTGCCATGAAGTTTCAGGGCGTGCGTCAGGTCAAGCAGTCGAAGACGGTTGCGAACAAGTATTATAAATCGATGGCGAATGGCATGGTGAATGATTCCCTGCTTTATGATCAGAAAAAATAATTTTTATAAAAATAATAAAAAGAGGGTTAAGGATATGAATCCTTGTCCGATATATAAGGTGTAAGGAACAAACAAGTTCCTATGAACAAGGTTATTACCCGAGCGGGTTCTAACATATATACTATTCACGGGGCGGTGCCCCAGTACTTCTCGCAAGGACGCGGGAATAAATTCAAGGAGGAATTATTATGGTAGTACAGCACAATTTGCAGGCAGCAAACACAAACAGAATGTTGGGACAGAATGTTAAGGCAGTATCTAAGTCAACTGAGAAGTTGTCTTCCGGATACCAGGTTAACAGAGCAGCAGACGATGCAGCAGGTCTTTCCATCAGTGAGAAGATGAGAAATCAGATTCGTGGTATCAATCAGGCTGTTAAGAACTCTGAGGACGGTGTTTCCCTGATTCAGACAGCAGAAGGTAACATGAACGAGATCCACAGCATCCTTCAGCGTATGGGTGAGCTTGCTACAAAGGCAGCCAATGATGTAAATGCTTCTGATGATCGTCAGGCTATCGATGATGAGATGACACAGCTTAGAGATGAGATTAATTCTATTGCTAAGAAGGCAGCGTTCAACGGTACAAAGCTTCTGACAGGTTCTTTCAAGGACAAGCAGCTTCAGGTAGGTGCAGTTGCAGGTGAGAACATGTCAATCACAATCAGCTCTATGACAGCTACAAGCATCGGTGTAAATGCTCTTAAAGTATCTTCACACAAGGTTGCAGCATCCGCAATGACAGCTATTTCAAAGGCTATCAAGGATGTATCTACAGCTCGTTCTAAACTGGGTGCTATTCAGAACCGTCTGAACTACACGATCAACAATCTGGAGAACTACTCTGAGAACCTGACAGCAGCTGAATCACAGATTCGTGATACAGATATGGCTACTGAGATGACAAACTACACGAAGAACAACATTCTTCAGCAGGCAGCTCAGTCTATGCTGGCTCAGTCAAATCAGTCTACACAGGGCGTACTCTCATTACTTCAGTAATTGAAATATTATTGACAAAATTCGGCTGGCTCTATATGGGCCAGCTTGTTTTGTTTCAGGAGGAATTATATGCAGTTTCCACATACATATTTTGAAGATGAAATCCGGGAAGGATTCTATATTACGGGAGCCATGAAGCGTGCATGGGCAGCGCAGCTCGAGGTGCTCGAAGAGATTGACAAAGTCTGCAAGAAACACAATATCCGTTGGTTTGCAGACTGTGGCACGCTGCTTGGAGCAGTCCGGCACAGAGGTTATATTCCTTGGGACGACGATATGGATATCTGCATGCTTCGCCCGGATTATATCAAGTTCAATCAGGTGGCAGAACAGGAGCTTCCGAAGAGTTTTGTTGTATTGAATATGCATAAAGAGGAACTGTATCTCGAATATATGACGCGCGTGACGAATGGACATCGTCTGAATTTCGACTCGAATTATCTGGAGAAATATCATGACTGCCCATATGCAACCGGTATTGATATATTTGTGCTTGATTATATAGCAGAGGATGAGGAAGAAGAGAAAGAACGGAAAGCTTTAGCAACTTTGATCATGGCAGCAGGGGATGAAATAAAGGAAGACAACAGTAATATAGGAGAGTATGAAGATGTTTTGAAGCAGATAGAAGAACTCTGCTTAGTAGAATTTGATTATACACAGTGTATCAGGCAGCAACTGTTTCAGGCAGGAGAGAAAGTATTTTCCCTGTATGCAAGCAAGGGTGGCAGCCATGTAGCGCTCATGCCATATTGGGTATACTTCGATAATCACCTATACCCGGCAGAATATTTCGATTCGACAGTTATGGTTCCGTTCGAGATTACGAAGCTTCCGGCACCGGCATCCTATGATGGTGTCTTGCAGATTGAATATGGGGATTATATGAAGATTGTAAAAAGCGGGGGTGTACACGATTATCCGTTCTTTACAGGGCAGGAAGAGCATTTGAAAGCACTGGTATCGCCATATCCGTTTGAGTATCATTTCTCCAAGGATGATTTAGATCTAAGTCACAGACAGAAGAAGGAGAAGCCGTATGAGGCAGCGATACAGCTCGCAGGCCTTATGGAAGAGGCTCATAACATGCTTCTGAAAGTAGTTGCGGGGAGACAATATACGGAAGCGGTACAGCTTCTGTCAGTTTGCCAGGAAGGCGCTGTCCAGATAGGTAATCTGTTGGAAGAACGATTGGGCGAAGGGACAGAACCTGTAAAGCTTCTGGAGCAGTATTGTGAATTGCTATATCAGATAGACGAATTGACAGGTCAGGCCGTGGAACAGGGTGTTGGAATTGATGTGGATGATCTGGCAGGTGTATTGACAGAAATCGCAGATGGGTTCAAAGAATGTGTGGAGCGATGTGTACCGAAGAAGCGTGTGTTGTTCCTGACATACAAAGCATCCAACTGGAAGGCGTTTGACAGTGTATGGCGGAGAGAAAAAGAGGAAGCAGGGACGGAAGTGACGGTGCTTCCAATTCCGTATTATCTGCGGGATGCGCAGGGTGCGATAAAGGAATCGTATTATGAGGGCAATCAATATCCGGACTATCTCGATGTGCAGGATTATCAGACCTATGATATCGAGAAGGTGCATCCGGATATCATCTTCATACAGAGTCCGTATGATAGCTATAACTACACGACTTCCGTGGCTCCGCAGTATTATTCTTCTGTGATCAAGAATTATACAGACAAGCTGATCTATATCCCGTGGTTCAAGGTGGATGTGCCAAGTGAAGAGAATCAGAAGGCACGGAAGGTGATGGATTATTACTGTCGTATGCCGGGTGTTGTGCATGCAGACCTGACGATTGTACAGTCAGAGGCTATGCGGCAGGCGTATATTGATTATCTGACAGAGTTCGCCGGGGAAGATACACGGGGAATCTGGGAGACTAAAATTCGCGGAGATGGCTCCCCGCTTGATGATGCCGAACGATATGAGCGGGAGCAGGAACGGGAAGAATATCTGCGGAATATGCCATCGAACTGGAAGAACATGATCTGTCGTGCAGATGGCAGCAGGAAGAAGATTATCCTGTATGGTACGAATGTCGCAACGTTGATGCAGCATGGTGGCGCAGCGATTGACAAGATTCACAGAAGTTTGAAAATATTTGAAGAAAGCAAGGAAGATGTGGTACTATTATGGAGACCGCATCCGCTCTTCGGGCAGGCGGTCGAGAAGGCGTGTCCGGAGCGAATCGAAGAATATCGGTCGATTGTCCGAAATTATCAGGAACAGACATGGGGGATCTACGATAATACACAGGATAGTGACTGCGCGGTATATGTATGCGATGCATATTATGGAGATTCCGATAGCCTGGCGCATAAGTGTGAAGTGCTGAAGAAACCGGTTATGATAGAGAATGTAGATATATAAAGGAGATATACGGTCGGTGCAGATGTAGAAATATATGGGATTCGCATATGACCGGCACAGATACAGGATTAATATGTTGTGGCAGAATATATAAGTATCAGTATATGGCAGGAACATAGAGAAGTATGGTTGGGGAACAGGTGAGAAAGGGGTTATGTATTATGTTTGAATTGAATGCATCCATGATGTGTGCGAATTTTGGAAATCTGGAGAAAGAAGTAAAGGAACTGGATACGGCAAGAATCGATTCCTTCCATATTGACATCATGGACGGACGTTATGTAGGGAACTTCGCGATGTCACTCTATGATATGGCATATATCGCATCGGCAACGACAACGCCGCTGGATGTCCATCTGATGATCGAGCATCCGAACAACAATATCCAGATGTTCCTGAATCGCCTTCGAAAAGGTGATACGGTATATATTCATCCGGAAGCGGAGTATCATCCATCTACGACACTACAGAAGATCGTAGATGCGGGTATGGTGCCGGGGATTGCAATCAATCCGGGAACAAGTATCGAGACGGTATATGAGATGTTACATATTGTGGACAAGGTGCTTGTCATGACCGTGAATCCGGGGAATGCCGGACAGATGTACCTGCCTTATGTCGGTAAGAAAGTAGAACGTCTGGTATCTATGAAAGAGGAAATGGGCATCAAGGTCTACTGGGATGGTGCCTGTGGCAAGGATAAGATCGAGGAATTTGCGCCAAAGGGCGTCGATGGGTTCGTACTGGGTACGACGGTTCTGTTCGGAAAGAACCGTCCATATGGCGATATCCTGCGTGAGATACGGGAGATTGGATAGTATAAGAGAAGAAAGGGTGTTTGTATGGGAATCTATCTGAATCCAACGAATGACAAATTTCATAGATCTTTGAATTCTGAAATATATGTGGATAAGTCAGAATTGATTGCATATACGAACAACGTGCTTGGAACGAATCAGCAGTATGTATGTGTGAGCAGACCTCGTCGGTTCGGAAAGTCTATGGCACTTGACATGTTAGCGGCGTATTATGGACGGAATAAGGATTCACGCATGGAATTCGATGGGCTGAGAATCGCGAAGGATCCAGGATATGTAAGATATATGAATCAGTACAATGTAATCAGTATTAATATGCAGGAATTCCTGAGCAACAGCCGGCATGTAGAGGATATGCTGGGGATGCTTCGCAAGAGGCTGTTGTATGACATTCGCACACAATATCCGGACGTTTCACTATTTGATGAGAATAATCTGACATTCACGATGCAGGATATCTATAATCAGGAACAGGTGCCTTTCGTGATACTGATTGATGAGTGGGATTGCATCTTCCGGGAGAAAAAATGCACCGAGAATGAACAGAAACAGTATCTGGATTTCTTACGCGATTGGTTGAAAGATAAGGCATATACAGCACTTGTTTATATGACAGGAATTCTTCCGATCAAGAAGTATGGCAGTCATTCGGCACTTAACATGTTTCAGGAATTCTCGATGACCAATCCGCGGGAACTGGAAGCGTATGTCGGATTCACAGAAGAGGAAGTATTAGACTTATGCCGGAGATACGATCGTAGCTTTGATGATATGAAGGCATGGTATGACGGTTATTCGTTCCTGAAGGAAAAATCTGTGTACAATCCGAAAGCAGTTGTGGAAGCAATGCTGAGTGGTGTATTCGACAGCTATTGGACAAAGACAGAAACGTATGAAGCACTGCGAACATATATAGAGCTGAACTTCGGCGGTCTGAAGGATATGGTAACAGAGATGCTGGCTGGGGCACATCAGCACATCAATACCGGAAGGTTCAGTAATGATATGACAACCTTCGAGGATGCAGATGATGTGTTGACGTTACTTGTACATCTTGGATATCTGGCATATGATTTTGAACGGGAAGAAGTCTATATTCCGAATCAGGAAATCCGGAAAGAATTCTACAATGCAGTGGAAGGCGCTGGGTGGACAGAAGTTGTGACAGCCATTCGGAGTTCGAAGAAATTGCTTGATGCAATATGGAACGGCAATGAGGAACTTGTGGCACAAGGTATGGAATTGGCACATTTCGAGACGTCGAATCTGCAATATAATGATGAGAATGCACTTAGTTACACTATATCATTAGCCTTATATGCAGCCCGACAGTATTATACAGTTATACGGGAATTCCCATCGGGAAAGGGCTTTGCGGATATGGTGTTTCTGCCAAGAAAAAGGTATACAGATAAACCGGCACTGATTGTCGAATTGAAATGGAATAAAACCGCAGATGCTGCGATAGAACAGATAAAAGACAAAAAATATCCAAGCTGTTTATCTGAGTATCAGGGAAATATGATTCTGGCAGGAATCAATTATGATAGAGAAACAAAAGAACATACATGCGTGATTGAGAAGATAGAGAAGTTATAAGATCTGTAAGAATAAAGTATTCTACGCGAAAAGGATAATACTATGAACATTGCAATTATATTAGCAGGAGGAACCGGAACCAGACTTGGCGCGGATATCCCGAAGCAGTATATACAAGTAAATGATAAGATGATTCTGACATATGTGCTTTCAACCTGTGTGCAGGCGCCGGAGATCGATGAAATACGGATAGTCTGTGCAGATATGTGGGAGGACGATATCGAAGCAGATATCCGAAAACACCTGACAGCCTCGACTTGGAAAGAAATATTCATGGGATATTCCGAGCCGGGAGACAACCGGCAACTATCTATCTTGCATGCGTTGGAAGATATTGAAGAGGATATTAGAACAGGACGCATAGTGTCCGAAGATGTCAATGTCATGATCTGTGATGCTGCGAGACCGAATCTGACGATGCAGATAATAAGCGATTGCTTTGTGGCGTTACCAGGGAAAGATGGTGTAATGCCGGTACTTCCGATGAAGGATACCATCTATCGAAGTGAGGATGGAAAGATAATCACTAGTACGCTTCGCAGAGAAGAACTTTTCGCCGGGCAGGCACCGGAGGTTTTTGCGTACGCACCTTACTATGAAGCATGCAAAGCACTGCTCCCGGAGAAAATCTATGCAATCAACGGATCCTCGGAGCCTGCGATACTGGCAGGTATGCAGATCGCGATGATTCCGGGCGATGAGAATAATTATAAGATCACAACACAGGGGGATCTGGAACGGTTTCGGGAAGATCGAAAATATTAGATATAAGTTTATAGATATGTGCACAAGCGCTGGAGAAGATATCGAATTCTCCGGCGTTTGTTGGTTAAGCATTATATGTAAAATGTCGATATATCATATAGATGTATCGTGATTCATGACATGGAGGTCGGATGAGATATAACAAGGCTGATTCTGTGAGATTGTGCGCGGAGTTGGCCTTTTTTATAAGGAGAACAATGGTATGAATGATGTTAATAAAGTGAAATATGAAATGTCGATAAATACTCTTGCGATGTGCGCAAATGATGAGGAAATTTGGATGGCACATGGAACATTGCCATTGCTTATGAAATATGATTTTAAAATTGATAAAATTACGATGGCAAGAGTTATTCCGTGTAACTTTGAAGGTAAGGTTCCTCGGGCCTTGTTTAAGGCAATTTATCAAAAAGGGTCGGATATTTTCTTGATTCCTAATAATGCGAGAGAATTAATAATTTATTCAATTGGAAATGATCAATTTACATCTATTCCTATTGAAAATCCCCGTCAGAATATGTTTTGCGGTTGCTCAGAAAAAGAAAACAAATTATATTTTGTACCATATAAGTATCATAAAATGGTATCTTTTGATTTGGAAACACATGAAGTTGAATATCTTGCTGAATGGAAAAAGTATAATCAAGAACAACTATGTATAAATGATTTTTGTGAGTATAATCAAAAACTGATTTGTGTCATTTGGAATATGAATTTTTTGATGGAATATGATTTTGATAGGAAAAAATGGAATAAGATAGACATAAATACGAAAGAAGATGGATTTTCACAAATATGTAAAACAAGGGATGAACTTTGTTTATACAATTCCAATCAGGGACATTTGTTACTTTTATCTCCAGAAAAATATTATATAAAAAAAACAAGTAAATTAGATATGGGAGATGCTTGTCTTTTCGAATGTATCAATAATAACGTTATCGTTGATTCAATTAATGAAAATACGTGGATGATTATTGACGATGAAATTAATTTAAGAAAATATACCAATACTGCAGAAAAAATAAGTACCGTATCAAAACCGCAATGGAAATTTGGGACATGGATAAATTATCATAATAAATATGAGATAGGAATTGATACGGAAAATCATTTGATAAAAATATCTGATGATAAAATAATAGTTAAAGAACTCATTTTGGAATCGGATGTTCTTGAACAAATCAAAAAAAGCAATGATATATATCATCTTATAAATTATGAAAACGAAATTTGTTTACTTCCAGGATTTATAGATGAAATAATAAAGTAATGTGAATATACAAAGCAGGAGGAAAAAATGGATAAATATATTATGTTTGGTGCTGGGAAAAATGCAGAAGAACTACTAAATAAAAGTAAAGGTATTTTTGAGTTTAGTTGTATTATTGACAATGATGAGAAAAAATGGGGACAAATAATAAATAACATTAAAATTTATTCACCACATTATTTGGAATCCATGCAATATTCTGGTGAAAATATTATAATTTCTGTATCAAATAAAAAATTTACAGCAGATATTTTTAATCAACTTCAAAGCATGGGATTTATATATAATGAAAACTTTTTCTTCGCACATGAGTTGTTGCCTATGGGATCGGCAGTACCAGGGCACGTCTCTGGCTATGTAGATTTACCCCAATTAGCAAATCCGATAAAAAGCTTTGATCCATCATCGCGACTTATAAGAATAGAAAATAAGGATTTTATTTTAAGATGTGTAAGTGATGAAAGTGTAGATAGATATAAAAAAATATATGAAAGATGTCGAGATGCAAAATTATTTGATAAATATATTGTTAATACAGCGTGTTCGGGAAATACGTATGGGTTGCCATACAATCTTGTTCTAGAGCATGACTTTGTGACACCAATTTCTTATTGCTTTGAGTGGTCTCCAAAAATGTTTTTGGATTATACATTATTTATGACAGACATGCTATATGAACTATCAAAGGCTGATTTAGGTTTGTGCGATGGACATGCATTGAATGCGACTGTCTCAAAGGGAAATTTTATATTTTTAGATTTTGGAGCGTTAAAATTAGGGGTTACAAATAGAAATACTTTGATTGAGTTTATAAATACACATTTAATTCCTCTTGTCTTGTTTTCAAAAAAAGAGATGGAAAAGGCATATCTTCTCTTAAAAAATATGGGGCTTCAATTTACTTTAGCTGACATTCAGGGGTTTTTAAGTTCAGAAGAAATCAATGAAATTAGGGGGCTGTATAATCAAGCTATTAGAACGATTACACAGAATGATATATCAGAATTTATAAAAAAAATAAAAAATTGCATAAAACATTTTTCTTCTGTTAAGAAAAAAACACGCTGGGATGGATATCAAAATGATGAATGGGAGTGGTCAACAGATCAGAATAAATGGTCTACAAAAATGAAAAATGCAATCGCAATGATAGAAAAAACTCAACCGGAGACAATAACTGATTTAGCAGGAAATATGGGATGGTATGGATCGTATTTACATGAAAAATCAAAGTATTCGGTTATAATTGACATGGATTATAATTGTGTAGATTATTTGTGGGATAAGATTAGAAATTTGAAAATAAAAAATGTTATCCCAATTACTATGTCCTTATGCGCACCGACATTGGATTATTATCGTGATGAGATGATAGGCGAGACAGGAATTATTCCTTGGAGAGAAAAGGCAACAAGTCGTTTTAAATCGGAAATGGTGTTGGCATTTGCAGTTGTTCATCATCTTGCGTTTGCACAGCAATTAACGTTCGATGAAATAATTAGCCAAATTTTGTTGTTTACGAGTAAATATCTGATTATTGAGTTTGTAGAGCAGACCGACAAATATATAACTGATTTTTTAAAAACAGGGTTTGAATGGTACACAAAAGAAAATTTTGAAAGAGCATTAAAAAAGGATTTTGAAATAATTGATATAGAAAAATCTACGCCAGAAGAAACTAGGACACTTTATCTTTGTAGAAAAAAAAGGAGTTAATATGGAAAAAATAATAATATGTCCATTTACGTTAAATAGTATAATTAATTATCATAGATTAAACAAAATAGGAAAGAATATTGTAGGTTTTTTTGATAATAATGTTTATCTTCATGGAAAAAAATATGGAAATGTAAAAATTGAAACACCTAGATTTGTTTCAGATACAAAAGTTGTAGTTTGCTCTGAAAAGCACTATGATGTAATAAAAAAAAAGCTGCAAAATATTGGATATACACAGGATAATATTAAAAAAATTGATGATTTAGAAATTAGCAATATTGATAAAAATGATATAGTTAAAAATTTAGATTTAGAAAGCATATATAAATTGTTAGGGGATGGAGATGCGGGGACATATGTTAAAGCAAAAAAAATGGTATATTTTTCAAAATTGCTACCAAGTGTTTCGTTTCTGGAAATTGAAGGTCCAAGTCGCAAAGAAATTGTAAATGATATATGGGGGAAAAAACATATAGTATTAAAAAGATTAGAATTGGATTTAACATCAAGATGTACACTGAGGTGTAAAAATTGCTGTAATATGATGCAGTATTTTGAACACCCATCAGATATTGATTCTGACACAGTTATAAAAGATTATAATAGAATCATGGAACTAATAGATTGGACAGATGACATAATGTTGATAGGGGGAGAAACTTTTTTATATAGAGATTTGGCAAAGATTGTCAAAGCAATATTTCAAAACAAATTGACTTTACAAAAAGTCGGAATGGTTCGGGTAGTAACGAACGGGACAGTGTTGCCATCGCAAGAAACCTTAAAAGAATTAGCTAGGCATAATTTGATTGTTGAAATCTCAAATTATGGAGAAAAAAGTAAAAAAATTGATGAGTTAATAGATTATTTAAATTCTTATGGAATAAAATATACGGTTCTAGATATTAAATGGTGGTCGTATGTTCAGCAATATGTTCCAGCTTCTCAATCAAAAACGAATGAACAATTATTGGAACTTCGTAAATCAGGTTGTGTAACTTTGTGTAGGGTAGTTGATCAGGGGAAATTTTATTTGTGCTGTAATTTAAAATCCTTAATATTATTAGATGCATTACCAAAACATGCAAGGGATTGTTATATAAATATTTATGATGAGGATGCTAAGGGAGAAATAATACAGTATTTAAACCATGAAAATATGATGCCAAAAGCCTGTTCGTGGTGTACAGGGTGCTCATTAGAAGATTGGAATAATAGTAGAATCTCTGTTGCGGAACAGTCAAAAAAGGTGTTGCCATATAGAAAATATGAGGAGTAGTACAATGGATAAAAAAGCGGTATATGTGATTTTTGGATCGGGAAATTATGGGCAACGTGCATTGCAATTATTAGGAAATGAAAATATTGCATTTTTTATAGACAATGATTTTAATAAACAAGGTGCATTGTTGGATGGAATTCAAATTATATCCTTTGAGCAAGCATTATTGAAAATAAGAGATCACGTGATTGTAATAGCTGTTTCTGATTTGTATTATAAAGAAATTCAGGTGCAATTGGAACGAGTGGGAATAACAAGATATATATCATTAAAGGAGATTCAGCAATCTATTACAAAACAAAAGATATTATCTAGACCTGATTTTATACAAATATATAAGAAAAATATGTGTTGGATTAAAATGCACACATTAAATAATTTAGGAATTGTTAATAATTCTACTTTAATAAAACCATATCCAGAGGTTACAGGATATTATATTCCTTCGTTAATCCGTTGGGGGTATAGAGACTTGGCGGTACAGTATGCAAATTGGCTTATGGACATCCAAAAGACGGATGGTTCATGGTATGATACCGATGATCAATCGGCTTATATTTTTGATTCAGCTCAAATACTAAAAGGTTTGCTCGCAATATGGGATATTTATCCGGATAAGAACCATTTGGAAAAAGCAATTAGAGATGGAGTTAATTGGATATTAAGTTGTATGACATCAGAGGGACGATTGGTAACACCAGATGAGACTTGTTGGGGAAGTGACGAAGATACTTGTTCAGAGTTAATTCATACATATTGTCTAAGTCCTATTATTGAAGCTGGAAAAAGATTGGATAATGATGAGTATATCCAAAAAGCACATCTTTCATTGGAATATTACAAAAGGCGATATGAAAATAAAATATTAAACTTTAGTTTGCTTTCTCATTTTTATGCTTATGTAGTTGAAGCTATGCTTGATCTTGGCGAAGTTGATATGGCGAGACAAGCAATGAAAAATATTGAGAAGTATCAGAAAACAAGTGGGGCAGTTCCTGCGTATAACAATGTGGATTGGGTTTGCTCTACGGGGTTATTTCAGTTGTCGTTAATATGGTTTCGCCTTGGCGATGAAGAACATGGAAATAAAGCTTTTGAATATGCATGTAAATTACAAAATGAATCAGGCGGATGGTTTGGAAGCTATATTTCTGAGGATAATCCTGAGGAAACAAACACTTATTTCCCAAATCAGGAAATAAGTTGGGCAAATAAATATTTTTTAGATTCTTTGTATTATAAGAATCTTTGCCAATTCCAGAATACGGCAAGTATATTCTGTAATGAGATTTCTGAGGATGATGGAAGATATAAAGTAATAAAAAATGCAATAGAGGGAAAGGACCAGAAAAGTCCATTGAACATACTTGATTTAGGGTGTGGAAAGGGTAGATATCTAAAACACCTGGTTGTTGATTTTCCGAAGAACAGTTATTATGCCGTTGATTTATCGACGAATGTTATGAAGTATTTTTCGGAATTAACAGGAGTAGAAAAGCAACAGGGAAACTTAACAAATATACCCTATGCAGATGATAGTTTTGATATTGTATATACATGTGAAGCTTTGAAACATGCTATTGATACAGAACGAGCAATCAGCGAGATGGCGAGAGTGACAAAAACAGGCGGAATAATCGTCATAATAGATAAGAATAAAGAGATGTATGGCTATTTTGATATTGGCGATTGGGAACAATGGTTTGATGAACATGAATTAACACAAATAATAAAAGAATATTGTTCAGAAGTTCACGTAGAAAAGCAGATTAGTTTTGATGATAATGAAGCAAATGGATTATTTTATGCTTGGATTGGAATGGTAAAGTAATATGAAGATTATTACTATTTTCGGTACACGACCAGAAGCAATTAAGATGTGTCCGGTGATAAAAGAATTAAATAAAAGACCAGAAATTGAATGTAAAGTTTGCTTGACGGGGCAACATAAAGAAATGTTGCAACAGGTTATGGATTTGTTTGATATTCAGGCGGATTATAATCTGCAGATTATGAAGCAGAATCAAACCTTAAGTATGATTACATCGGATGTATTGAATGGCTTGGATTCTGTCTTTGAGAAAGAACAACCGGATTTAGTACTGGTGCATGGAGATACTTCAAGTTCTTTTGCGGCTGCGCTATCTGCGTTTTATCATCACATTCCGATAGGACATGTGGAAGCAGGTTTGAGAACATATAATATGCAGTCCCCGTATCCAGAGGAATTTAATCGACAGGCCGTTGATCTGATTACAGATATATATTTTGCTCCAACAGAACAGGCGAAAAAACAATTATTGAACGAAGGAAAAGATGAAAATAAGATATTCGTAACGGGGAATACCGTAATTGATGCGTTAAAGACAACTGTATCGGAAGAATATCAGAGTGATGTTCTTGACTGGTGTAAAGGAAGTAAGATAATTTTATTAACTGCTCATAGGCGTGAGAACATTGGAACACCGATGGAACATATATTTGAAGCAGTAAAAATGATAGTGGAAAACAATAAGGATGTGAAAGTTATTTATCCGATACATAAGAATCCAAAAGTGAGAAATATCGCGAATCGAATGTTTGAAGGTTGCGATCGAATAAAGCTGATAGAACCTCTGGACGTATATGATTTCCATAATTTTATGGATAGAAGTTATTTGATTCTTACCGATAGTGGTGGGATTCAGGAAGAAGCACCGGCATTAGGAAAACCCGTTCTGGTTATGCGGGATACAACAGAACGCCCTGAGGGGGTTGAAGCGGGTACTTTAAAACTAGTAGGAACGAATGAGAATGCTATTGTGTTAGAAACAGAAAAACTACTTAGTGATGTTAATGCTTATACGAGTATGAGTAATGCTATGAATCCATATGGAGATGGAAATGCATCTAAACGAATCGTAGATATAATTCAGAAAGTATTTAAGGAGAATAATTATGCCGAAGGTGTCAATTGTGTTACCAACATATAATGGACAAAAGTATATTCGAGAATCTATTGAAAGTGTTATTAATCAGACATTTCAAGATTGGGAATTGATTATTGTAAATGACTGTTCTACGGATTCTACTCCCGTAATTGTACAAGAATATGCAAATTTAGATGCGCGGATAAAACTAATTCATAATGGTATAAATAAAAAATTGCCTGCTTCTTTGAATATAGGATTTGACTCTGCAAAAGGGGAGTATTATACATGGACATCAGATGATAATTATTATTTACCGCAAGCAATTGAAGAAATGGTAAATTATTTGGACAATCATGGTGACGAGCAAATGGTTGTTGCAGATATGGATATAATAGATGCAAATAATCAGTTTATAACGTCATGTGAGCAATACAACGATACAAAAATGTATGTAAATGATTGTGTAGGGGCTTGTTTTATGTATCGAAAACAGGTACTAAATACAATTGGAATATATGACGAGAATATGTTTTTGGTTGAAGATTATGAGTACTGGCTTCGGATTTTATTTTACTATGGTACAATCGGACATATTAATAAAACATTGTATATATATAGAGCGCATGCTGGTAATTTGACTTCAACTAGAAAGCATGAAATTAGAAGACAATTGTTAAGACTTCGTTGGGAATATATTTATAAAATTGTTGAAAAGATGAAAGACTCGCCTGATGTATTATGTATGTTATATTATGAGTTCCTTGAGGCTGGATATAGAGAATGTGATTTAAGGGAAATCTTTTTGAAGTATATTCCTTTTTTAAATAATGACGTTAAATTTAAGAAGGAAAAGAAAATAATAGTTTATGGAGCGGGAAAAGTTGGAGATTTAGCCTATTCCCAAAATAAGGACTTAATTATGTTTTATGCAGATAAAGATGTGAAAAAAATAGGAAACACAAAGAATGGTATTCCGATTATATCAATTGAGGATATGATAAGTAAAAAGGAAAAATATCAAATTATGATTGGCGTTGGTACGGATAAAATATATGAAGTGGTAGAACTTTTACAATCCGAAGGTGTTGATCAATATTGTACAGTATATAGTTGAGGGGAAAAGTATAAGCATTATACCAGTATACAACGTTGAGTAATATATAGCAGATTGTTCGGAATTGTCGGACTTTGCGAGAATAATAAAAATTTTTAGAAGAAAGATTACTGGTGTTCTAAGAAAATCTCAAGAAATATTAACGTCACGAGGAAGAATACACAAACGATTAAAGAGATATGGTATGGGAATGAATATAGAGAATTGAAAAATAGGTTAGTTAGAGTTAGAGGAAGAAGATATATAAAAGTGCGTAAATGGTGATACATTTTTGATATAAAATTGGAGTGAATGAGACGAAAATGAAAAAGGTTAGTGTTATTATTCCGGTGTATAATAATGAAGACACAATTGCAGATAGTATTGAAAGTATTAGGAATCAAACATATCATAATTGGGAGTTAATAATTGTTGATGATGGATCAACGGATAAAAGTGTGGAAATATGTTTGAGTTATCAAGAAAAAGACACCAGAATAAGGGTTATTCAATGTAACCATAGAGGTGTATCGGCTGCTAGAAATAAAGGTGTTTTAGAGTCCAAATGTGATTTGATTGCATTTAATGATGCAGATGATGTGTGGAAAGAAGACAAGCTTGACAAGCAAATAAGAAAAATGGATCAAGGAGAATATGGTTTAGTTTATTGTAGGTATGCTTATGTGACAACAGCGATTGAAAAATATATTCCTTCGTTGGATTGTGATACAAAAGATTTAGAAGGGGATATTTTTGAATCATTATGGAAAGTTAATAAGATTGGGACACCAACAATTTTGGTAAAGAAGCAGGTTTTGAACAAAGTAGGTATGTTCTGTGAGGAATTACATAGTCTTGAAGACTGGGAATTTGTGATGCGAGTAGCAGAAAACTTCGAGATTGGATTTGTTGATGAATGTTTATTGATTGCGGATTATAAAAAAAATACAGGGGTTAATAGTAAGTGGCGTGAGCAAATTTTAACAATAGTTTATATTATGAAATTGTATCCAGAAATGGATCGTTTAAGTAAATTAGAATTCATTTTCTTAAACATGCGTAGATTGAATAATGTTGATTATGAAAAAATCTATTTAATGTATAATCTTAAAGAATATATAAAAGGATATGAAGAGAGATTGATTAGAAATTTCAATCAACAAATATATAAAGAAAATTGTAATAATAAACTATACAGAATATTATTAAATGATCAGAGCTTAAGAAAAAAATTGGAAAGATATTTAACAGAATGTAATGCAAAAATAGGAATATATGGAGCGGGGGAATTAGGGTTAGTGTTGGCTAAAGTATTGAGAGAGAAAGGATATAATGTTTATACTTTTTTAGATAGAAATGTTTATTATGTAAAGGGGTATGAATGTATACATCCTGATCAAAATAAGGAAAAAGTTGATTTATTAATCAATACAGTTATGGGTATTGATATTAAAAAATGCAATATTACGGGATGTAAAAAAAAGATTAATATAGCAGACTTTTTGAAAAATAGCTGAGTTGTGGATATTTAGGGAGCAATTATGACGGGAAAGCTAAAAAGAAATAAAATATTATTGGATGAAAAAGATAAATTGCTGGATAATTATTATTTATTAAATCATTGGTTGGAAATAAAAAACCTTGGAAAAAGTGTTTCTATGTACTTTGAATGGAAAGGGTATAAAAATATCGCCATATATGGCATGGCTGAATTGGCAAATCGACTGATGGAAGATTTAGAGGATAGTCCTATTAGAGTGATTTATGGTGTTGATAGAGATGTAAGTTGCACGATTTCTCGAATTAGAGATGTGTATGATATATCGGAAGAATTGCCGAAAGCAGATGTAATAGTTGTGACACCTTTTTATGCATATGAAAATATCAAGCATCAACTAGAAAAAAAAGTAAATTATCCAATTGTGTCGTTGGAAGAAGTTGTGTGGAGTGTATAAGTTATGAATTTGATATCTTTTTATCTACCTCAGTTTCATGAAATCCCTGAAAATAATGATGCATGGGGAAAGGGGTTTACTGAATGGACAAACGTAAAAAAAAGTAAGCCATTATATTGGGGGCATTATCAGCCAAGAGAACCATTTAATGATAATTATTATAATTTATTAGATGAAGAAGTAATTCGGTGGCAGGCACAATTAGCAACAAAGGCAGGGATATATGGGTTTTGTTTTTATCATTATTGGTTTGAAGGAAGGATGGTATTAGAAAAACCTATATATAATTTGTTAAATGATAAAACTGTACATATAAATTACTGTATGGCGTGGGCAAATGAATCATGGACGAAAACGTGGCATGGAGCTGGTGGAGAGAAAGAAATACTGATACCGCAAACTTATGGACGAGAAGAGGAATGGGAAAAGCATTATTTATATTTTTTAGATTATTTTAGGGATGACAGATATATAAAAAATCAAAACCGACCAGTATTATTAATATATCGATTAAAAAATATACCAGAATTTAATGAAATGATTCAATATTGGAATATGCGTGCAAAGAAAGATGGTTTTGATGGTGTTTATATTATTTCAATGAATATGCACAGGGAACACGTGGATAAAAGTATATGGGTAAATGGATCCGTAGATTTTGAGCCAAATAGAACAAAAGCGGAAATGCTGAGACAAGTAACATGGCTGACGCCACATGATAATAAAAAATGTATTTTGAATCGATTTGCTATGAAGACAATCTCGTACAATAAAATCAATAAAAAGATGTTGGAAAGCAAACATAGTAAGGGGCAATATAGAGCTGTATTTATTAACTTTGACGACTCTCCGAGAAGAGGGGTAAAGGGGATTATAACAAGAGGGGCAAATCCGAACAATTTTAAAAAGTATCTTTTGAAAAATATACAGAAGACGGTGGAGGAAGATAACGAATATTTGTTTATTAATGCGTGGAATGAATGGGGAGAAGGTAATTATTTGGAACCAGACAAAAAATATAAGGACTCATATTTGAAGGTGATTCAGGAAACAATGGATAATTATAAAAAGCAATTGAAAAAAAGAGGATAGGATATGGACAAAATCTCGATAATTGTTCCAGTTTATAATGCAGAGAAGTATCTGCCTATATGCCTTGACAGCATCGTATCCCAAACTTATAAAAATTTGCAGATCATACTGGTGGATGACGGATCAACGGACAAATCTTCAAAAATATGTGATACATATGCAGAAGCCGATTCAAGAATTTTGACTATTCATCAAGAAAATCATGGGGCTGTTTATGCGAGAAATATTGGCATTGAAAATGCGGAAGGGGAATATATAGCATTTGCCGATGCAGATGATTGGTTGGAATCAAATATGATAGAACGATTATATAAATCGTTGATGATAAACGATGCAGATGTATCAATGTGTGGAAGACGAGAAGATACAGGCAGCACAAGTATTTCCGTAAATCATGGATTTTTAGTTGGCTATTATGATAAAAATAAAATGATTGAAGAAATATATCCTAATATGATTGTGAATACATCTTTTTTTCAGTGGGGTATTTTTCCGGGACTTTGGGATAAGCTTTTTAAGAAAGAACTTTTAAAAAGAATGCATGCAGATGTAGATATCAGAATCACAATGGGGGATGATGCATTATGTATATATCCGTATTTACTTAAGGCGAATAGTATATATATATTAGATGAATGTCTTTATCATTATCGTCAAACCCCAACCTCAATGGTGCATCAGCAGGGTGATTCGGCAAAAGAAAGAGAACGGTTTCAATTATTATATCATGAGGGTAATCGATTATTTAAGAAATATGCAGATATTTATGATTTGAGAGAACAGTGGAAAGAATATGTGCTGTTTCTTATGCTTCCTCGTGCAGATATCTTATATGAGAATATGGAACAGCTACCATACTTGTACCCATATCCACATGTGAAAAAGGGAAGTCGGATTATTTTGTATGGAGCTGGGTTATATGGTCAGCGTTTATATTCATGGATACAGAGGACAGGATTTTGTGAAGTTGTAGCTTTGGTTGATCGGAATTGGGAAGAACTTTGCAGACAGGGTATTCCTGCCGAAGCTCCGGATATGATTGAGACATTACAGTATGAACATATTGTAATTACTTGTTCATTTGCACGAACTCGAAAAGCAATTTATGATTATTTAAAACAAAAGGTATCAGAAGATAAGATTCAGGTAATGGATGAAGAGCTTGTTATGAGTAATGCTACTATGAAGGCATTTGGTATCTGCACATAAATGGAGGACATATATGTACACGGTTATATTTGGTTGTGGAAATGTAGGTAAAAGGACGTTACATTTTTTGGGAGCGGATGTTGTAAACTATTTTTGTGACAATAACCCAAATGTAATTGGACAATCGGTCGAAGGACATGAGATTATAAGTTATCAGGAACTTATAAATCTTGTACAAACAGAGGAAGTGCTACTTGTACTTGGGGTAAATGGACATAATGCTGAGCAATTGGCAGAACAGCTTGACAGGGATGGCGTCTGCGATTATGTGGTGGCAAAGGAACTCCCGGGATTTGAGACAAAGGAACATATAGATTTTGAAATCCTTGAAAGTTTAAGGAGTAAAGAAGTAAGAAATACATATATGATCCGATATCTGCATACAAGACTAAATAAGGAAAAAAGGCGTGTGGATTATTTTAAAAGACATGCAAGTATTTACCATATGAGCCCGGCAACGGGTAAATTGAGAGAAAAGCAAATGTTAGTTCAAAACAGAGTGGTAAAGGCTTTGAGCTTTCTTGATGAGCATTGTCCTGTTTCGTGCTGGATTACAAGCGGTACACTGATTGGAAGGATGCGGCATAATGGATTTATTCCATGGGATGATGATATTGATTTTGGAATTATGCGTGAGGATGTATATAAATTAATGTTTTTTTTCAAGAAATATTCAACTGTATTTATTCCAGGCGTAAAAACATTAAAAGATGAAATCAATAAATCGGATATTAGTCCATATGATACATGGGGAGAGGTAAAAACTGCGGTTGGGAAAAATTATTTTCTTCTGGTATTTCCGGATTTTATTCGTATTTGCACTATGGACAATGAGGATGTGGTGACTGAATTAGAGTTGTTTGCTTTTGATTATTACAGAGAAGATTTAACAATTCAAGAATATGCGTCTTATGTTAGCGATGCTTTTATAGTGAAGAAAAATTCACCAAGTATGAAAGATTGGTTTGATTATTGCTATAATCAAATAGAGAATAAAGGCATCGTTAGTAAAGAGCCAACGGGTAAGGTTCTTCCCGGAATAGATAGTTTTATTTATAGAGGGTTATGGAATATAGAAGATTTTATACCAATAAATGCGATTTTTCCATTAAAGGAAGTGGAATATGAAGGCGCAAAGTTTATGTGCCCGAGGGATGAAGAACGGTATATGCAGCATGAGTATCCGGATTGGAAGGGCTTTCCATCTGATGTAGGGGACGTAGAAGAGGAGTAAAAAAATGCAAGCAATTATTTTAGCAGCAGGTATGGGGAAAAGATTGCATGAGCTGACGCGGGATAACACAAAATGTATGGTAAAAATAAACGGAGTTCCACTTATTGAACGTACACTAAAGATTCTGGATAGGAAGAAATTATCCAGAATTGTGATTGTGACAGGTTATAAAAAGCAGGGATTAATTGAATTTGTTTGTGGATTGGACATCCAGACTCCAATTGTGTTTGTAGAGAATGATAATTTTGATAAAACAAACAATATATATTCACTACTACTTGCAAAAAAATATTTGCAATCGGAGGATACTTTGCTGTTAGAATCGGATATTATCTTTGAAGAAGCAGCAATTGACTTGTTGTTGGAGGATCCGCGAAATTCACTCGCGTTGGTTGATAAATTTGCAAGTTGGATGGATGGGACGTGTATGGAACTGGATTCGGATGATTCAATTGTAGACTTTATACCGGGAAAGTACCTGCGATTTGAAGAAAAAGAGAATTATTATAAAACTGTGAATATATATAAATTTAGTAAGACATTTGCTTCTGAGGTTTATATTCCTTTTTTGGAGGCTTATTTTAAGGCAATGGGAGTAAATGAATATTATGAATCTGTTATTAAATTAATTGCGATGCTGGAGCATTGTGAAATGAAGGCAAAACGGTTAACAGGGCAGAAGTGGTATGAGATTGATGATATTCAGGATTTGGATATTGCTTCGAGTATATTTGAAGAATCGTTGGATAAAAAGTATGATTTAATTACATCCAGATATGGAGGATATTGGAGATATCCATCGCTTTTGGATTTTTGCTATTTGGTTAATCCATATTTCCCATCCGTAAAGATGATGGGAGAGTTAAAGTCAAACTTTGCACCGTTGCTACAACAATATCCCTCCGGAATGCGGGTTAATTCTTTGCTTGCGGCAAAAAACTTTGGTATTAGACAGGAACATATTGTTGTTGGAAATGGAGCTGCGGAGCTTATAAAGGAACTAACGGAATTGTTAGAGGGAACTTTAGGAATTATAACTCCTACATTTGAGGAATATAGAAATAGATATAATGGAAATATTGTTGAATTTTCAAGCAGTTCTGAGGGATTTCGTTATACGGCAGATGACGTAATTGCATTTTTTGACAAAAATAGAGTGAATAATTTAGTTATTATTAATCCGGATAATCCGAGTGGAAATTATATTTCGCATAATAATGTATTAAGGATACTAACGTGGGCGAAGGAGAGAAATATACATATTATTATAGATGAAAGTTTTGTTGATTTTGCTGACGAAACAGATAATACACTAATTACAGAGGATATATTAGTTGCTTATGATAATTTATATGTTGTGAAAAGTATCTCAAAATCATATGGGATTCCAGGGCTTCGCTTAGGTGTTCTTGCAAGTGGAAATTGTGAAATAATCTCGAAATTAAAAACAAAAGCTACTATTTGGAATATAAACTCTTTTGCTGAATTTTTTATGCAGATATTTGAAAAATATAAAAAAGAGTACGAGAAATCATTGGAAGATCTAAGATTTGCAAGGAAAGAATTGATTGAATCTTTGGAACAGTTTGAACAATTGGAAGTCTTTTCATCACAAGCAAATTATATTCTGTGTGAGGTTCGTGAGAATTCTAGTCACAGGATTGCTGTGGATTTGCTTCGTGAGAATATCTTAATTAAGGATGTGACCTCAAAAACTAAGAATGGAAAAGAATATATCCGCGTTGCTATACGCACAAGAGAGGATAACAAACATTTAATTGAAGCATTAAGAAGAATATTATAATTGGAGAATAAAGGAATGGAAAAAACCGCTTTCCCCCACAACTTAATAATCTTCGGCGCCAAAAGTCTTGCACTTGGCGCTTCCCAAGCGATTCAGACCATTCATCCGGATATTCATGTGGAAGGCTTCGTGGTGACTTCGCGGAAGGGGAATCCGTCTACGTTAAATAATCTGCATGTCTATGAGCTTGCGGAACTGACAGACAAAGAGATCTGTATCCTGATCGCGACGCCGCAGGACATTCAGATGAAAATCGTAGATTTCCTGGATGAACAGGGATTTCATAATCATATCTGTATGACCTGGGAGTTGGAGGCAGAGCTGATGGGCGCGTATTATGCGAAGCAGGGCAGATTCCCGGTATTGCCGGGCGGTGTAGCACCGATGCTTTCTGTGACCGTGCAGGATGAGAAGGAGCGCACATTTGCTAAGGCGTTGCCGGAAGCAAATTGCTATATGGCGAAGTTTTACCGGGACAAGCAGGTGCAGACCGATTACCCGGTTCCTGCATGGGTACAGCCGATTCAGGTTGGAGCCACGTTGACGGATGAGAGAGTCGCGGCACTGACGGATGATATCGGAGAGAATATCTCGGCAAAGAATGTGAATTATTGTGAGCTGACGGCACTTTACTGGATCTGGAAGAACCGGCTGGCTGGAGCACATGTGGGAACTGCGTATACATCCGAAGTCATTGGGATACATGCACCTTCCTCAGATGCATATGTCGGCGTATATCAGTACCGCAGGCTGTTGGATATCAACGATGCACAGCTGGCATACCTTGCCGCATATGATGTGGATGTGGTGCTGCCATATCCAACGATGTGTGAACCGGATATATTCGAGCATCATGAGCGGTATGTGAAAACTTCGGACTGGGATGCGATGGTGCAGGCACTTGAAGAACTGCATCCGGAATATATGGAGACCTATCATCGGATTTTCAAGGGAAATTATATGTACAATTATAATATCCTTCTGGCGAAGAAAGAGGTGCTTCGAGATTACTGTGCATGGTTGTTCCCGATTTTGGAGCGGACAGAAGAACTGTCGGATCCGAAGGGCTGGGAGCGAGCAGATCGTTATATCGGTTATTTAGGAGAGAATTTGGAGACGCTATATTTTATGCATCATGCGGAGGATTATAAGATCATGCATACCGGACGTGTGATGTTGGTGTAGACAAAGGAGGACCTCACATATGAAAGCATGGATATTACATAACCCGAACAATATGACATATGAAGAGACGGAGAAACCACAGCCAAAATCAGATGAAGTCTTGGTTGCGGTCAAGGCAGCGGGGATCTGTGGTTCGGATATTCCCCGTGCCTTTGTGACAGGGGCGCATGTGCATCCGATTATTATCGGACACGAGTTTTCCGGACAGGTCTGTGCGTGTGGAACGGATGTGGATGCGAAATGGCAGGGTAAACCGGTTGGTATATTTCCTTTGATTCCGTGTGGGACGTGCGGACCGTGTCAGAAGAAACAGTACCAGATGTGTCGGAATTATAATTATCTTGGTTCCCGGTGTGATGGCGGTTTTGCGGAGTATGTGGCAGTGCCGGAGAAGAACCTGCTTGAGTTGCCGGAGGACGTGACTTACGAGCAGGCGGCTATGCTGGAGCCAATGGCGGTTTCTGTACATGCGATGCGGAAGGGCATGGTGTTGGCGGGAGATATTTCGAAGTGCCGGGTTGCTGTCTGGGGACTTGGAACGATTGGACTGCTTCTTACGATGTTCCTGAAGGATGCAGGTGTAAAGGATTTATATGTGATCGGAAATAAAGATGCACAGAAGCTCCATGTCGGGGAACTGGGCATTCCAGAGGAGAATTTCTGCGATTCGAGAAAGGAAGATGCCGCTACCTGGCTTATGAAACGGACGGATGGTGCCGGAATGGATCTGTTCTTTGAATGTGTCGGGAAAAACGAGACGGTACAGCACGCGGTAGAACTTTCTGCACCGGGTGGTAGTATTGTATTTGTTGGGAATCCATATTCAGACATGACGCTTCCGAAAGCGGTGTATTGGAAGATCCTGCGGAATGAGCTTCGCGTATCCGGTACGTGGAATTCGTCCTTTACCGGCAGTGAGGATGATGACTGGCATTATGTGGTGCGTGCGCTTGCAGAAGGGCGTGTGCATCCGGAGAAGTTGATTACACACCGACTTCCGATGGAAGAACTGATGCAAGGGCTTACAATTATGCGAGATAAGACGGAAGACTATGTGAAGATCATGGGTGTGAACGAGTAAAGCGACTTTTTCTATAGATAAAAACTGCTTCGCGAATATTTTTCTATAGAAAAATATTCAGATGCGAGATTTTTTCAGTAGTTACAGGAAATGGATGCAATGAAATTAACCACAGAATTTTATCAGGATGAGGTGCGTTACGGATTTTACGTGCCGACGGCAATCAAGCAGGCGTGGGGGGCAGAGCTTCAGATTCTTGCAGAGATTGACCGCATCTGTAAAAAATATAATATTCGATACTTCGCGGAGTGGGGGACGCTGATCGGTGCCGTGCGCCATGGTGGATTTGTGCCGTGGGATGATGATCTGGATATCGGCATGCTACGCGAAGATTATGAGCGTTTCAAGGAAGTGGCGAAGGATGAGCTTCCGGGAGAGTTTGCGATTCACGATTATGCAACGAAGGAGAATCACTGGCTCTTTTTGTCGCGTGTGGTGAACTGTAATCAGATTTGTTTTGAAGAAGAGCATTTGCGCAAGTATCATAATTTCCCATATATCGCAACCGTTGATATCTTCGTGATGGATTATCTGTACAGGGACGAGGAACAGGAGAAAGCGCGCTGCGAGGAGATCAAGCATATTCTGGCGGTGGCGGATCAGATCATAGAGGGACGCATGCAGGATTCTGTAAGAGAAATGTTTTTACAGGAACTTGAAAATAAATACCAGACGAAGCTGCCGAGGCCAAAGAATGCACGGGAACTCGGAATTTCCCTGTACCGACTTGCGGAATTACAGATGGCGCGTGTATCAGCAGATGAATCGGATGCGGTTGCACAGATCTTTCCGTGGGTGCTCAAAGGAAATCGGGGATTGCCGAAGAAGTGCTATGATACGCTTGTGCGGCTGCCGTTTGAAGAGATTACGATACCGGTACCTGCGCGTTATGACACGGCACTTCGCTATCGTTATGGGGATTATATGACGATACGGAAGGTCTGGGGTGGACACGATTATCCGTATTTTGAAGGGCAGCGGAAGAACCTGCAGGCGGTAGCGGATTTTCCGCTGCCGGAGTTTACGTTCCAGCCAGAGATGTTATATGACAGCACAGGCCATGTGTGTAGGAATGCAAATGCATTCGATGGTATATCACAGAATTTATTGTGTGACAACGCAGGTCGTGTGTGCAAGGAAGTGGATAAGAAGTCATCCTGTAAGCAGGAAAAAGATGTAGAGGAGCAGACACTTACAGACATTGCCGGACAATATGTATCGGTACTTGATGAGATGATGGAGAACTGTACGGCACAGATGCAGAAGCAGCAGTATGGGGATGTGCTATCGGTGTTACCGGAATTACAGCAATTGGTCGTAGACTTTGGCACATTGCTCGAAGAGGTACGTGGGGAAACAAATCCATGCGTGCAGAACGTGGTTGCGAAGATACAGGAATACTGTGATGCGCTGTATGCGTTGTATGAGCAGCTGAATACCCGGTTACAGGAGCCGGACACACTGAAAATAGGTCAGCAGCCGGCTGATGTGTCGGATGCAGATGCAACAGTTTGTGCTTCGTATGAGGCGTTTGCTCGCAGCTATACAAAGATGAAAGCGGAGATACAACAATTCTGCATTGCACGCCGCTCTGTGCTATTTATATGTACAGGGATGCAGGAGTGGCATGCGTATGAACATCTATGTGATGAGGAACGGCAAAAGGCAGATACGGATGTATATATCGCCTGTGTACCGACAGCATTCAAAGATATTTATGGACATGCGGAGTATGGGCAGAGCACGGAAGATGCAAACACAATGCGTATACAAGATCATATACAGAATCTGTACGGAGAATTCGCGGATAATATACAGTTCATGCCATGGCAGAAGGTAAATCCGGCACTTCTGGCACCGGGTACGATATATATTCAGGATCCGTATGATGGTGAGAATCCATGTCTGACGATTCCGCCGATATACTATGCGGGAAATCTTCGGAAGTATACGAAGAATCTGATCTATGTTCCGGCGTATAAGGTGAAGGAATTCAGAGCAGAGGACACAACGGATCTATATAACATGAAGCATTATGTGACGGCACCGGCACTTATGTATGCAGATCAGATCTATGTGCAGTCGGAGAACATGCGGCAGCGGTATCTGGAATGTCTGGTGGAATTCTCAGGAGAAGCATACAGGGCAATCTGGGAGCGGAAAATATCCGTATCGGAGCTTGTATTTCAGAATGAAGCAGGAACGGATATAGACCGGAAGACGATCCTTTACTGCATCGGAGAAAATGAGCTTGCCAATCTTGGAAAGCACGCACTTGCTCATGTGGAATCCAGACTACAGATATTTGCTGATAACCATGAGAATTTGCAGGTGCACATATGCTTCTATCCACCAAGATTATCGGACTGGGAGGTTGATTTGCAGCGGGTTAAGACGTTAACGGAGATGCTTCGTACTTATGCAGAGACAAACAAGGCATGGTGTACGTTGGAGAAACCGCAGGAGCAGGAAGATCTTGCAGCTTATCGAGAGCGTCTGGCGATGAACGGAGATGCGTATTATGGTTCTCCATCTCCGTATGTACATGCGTTTACGCTACGCGAGAAACCTGTGATGCTTGCTTCGACAGAGATAGAATATTAGTATAATCTGGTACGTGAGGAGAAAATCATGCGCATAAAGTTAAACATACCTGAAAATAGTGTACAGACGGATACAGCATATATGAGTGATGTTCTGGGTGAACAGAAGAATTTCCCTGTGCTGGTGATTGGCAGAGACAGTTATATTGAAGAAGCCTGGGCAGAGGCCGTTTTTGATTCCGGCATGATATATAATCTGCAGGTTGGACGTTATACGTCAATTGCGGGCGATGTTAAGATAATTGTGGATATGAATCACGATTATAGACGTGTCTGTCAGGGGCGGATTAATGGGGCTCCATATCGCAGACCAGAGAGAATCAGGCGTAAAGGTCAGGTGGTTATTATGAATGACTGCTGGATCGGTGATGATGTTACAATAATGAGCGGGGTAACGATTGGCAATGGCGCTGTCGTGGCAGCGGGAGCAGTTGTTGTGAAGGATGTGCCATCATATGCGATTGTGTCAGGGAATCCTGCAAAAGTAATTGGCTATCGTTTTGAAGAGAGACAAATAGAAGCGCTGGAACTGATCCGGTGGTGGAATTGGACTGCAGAGAAGGTACGTGCTACGGCTGGATTGCTGTATGGAGATATAGATACCTTTATAGAGACATTTCTGCCGGATGCACAGCGGGAACTTCAACAGATTCCGATGGCGGATATTATTCCAATGGAGAAGACAAAGTCCGGACCAGATCGGAGATTGTTGTATATACCGGATTTTGAACAGGATTATCCGACATATCCAAATGTGATTGAAGCATTTGTAAATAGTTATGCAGATACGAATTACGAACTTTTGCTGTATATCAGGGAAGATGCTGATCTGCAGGAAAAGCTAGAGAGATTAGATGATATCTTCTCAAAGTATGAGGATGTGGATTGCTATGTGAATCTATTTGTTGCCAATCCTGAAGATGAGAGGAGCTTGTTTGGGCAGGTAGATGGATATATTACGAATCGTAGTACGGACAATGTAAGATATATGGATATGGCAGATCTGTATGGAATTTCTTGTATCTCGGGTGTTGATGTGCCAATGTTTGCTGAACAGGTTACAGAGCGCATGTGTAGAACACAGACAGATAAAATGCAGATAGATGAACTGGAACGGAAGGTCGGCGAATTGCAGACGATGCTTTCGAATCTTACGAATGCGTACAAGCAGCAGATTGCACAGCTGTCGACGAATCAATATGCTATGAATCTGTCTGTGGACAATCTGAAATACGAAGTGCTTGCCGCACAGGATGAGCTGCAGCTACCAACGATACGATCAGGTCAGGAGGCAATTGATAAAATCATATCTGAGCGGAAGTCTATGGCTCGGTTCGGGGATGGTGAGTTTGCGGTAATCGCCGGTGTAAACCGGCAGAAGTTTCAGCATGCGGATGCGGAGCTTGCCAGACGGCTTATGGAAGTTTTACATATGGAGAACGAAGAAATTTTATTAGGAATTCCAGATATTTATGGGGATTTATCTAAGTATAATACAGAGTGCCGTTACAATATCCGTGCGTATCTGACGGAAGAGGTGCGCAGACAGCATTACGGTCTGTTAGATATGGATCGGACATATTATGATGCATATGTGACGCGCCCGTATGCCAGCTATCTTGATAATAATACAGACGCACCGAAACAGAGATTTGATGCATTGAAGAAGATATGGCAGGGACGGAACCTGGTGATTGTGGAAGGGGAGAAAAGTCGTCTTGGCATCGGAAATGATTTGTTTGCTGGAGCGAAAAGCATTGTAAGAATTTTGGGACCGGCAGAACATGCATTTGATCGATATGAGGAATTGCTTGCAGAAACCAAAAAGCAAGGCAAAGATAAGTTGGTGCTGGTTGCACTTGGACCAACAGCAACGGTTCTGGCATATGATTTGGCAATTGACGGATATCAGGCGTTAGATATCGGACATGTGGATATTGAATATGAATGGTTCTTGGCTGGAAAAGGCAGAAAAACTGAGGTAAAGACAAAGTACAACAATGAGGTTGCCGGGGGAGATCAGGTGGAAGATATTCATGATGCAGAATATGAGAGTCAGATCATCGCGAGATATGTCTGATTTGATGTCGGAGGTGTTAAGTCGTTTTAGGGAATCCGTAATGATTACCAGCCGGGATTAAATAATCCCGGCTGTTTTTAACATTGTCACAATTCTCACATCGTAACTGTGATATTCCTTCACTTTCTCGTATCCGTTTTTTGCGATTTGTTTCCGTTCATCATCGTGTGCCAGATAATAGTCGATTTTGACGAGCATATCCGGGATGCTGTCATAGAGGACGATATCCTCGTCCGGGACGAAAATCTCCGGAATTTCAGCTTGATAATTTGATAGTACGAAGCCGCCACATGCTATGAGATCGAAGATGCGGAGTGGCAGTCCGGTTTTGATTGGGCGGTTCGTCATGTTCAGGTTGATCTTGCTGCATTTGATGATCTGCGGCATCATATTGTTGGAATCTGCACCGCCACGACATCTGACATGTTTTAATGGTGAGGTATCGGTCAGCGTCCACAGGTCAAATTGATAGTTTATCCCTTGTTCCCGTAATTCCTCAAAATGCGATCCGATTGCATTGCAGGTGCGGATGCGTTCCTGTTCGGTGCATTTGTAACCGAGATAGGTGTCGGCGACGATGCCTTTCACATCTTCCACATAGTCTTCGCCAAGAGGTGTCCAATCGGCATATTTCTTGAATTCCTGTGCCCATTCGTCGGTGATGGAATCCTCTAACAGATTATAACCATAGACATTTAACTGGGCATTGATCAGTCCGTCAACATAGCCGCGCATCTCATCTGGGAGATCTTTTTCAATCGAATTATAGCGCGTTTTCTCGGAATACAGAGAACCCACAAAAGAGATATCACAGTCGTAATTTTGATGATCTTTCGCGGTTACCTTTACTTCGTCCCATGTTGCAACATCTGCGCCCATTGGCAGATGGAAGATACAGTCCGGGTTGACCGGGGCGAATTTCTCCCATTGCATACGATCTAAGACGAAGATCCGGTTTGTTGGGTAGGCAATCGTCTCGGAATAGAGCTGGAAACTTGGGCAGTCGACCGTCCATGACAGATACGGGAGTTTAAAAACCTTACAGCAGCGTGCGATAATTGGCTGGAAATTCACAGTAAATACGCAGGATGCATCCGGATGTTTCTGAATCAGATCCGCCAGTGCTTCGAGATAGCCTTTGTCGTAGTCGACGCTTTCGAATTTTCGGCTCATCGTGATAATCGTGATGCCCAGCCGCTGCATTGCATTTGCAATTCCTTTTTCACAGATGCTTCCCCATTTGCAAAAGATGATCTTCATAATTGTAGCTCCCCACTTTCTTCCAAAGTAATATAAGGATATTATAATGGAGATGCAGAACAGATTCAATGTGAAGATAAAAAGAATGAAAATTAGATAAAAATGCAGAGATTCATTGCTTGACGCAAAAGAATACAGTTGGTACAATTAGAATAATAATATGACGGAAAACATTGGAAGGATTAATTGATATCATGAAATTTTTCGTAACAGGTGTAAATGGTCAGCTCGGTCATGACGTGATGAACGAGTTACATAAGAGAGGCCACGAAGGTGTGGGCTCTGATTTAAGTGAGGCATATGCTGGTGTACAGGATGGTTCGGCTGTGACGGGCATGCCATATATGAGTCTGGATATAACGGATGAGACGGCGGTCAGAAAAGTTATATCAGAGGTGAAACCGGATGTTGTGATTCATTGTGCGGCATGGACAGCTGTGGATCTGGCGGAGGAAGAAGATAAAAGGGCGGTTGTAAAGCATGTTAATGTGGACGGTACGAGGAATATCGCACAGGCATGTAAAGAACAGGACTGTAAGATGCTGTATCTGTCGACGGATTATGTGTTTAACGGACAGGGAACGACACCGTGGGATCCGGATTGTAAAGACTATCATCCGTTGAATGTATATGGACAGTCAAAGTTAGATGGAGAACTGGCTGTAAGCTCTGTGCTGGAGAAATATTTTATTGTCCGTATTGCCTGGGTATTTGGACTGAATGGCAAGAACTTTATCAAGACTATGATCAATGTCGGCAAGACACATGAGGAAGTGCGAGTAGTCAATGACCAGATAGGCACGCCGACGTATACTTATGATCTGGCACGTCTGCTGATTGATATGTGCGAGACAGAAAAATATGGATACTATCATGCGACGAATTCGGAACTGCCGGAGGAGCCTGATTCGGAAGACAACTTGAAAACCGATGGATTGGATACAGATGCACAAAAGCCGAAGACCGGTTATATATCCTGGTATGATTTCTGTGTGGAGATCTACCGACAGTATGGCCTGACAACAAAGATTACGCCGGTCACAACAGCAGAGTATGGCCTGAGCAAGGCGGCACGTCCATTTAACAGCCGTCTGGATAAGCGCAAGCTGGTAGAAAATGGATTCACACCATTGCCGGTATGGACCGATGCAGTCAGCCGCTATCTGAAAGAGGCAAAATTGTAAATTACATTGTTGAATCATTGGTGATTATCTTTCCGTGTATGGAATTTCTCAGACAGAGCTTCCAGCGCGGGAAGATAATTTTTTTCGAGCAGATAGATACGCAGAAGTTCGATAACCGTACATCCAAGGAAGACAACTGCGATCACAAGCAGAGAAAAAGGAATCAATACGTGACTGTCACTGTAGGCAGTTGTATGGAAGATTTCAGACCATAGATAGCCGCGGACATACCGGTTGTCGTGAATCAGATATACGCCGAATGTGGCAGAGGATATAACATTGATTATATGATTATATTGGACGTGGAGTCTTGAGAATCCAATCAACAGCAAAATAGAGACCAGCACGATCGGCAGACTCTGCATATCATAGAAAAAGGTCGCGTGGGAAAGCCAGAAGGAGTTCTGCAATCCCAGATAATCGAAGACCACAGCGGTGCCAAAAGTAAGCAGGGTCACGAGAAAAGAAAGACCGATGCATGCAGCACTGCCGAGTTTTCCCGGCATGCCGTAGATACGAAGATATCCGGCAAGTGCATAGAGAAAGATAAACCACAACAGATTATTACTTTCTAATGTACAGCCGGTTACAGTAGGCAGGATACACCAACAGATTCCAAATAAAATCAGCATTTTTGTGTAGCCGGATCTGGTCAGTGCATTCAAAAGGATATTCAGATAAGGGGCTGCAAGATACAGAATAAAATAAGAACTCGCAAACCACCATTGCCCATACAGGATCGGGAAGATATGCTGGATGAATGCTTTGATTCCGAAAGGCTGGATTCCTGCCAATGTAAATACCGCAAACAAGACGATCGAATAAGTAAAGACCTGGAGCCAGAGCTTTAATGTTTTACTGATTTTTGGGAGCTTTGCGGACACAAGAAAATACCCGGAGATCAAAACAAACACATTGACACCGATTTTGCCGCCAATCTGTATAAACTGGATCCAGAGGCGGTTGACGGAGATTGTATCTGTGGAAAAATCGAAGCCTCCATGAACAGAGAAATGATGTGCTACAATCATGACCATTGCCAGAATTCGTAATAATTCAAAATTAGACAGCCGCTTGCCGGCAGATTCATTTGCTTTCATTTCATTGGATACTTTTGCGCACATAAATACAAACTCCTCTCCATTAATACAAATAAAATAATTCTTCTAAAAATATATCATAGCGTGTATTTTACAGCAAGCATTTTCCTTGATGTTTCAGCGTAAGTATGATAATATAAATTTATCCATGCAAATGTTCGTGCTTGGATCAGAAAAGAAAGGGAATGATAGAAAGATGGCAGAAAAATTTGGGAAGATTACAGTTGAAACATGTGAAGTAGAAGGTGTAGAGATTGAAGGACTTCGTGTGATTACTCCGTCCGTGTTTGGTGACGAGAGAGGATATTTCATGGAGACCTATAACTATAATGATTTTGCGGCAGCGGGTATTGACTGTCAGTTCGTACAGGATAACCAGTCAAGCTCCAGAAAGGGCGTACTCCGTGGGCTGCATTTTCAGATCAACTATCCACAGGATAAGCTGGTGCGTGTCGTAAATGGCGAAGTATTTGATGTAGCCGTTGATTTGCGTGAAGGCTCAAAGACTTATGGCAAATGGTATGGTGTCCGCCTGTCTGCGGAGAATAAGAAGCAGTTCTTTATTCCAAAGAATTTTGCACATGGATTTATCGTATTGTCAGAGAGTGCGGAGTTTTGTTATAAGTGTACTGACTTTTATCATCCAAACGATGAGGGTGGCCTGCTTTGGTCTGATCCGGAGATTGGTGTTGACTGGCCGATGCCGGAAGGTATGACACGGGAAGATCTGATTATTTCCGATAAGGATCATAAGTGGAATGGAATCAAGGATTACAGAAAGTAATAGAAAGAAAAATGGGAGGGAGAGACGCGAACGTCTCTCTTTTTCTTTGAATTGTTGCATAATTGTTAAGAAACTGTTACAATACGAACATTAAAGTACAAATCAGATACGTAGAGATAGAAAGGAAATTATCAAATATGCGAAAGAAATTAGTATCAACCATTCTTATAGGTGCAATGTTGGTTGGAAATATGACAGCCTATGCCAAAGAATCGACAGGACCGGAGCTTGCTACGGACACAGATGCACCGATTGCGGTGGAGACACCGGTGGATGAAGATACGACAGAAGAAAATACAGACGCAATACCTGCTGTAGATATCGATGTGCAGGAGGATGGCATTGATGTGCAGGCGAAATTCGATGAGATCAATGAAGATAATGTGTTTTTAAAGCAGACACAGAGTGGAACATGTACCCTTGTGGCGAATGTTAACATGCTTCGTAGAAATGCGCTGATTCATGGCGACACTTCCTGGCAGGATATTACAGTCGAGTCAGCCAGCCCGTATCTCTGGATCGAAGGAACCGGGATGAAGTGGGATTATCAGTATGGAGATACGGCTGTAAAGCGTGCGAGTCTGGCGGACATGACCGGAGAAGAAAAAGTGGCTCTGTTTCAGAACCTGTTGAAGTCCCATCCGGAGGGAATCGTCATTCATCAGTGGAGTACTAGTGCGGGATATCCGCATGCGGTTTTGTTGACAGATTATGCGGATGGTGAATTTTATTGTGTTGACCCATCAAATGCAAATGGACACTCAGGCGTACGAATTCTGATTTCGGACACACTGGTATCGGTAGAGGAATCCGATCAGTACTGGTATGTTACGGAACCGGGATTGCTGGAGGATGGTGTGCTCTATGCAAATCCGGGTGGAATTCTTCCGACAAAAGCAGACCATACTGGTTATACAGCCGGTATTGTAATAAACACAAAGGTTCCAAAGAGCCGGATTGAATATAGCTGGTATGCATCGAAAGATGCTGGTGAAACATATACATGTATTTCAGATTGGAAGTCCGGGTATGAGTGGTTAGACTGGACACCGGATACATTTGGTCAGTATCGGATCATGGGAAAGACACGTGTGGATGGAAATGACGAGTCCGTACAGGAGGTTTATACAGATTTTGCATACAGCCCGATGATCAAGGGAAAATGTCAGATGCCGTATACGGGTGAAGGCGGTGGTTATCTGATCGGCGTAGAATCATACGAGAATCCAAATCAGAAATATCAGTATGAAATGTTGATATTGGATTGCACACTTCTGGCACAGGATAAACCGGCATGGATTTACACAACCGGTAAGTGCACTGTAGACCAGGGAAATGCATTCTGGACGATCTGGCAGCCGCTTTATGGATATTACTGGACACTGTTCCGCGTCTACGATGAGAACGGAACCCTGATCGACGAGCAGTGTTATGGCTTTGAAAACATCTGCAAGTAAGGGATAGCGCAGGGATTTGTATTTCTTGCAGTTATGTTGTTGATGTGATAAAATAAATTGATTATATATCGAATTGTAGGAGATTATAGATCCATGACAAAGAAGAAAAAATGGGTAACTGCTTGCTTTTTAATCCTGCTTGCGGTACTGGCGAATTTGTTTGTGCTTCATTTTGTGAAAGCAGAAGATGCAGGCGACAGCCAGATAGATTTCATAATGGATGTCCGGACCGATACACTGGATGAATATCAGCTTTTTTTCAGTGATACACAGACCTTTGAAGAGGCGCAGAGTCGCAAAGCTTCTATTAAGGAGATTAATGTTTCACAGGAGTTAACATTCAAACAGCGGGCAGGTGCGGGTCTGATCCGACTGGATTTTGGAAACTGGCCGGCACATATTTATATTGACAGTGTCCGTGTAAAGGCGGGAAAGGAAGAAAAAACACTTCCGCTTTCACAGGTTGCAGCGTGTGTGGACAGCCATTCTATCAATACGATGGAACTTCAGGGTGATGTGCTATATCTGGATACCTATCAGGATGATCCGTATATTGTTTTTTCGGTAGACAATGCGGATCTGGTTGATACTTTGCAGAGAGCAGCGGACAAAAAAGCTCTGTATCTCCGAATTTTTTTGTGTATATTAGTCGATGTTGTGGTTCTGGTACTCGCACTTAATATTGATATAGTCGTAGATTCCGGGATCAATGCAATCCGTGATAAGAAGCTGATTTTTAATCTTGCAAAAAACGATTTTAAGACGAAATATGCCGGTTCGTATTTTGGTATGATCTGGGCGTTTGTACAGCCGGTTATCATGATACTGGTGTATTGGTTTGCGCTGGATATAGGCTTACGTTCCGGACAGACGATGTCGTATCCGTTTGTTCTGTGGCTCATGTGTGGACTGGTTCCGTGGTTCTTCTTTTCGGAGGCACTGGGATCCGGAACCAATGCGTTGACAGAGTATAGCTATCTTGTAAAAAAGGTTGTATTTAAAATTGATATTTTACCGATTGTAAAGCTGATATCCGCAATGTTTGTGCATTTGTTTTTTGTAGCATTAGTTGTGGTATTGCATGCATGTTACGGGTACTTTCCAGATTGGCATACGCTGCAGATTCTGTATTACATTATCTGCATGTTTGCGTTTGTTATGGCGTTGACGTATCTGACCAGTTCGGTTGTTGTATTTTTCAAGGATTTGAATCAGATTATTGGAATAATCCTGCAGGTTGGAATTTGGGCGACGCCGATTATGTGGGATGCGAGCGGTATATCCCCGAAGTTAGATGCAGTTATGAAGTTAAATCCTGTTTATTATGTAGTAAATGGATTCCGTGATTCTCTGCTTGGGAAAGTATGGTTCTGGGAAAGACCGGTCTGGACGGTTGGCTTTTGGGCAATCGTGATTCTGTTATATATTATAGGCAGAAAAGTGTTCAAAAAATTACAGATTCATTTTGCGGATGTATTATAAACAGACAAATGTGGAAAGGATATAAACTATGAGAATATTGGTAACGGGTGCAAATGGTTATATAGGAAGATATGTGGTAAAGGAGTTATTGGATAAGGGACAGGAAGTGTATGTGTCCGATGTTCGATATGATGATGTAGACGAGAGAGCTGTGCGTACCGATGCGCAGATATTCGAAGATGATCCGGATATATTTACAAAGCTCGGAAGCCCTGATGCCTGTGTGCATATGGCGTGGAGAAATGGGTTTGTACACAACGACCGGAGTCACATTGATGATTTCCCAAAACATTACCAGTTCATCAAGAACATGGTTGATGGCGGTTTGAAGCAGATTGTTGTGATGGGAAGCATGCATGAAGTAGGTTATCACGAAGGTGCTGTCGATGAAAATACACCATGCAACCCAAGATCCCTGTATGCAGTTGCCAAAAATGCACTTCGCCAGCTGACGATGATGCTTGCAGAGGACAAGGGCATTATCTGTCAGTGGATACGTGGATATTATATTTTAGGCGATGATCTGAAGAACAATTCTATCTTCTCCAAGATCGTGGCAGCAGCCAATGAAGGAAAGAAAGAGTTCCCATTTACATCCGGGAAGAATAAATATGATTTCATCAGTGTGCAGGAGCTTGCAAAGCAGATTGCGGCGGTTGCATCCCAGCAGGAGGTTACGGGTATTATCAACTGCTGTTCCGGACAGCCGGTATCTCTGGCAGACAAGGTAGAGAGCTTTATCAAAGAAAATGGATATGATATTACACTCAAATATGGAGCATTTCCGGACAGACCGTATGATTCACCGGCAATCTGGGGAGATTCCACCAAGATTGAACAGATTATGAAGCATGCACAGGCATAGCCGGATTGCTTAGGAGATAGAAAATGAGCGATATAGCGATCAAGGTAGATCACGTAAGCAAATTATATAAATTATATGATAAACCGTCCGACCGCTTCAAGGAAGCATTGGGATTTACAAAAGAAAAAAAGTACAAGGAACATTTCGCTTTGTCCGATGTGTACTTCGAAGTGAAGAAGGGTGAAACCGTTGGAATCATTGGCACGAATGGCGCCGGTAAATCCACGATTTTGAAGATTATAACAGGTGTTCTCAATCCGACCAGCGGCAAGGTAGATGTCGCCGGACGGATTTCTGCATTGCTGGAGCTTGGAGCCGGATTTAATATGGAATATACCGGTATCGAGAACATCTATCTGAATGGTACAATGATGGGCTACACAAGAGAAGAAGTGGATGCAAAGGTGCAGACGATTCTGGACTTCGCAGATATCGGAGATTTCGTGTACCAGCCGGTCAAGACGTATTCCAGTGGTATGTTCGTGCGGCTGGCGTTTGCGGTTGCCATCAATATCGATCCGGAGATTCTGATTGTAGACGAGGCACTTTCGGTTGGAGATGTCTTTTTCCAGGCGAAGTGTTACCATAAGTTTGAAGAGTTCAAGGAGACTGGAAAGACGATTCTTTTCGTCAGCCATGATCTGGGCAGTATCGCAAAATACTGCGACCGGGTTGTTCTGTTAAACAAGGGAAAGAAGATGGCAGAGGGCGAGCCAAAGGAGATTATCGATCTGTATAAGCAGGTTCTCGTGAGTCAGGCAGAAAACCGGGAGCTGGATGAGGAACAGCCGACGGTTTCCGATGTCACGGATACGCAGGATACGGCATGTGAGGGACACTGGAAAGATACGCTCATGCTGAATCCGAATGTGCTCGAATATGGAGACAAGGAAGCGGAAATTATAGATTTCGCGATTATAGATGATAAGAACCGGATTACGAATAACATTCAGAAGAATACCGATTTTCGGATCCGTATGAAAGTAAAGTTTCACAAAGATATTGAGGATCCGATTTTTGCGTTTACGATCAAGGATTTGCAGGGAACAGAAGTGACCGGGACCAACACGATGTACGAGAAAACGGATATCGGGTTTGTGAAAGCCGGCGAAGAAAAGGTGATTGAATTCTCACAGAATATGAATCTTCAGGGGCGCAATTACCTACTTTCTTTTGGATGTGTCGGTTATCATGAGAATGATTTTGTGGTTTATAACCGGTTGTATGATGTATGCAATATTAATGTGATATCAGATAAAAATACAGTCGGATTTTATGATATGAATTCAACAGTGCGTGTTCTGAAATAGTACGGGGAGAAGAAAACGTGGAGAATAAAACAGAGTACATTGGTAAGGTAAAACTGGATTATCAATATTATGGCGGCACGGATTTGTATGTGGATGGTTCGGAGGAAGAACTGCTGGATATCGTGAAGACGCATACGAAATCAGAGTATAACCGTGTGATTGAGGAGCGGAAAAGCTGGCCGATTCTGTATCATTTGTCCGATATTCGTGGAAATATCGTGGACTGGCTGCCGATATCGAAGGATGATACGGTTTTGGAGATTGGCGCCGGCTGTGGCGCAATTACGGGAACACTGGCGAAAAAGGCAGGGCGTGTGGATTGCATCGAGCTTTCAAGAGCACGCAGCCTGGTAAATGCGGAACGCAATAAGGAATATGATAACATCAATATTGTTGTCGGGAATTTTCAGGACGTTGAGAAGAATCTGACGGAACAGTATGACTATATTACCCTGATTGGAGTTTTGGAATATGCAGCAAGTTATATTGCGTCCGAAAATCCATACGAGGAGTTCCTGAATATCATCAAGAAGCATCTGAAACCGACAGGGAAGATCGTCACAGCAATCGAGAACAAGTATGGCTTAAAATACTGGGCGGGCTGTAAAGAAGACCATCTTGGGACTTATTATTCCGGATTGGAAGGATATGTCGGAGTGGACAGCGTCCGCACATTTTCAAAAAATGGTCTTGCAAAGCTGTTTTTAAACTGTGGAATTTGCAATATAGAATTTTATTACCCATATCCGGATTACAAGCTTCCGCTTACAATTTATTCGGATGCATATCTGCCAGTAACAGGGGCGTTGTGCAATAATTTCAGGAATTTTGATAATGAGCGGATGATTGTATTTGATGAGACAAAGGTCTTTGATAATCTGATTTCGGATGGCATGTTTGATATTTTTTCTAATTCTTTTTTAGTGGTAGCCGGATGTGAGGGATAACGATATGAAAAAGATAATATTTTCCAAATATTCAAATGACAGAAATGTCAGATTTAAAATTCATACAGATATCCTGGAGGATGAATCCGGGAAACGATATGTGCGTAAGGTGGGGATGACCGAGGAAGGAAAGTCCCACCTGAAAGCCATGTCTGAAAAAGCGCAGAAATTAAGTGAGCTGTATCGGGGTTCGATTTTCGAGATAAATACCTGTATGTATGATTCGGAAGGTGTGTTGGAGCTGGAATACGTGCAGGGAAAAACGCTGGAGGATATGCTGGATCATTGGCTGACCAGAGGAAAAAAGGAACAGTTTGAGAAGCTTATCGCAATGTATGGAAATGCGGTACGGAAGCTTGCAACCGAGGCGTTTGAGCCATGTGTGGAATATTACGAAGTGTTTGGCGCAGATGCGTATGTGCCACAGAATGTGCCTGCGATGTCGTACAGCAATGTGGATATGATCTTTCCGAATCTGATTGAAAACGGAGAGAAATGGATTGTGCTTGATTATGAATGGACATTTGCGATGAAGGTGCCGGTTGATTTCATCCTGTACCGGGCAATTCACTATTACCAGACACCGGATCGTGACCATCAGATGGGTGATATTGATTTATATGCGCTGTTAGGGGTAGATCATGAACTGGCACGGAATTTCCAGAAGATGGAAGAACATTTCCAGAAATTTGTCTATGCCGGGAACGCCCCTTTGTGGGAATTGTATGGTACAATGGGAAAGAACTATTATTTCCCGGCGGGCATGGTTGCCGCGAGGCGAACCCAGGAAGAGCGGGAACGGGTACAGATTGTACGGTTTTATGATAATCGCTTTGAAAGCGAACCTGTGCAGGTGGCGCCGGATGAACATGGCAATGTAAGCGTGGAGGTTGCGTGCAGAGGCTGTAACACGTTGCGGCTGGATCCGGCATATGCATCCTGTATCCTATATATGAAGCGTGTGACGGCAAGTACGGCGGAAGGAATCAGAGAACTTGCGTATGGCACCAATGGTGTTTCTTCGGATGGAAAGCTGTTTTATTTCAGTACAGCCAAACCGCAGCTTCTGATCGGGGATATTCAGCCGGACTATCAGACGGTTTGTGTGGAATATAATATTGAGTTTGTGAATGAGACAATGGTGCATTATCTGGAAGAGAAGAATCAGGCGTTTAATGAATTGCGCTGCGAGAATTTAAAGAAGGATCAGGAACTGAATCAGCAGGGCAGGGAATTGTATCAGTATCATGCACAGGCCGATGAACTAAGAAATAAAAACGAATTGTTAGAGAGTAAAATCACTTCTATGGAGAATTCCGCAAGCTGGAAGCTTACAAAACCAATGCGGAGTGTAAAATCACGAATAAGGAGAGACTCATGATACTGGAACATAATGCTAAAAGATTATTGATATTCTTTTTCTATGATAAAAAGGGCATTGTGGATGATTATATCCCATATATGTTGTCCGATATGACAAAAAGTGTGGCAGACACGTTTGTTGTATGTAACGGATTGCTCTCGGACGAGGGAAAGAAAAAGTTCGAGGCTTTTACAGATCAGATCTTTGTGCGCGATAACGTTGGATTTGATGTCTGGGCGTATAAAGAAGCGATGGAACAGATCGGCTGGGAGAAGCTGGATGCCTATGATGAGATCGTGCTGATGAATTATACGATGGTGGGACCGGTGTATCCATTTGCAGATATGTTTGCCAAGATGGATAAGGAAGATGTGGATTTCTGGGGAATTACACAGTTTTTTAAGACGGATGATGATCCGTTTGGTACGATGCCGGATGGGTATATTCCGGATCATATCCAGTCTCATTTTATTGCCGTGCGGAAATCGCTTTGTAACTCCGATGTGTTCCATGATTACTGGAACAACATGCCGATGATTACCGGGTATCTGGATTCTGTCAGTCGGCATGAGGCACGGTTTACCAAGTATTTTGAAGAGGCAGGCTACAAATGGAGTGTTTATGTAGATGCTGAGGATTACAGAGGACTTTCTAACCAGCCGGCAGTCGGTATGGCGGCAGAGATGGTGATCGAGAAGAAATGTCCGATGTTCAAGCGCCGTTCTTTCATGCAGGATTACAATGTCGTGTTGAATGAGTCCTGCGGACAGGAAGCGATGCTGCTGTATGATTATCTGGAGAAACATACGGATTATGATACAGATCTGTTGTGGGATAATCTGCTGCGGGTGGAGAATCTGGCAGATCTCAAACGGAATTTCCAGTGGAACTATGTGTTGTCCGGGGACACAAGCAAGAAGCCGGGGATTGCGGCAGCAAAGAAGTTAGCGCTTGTGATGCATATCCATTTCCCGGAGCTTATAGAGGCTTGTAAGAATTATGCGTCTGCAATGCCGGATACTGCGGATATCTATATTACCACGAATACGGAAGAAAAGAAGAAGCTGATTGAAGAAAGCTTTGCTACACTGCCATGTAATAAGCTCGATGTGCGTGTCGTGCCAAACAAGGGCAGAGACGTCGGACCATTTCTGGTGGAGTTTGCAGATAGCTTTGAACAGTATGATTATATCTGTCATGTGCATGATAAGAAGGCAGGCCAGGTAAAGCCGGGTTCCATCGGAACTTCGTTTGCCTATAAATGTTTTGAGAATACACTGAAATCGAAAACGTATGTGGAGAACGTAATCGCAACTTTTGAGGAGCATCCACGTGCCGGTATGCTTGTACCGCCACCGCCAAACCATGCGGATTATTATATTACCCTTGGACTGGAATGGGGAAGCAATTACGGCAATACAGTAAAGTTGGCAGAGGAGCTTGGCATCGATGTATCAATCCGCGAGGATAAGGAACCGATTGCAGGACTTGGTTCTTATTTCTGGATCCGGAAAGAAGCGTTACGTCCGGTGTTTGCCAAGAAATGGACGTATGATGATTTCCCGGATGAACCGGTAGCGGACGATGGAACCCTGCTACATGCAATCGAGCGTATCTATCCTTTTGCAGCACAGAGTGCAGGCTATTATTCCGGTTGGGTATTATCTGAGCAGGGTGCAGCGATGGAGATTACAAATCTGAACCACATGTTGCGGGAGATCAACAAGATCATATTCTTCGAAGGACAGGATGCGGGAACCTATCATCAGACAAGGATGAATCTGTCACGGTCTTATGGTCTGGTCAATGCAGTGCGGGCAGGGGCATACGAACCACGGAAACCAAGATTTGTATTTCTGCCGCGGTTTATACGGGAACCATTAGCCCGTGTATGGCACAAGATAAGGCACCGTTAGAACCGAAGAATCGGGAGGACACAATATGAGAAAATATGGGAAAAAGTTACTGATATTTCTGATATGTGCGGCGATGTTCATACAAAGCAGTGCTGTGACAAGTCTTGCTGCAACACCGACGGATGCTGCTTCGGAGAACGAGGAAATTCTGACGGGACTTGATGAATTAGAGGAAATCGAGATTTCGGATGAAGAGGCGCAGCAGCTGCTGAACGCTCCGGAAACGCAGGCAGACTCAATAACAGTTTTCTCGAAAGACTGGTCTAAGTATGGGAGTTTATATATTTATGATCATTTGACGCAGGTTGAAAAGACCTTTTATGATGCGTTGCGCGAGGCGTGTGATAACTATATTAACAGTACGGAAAATGCGGAATATACAGAATTTTTGCAGAATGGTGAGACAAAATCATGTTATGCAATCCCAGAATCAATATCGTATGATGGGTTGGAATATGAGAATGCAAGTGGAATTGTGTTTTTGTTCATCTATCAGAATCCACAGTATTACTTTCTGGAATCCAAACTGTTAAGAAATTCGGCTGTCAGTAAAATATGGCTGGTGCCTTATAATATATTTGCAGACGGCGAAGTAAGACAACAGGCAACGCAGGAGGTATTTGACCGTGTAGATCAATGGGTAGCAGATATTAACCGGCAATCAACATTGTATGAAAAGGAAAAACGCGCACATGATATTGTGTGTCAGAATACATATTACGAAGCCGGAACTTATGACCAATCAGCATATAGCATGATCATGGAGGGAAAAACGGTTTGTGCAGGGTACACAAAATCGTTTTCTATACTGGCAAATGCAGCGGGCATTGATACGATTGGTGTGACAGGCTCGAACCATGGATGGAATATGAGTTATCTGGATGGTGCATGGTATAATGTGGATGTTACAAATGATGATGGAACAACCATCCAATACTCCTATTTTAACCGGGCAGATGGATCACGGCAGTATTCCAGCGGACATAAACCATATAAGCAATATACTGGGAGAAGGCCGGAAGCGACGTCTGACTATGTGAATTCTGTCAGACTGGAGGATACGTTGACATTAGAGTCCGGAGCGCAGGATGCGATAAATGTGTATACAGATCCATATGATGCAGTGAATCCGAGGTTTGTCTGGACATCTTCTGACGAGCGTGTTGCGACAGTGTCGCAGGCAGGTATTGTGACGGCAAAAAATAGTGGTACGGCGACAATTAAAGTCACAGTTAATAATAAGACGGCGGAATGTACAGTTACGGTGAAGGTTGCAACAAGTGGCATTTATGTGGCAAATCATACACATGACAGGATCGTGGCGGGTCTTGTTACAACGCCAACGGAGAGTGCAGAGCTGGAATATCGCTGGCTTGCCTGTGATACATCTACAGATGCGCAATCGTGGTTTGTCATACAGGATTGGACAAAAAATAATGAGTGGCTGAGCTGGAATCCTAAGGTTTCCGGCGATTATGTCATTGTTGGTCAGGTGCGCGTGGCAGGAAATGAGGACAGTCAGGCACAGGAATCAATTGGAATATCGCATCACCAGCAGATCAAAGGAAAATGTCAGATGCCATATACCGGTACGGGTGGTGGATACCTGATTGGGATAGAATCATATGATAATCCAAACCAGGAGTATTCCTATGAGTTGCTGGTGCTTGACTGCACATTGCTTGCACAAGGGAAGGATGCGTGGATCTGGACAACAGGAAAATGCAGAGTTCCAGAAACTTCGTTCTGGGCAGTCTGGCAGCCACAGTATGGATATTATTGGACATTGTTCCGCGTGTATGATAAAGATGGAACGCTGATAGACCAGGAATGTTATCCGTTTGTCAATGCTTATTGACAGGTGGAAATACATAGATTAAGCAATAAGAGGTGCGAAGGAATGAAAAAGTTAAGAAGGATTATGGCATGGCTTATATGTATTTGTATGGTTTTTGCCGGCGGTGGCTACACACCAAGGGCAGCAGAACCGGAAGGTAGTACATATGAAGTGCAGACAGACACAGCAACAGACAGTGATGCAGCATCTGCGGTGATGCAGAGTGCGGATGAGGAACAGCCGGTTAGTGAACAGGGAGTATTGAATTATATATATGTGGATAACCCTGCAATTCAGACACCGGATATGCAGAAGGTGCTTGCCGGATTGGGAAATGGTGAAAGCGCGATTGAATCAGCTATGCTGGAGTATACGAATACAACAACGGGTGTAAACTATCAGACAGAGGCGGAATATCTCGATAATGAGTCGGCATTGTTCTCGATGGAGTTTGCAGGTGCTGATCAGGCGGGCGCATATGTTCTTACCGGGATCACATATGTAGTTGCTGGAAGTAGTTATCGTGTGAATCTGTCGGATGCTGGTGTAGATGCCGGTTTCGGTGTCGATTGTGATGTAACAACGAATCCGGATGGCGTTGTCAGCGATGCAGATGACATCTCAGACATGGAAGGCGTTGTAATCACGGATGCAGATGGAAACGCGATTTCCAATCAGGATTTTGAAGATGCAGTGTTTTCAGCGTCTGAGGGCAGAGTCAAGAAAGATTCCAATGGAAATCTGGTTGTAGTTCTGGATCCGGGACACGGAAATGGCGGAGATACAGGGGCTGTCTCAACCTGGGATGGTAAGACTTATATAGAAAGAGATATTAACCTGAAGATCGCACAGTACTGCAAAGCAGTTCTAGATCAATATACCGGAGTCAAAGTCTATATGACAAGAACGGATAACTCCGGAGGTCTGAAGGTTGGTGCGGAAGATGGCGAAGAATTTGGAACAATTGTAAAATATGCGCAGAGTGTAAATGCAGATATTCTGGTAAGTATCCATAATAACTCGGCAGCGGCTTCTGCACATGGCGCGGAGGTTTATTATCCAAACAGCAGCTATAATGCAACTATTGGACAGGTGGGACAGGAACTCAGCAAGAAGGTTATGGAAAAGCTGAAGGCACTCGGACTTGCAGAGCGTGGGGCAAAGATAAGAAATTCCGAGGACGGAAATACATATCCGGATGGATCCCTTGCAGATTATTATGGTGTGATCCGGCAGTCGAAGTTAGCTGGATTCCCGGGAATCATTATTGAACATGCATTCCTGACCAATCAGTCTGATGCAACAAATTTTCTTGGCTCTGATGAAGCACTCAAGAAGCTTGGTGAGGCAGATGCACAGGCGATCGTAGAGTATTTTGGATTGACAGATACAGCAGATCGATATAAAGATGGGGATGCAAAGGTTCGGGTTGTGCAGAATGGCTCTACAAGCACATATACTATGGTAGCTTCCGGGGTTCCGAATGCACCAGGTGCTTTGTTCCAGGTAAAGAATGAAAAATCTGGTGAGGTAAAGGAATATGGAGCAATTCCGGGAAATGGGGATGGATGCTGGTATTCCAGTTTTGATGTAAATGATTTCTCGGTAGGAGGATCCTTTACAATTACTGCATTTGTGAAGCGGAATGCTGTGTCCAGCTACAAGGTTGGAGCAACGACAATCACGATAAAGCTTCCGGAAAAACAAAAACCGCAGGTAAGTGCATTTGATGCGGATGGACAGAAAACATTCATTCTGATTGCAGATAAACTTGAAAATGCTTCCCAGATAACAAGTGTCAAGTTTGGTGTATGGAATCAGGGACTTTCTGATTTGCACTGGTATACCGCACAGAAGCAGGCAGACGGAAGATGGCTTGCTCTAATGGGTGTGGCGGACTATAAAAAAGCAGGAACATATTACACAGACGCGTATGCAACATACACGGATGGTAAACAGATAAAGGTTGGTTCTACATCTTTCAAGGTGTCCAATGTAAGCACAGATGGAATTGTAGTAAGTAATGTAAATGCGAACAAGGGTACTTTTGATATTGTGATTAAGGGTGTAAAATCTGTATCCGGTGTAGCGGGCATCCGGGTTCCGGTATGGACAGCCGGCGATCTTTCTGATCTGTATTGGTATAATGCAGAGAAGCAGCAGGATGGATCTTATGTAGTACATGCGGATATCAAAAATCACAAGTATAATTATGGCGTTTACGCAATGCAAAGCTATGTAACAGGAAATAATGGTGTGGAGAATGTTACATACAGTTATTGCTATAATCTGAAGCAGCCGGAGGCAAAGGTAAGCAGCTTTAATGCCGATCCGGATAAGAGCTTTATTCTGATTGCAGAGGATATTCCGGGAGGCAGCAGAATAACGGGTGTAAGATTTGGCGTATGGAAAGATGGTCTTTCGGACTTGCGCTGGTATCAGGCATCCAAGGATAGTTCAGGAAGATGGCTGTCGGTCGTTGGAGTTGCGGATTATATGAAGTTTGGTACATATTATTCGGATGCCTATGCGACAACCAGTGATGGAAAAACGTTCAAGATTGGAAGTACGAATTTTAAAGTTACAACACCAACAGCAAATATGAGTGTACAGAATGTAAACGATGACGCCGGTACGTTTGATATTCTGATTAAAAATGTAGTCAGTCCATCTGGTGTGAGTGCGATACGTGTACCTGTGTGGACGGCGAGTGATTTAAGTGATATTCACTGGTATACAGCGCAGAAGCAGACGAATAATACATACAAGGTAACAGTGAATGCGAAAAATCATGGTGGACATTATGGCGTGTATGCAATGCAGGCATATGTCGATGCAGGAAATGGTATGTCGGCGATTGCTGATAGTTTATGTTACCGATTTGTTCCAGAATCTGCTTTGTATGAAATTGCAGGAACAACTGGTACTTCGGTTGCACAGATGGTAGCGTATTATAACGCTAATGCAACCTATCCGGCGTTCTACCAGAACTCCGATGCGCCTACTCTTGCAGATTTCTGTCAGATGTATATCGACGAGTGTGCGGCAGAGGGAATCCGGGCAGAGGTTGCTTTCTGTCAGGCGATGAAGGAAACTGGATTCCTGCGATACGGTGGGGCTGTGAAGATCGAACAGTATAATTTCGCGGGAATCGGAGCCACAGATAATGGTGGAACACCGGCAACGTTCGGTTCTGTCCGCGAAGGAATCCGGGCGCAGGTGCAGCATCTGAAGGCATATGCAGCGACCAGCGCTCTCGCGAACCCTTGTGTAGATCCAAGATTTTCTCTGGTAACCAGAGGTACTGCTAAATATGTAGAGTGGTTAGGTATCAAAGAGAATCCAAACGGAAAAGGCTGGGCAAGCGACACTGGCTATGGATATTCCCTGAGACAGGGGTATATAGACAAGCTTTTTGAGAGGTAATTGGTAGGTATAGACAAAAGGGTGTAAAAAACAGAGGAGGGGTTACATGAAGAGATTTTTGGCAAAGATACTGGCTGCAGTCGTGATTGTAGCGTCAGTTTCGACGTATTCGTATGACAGTAGGGCAGCAACGGTGGAAAGCAATTATGCAAAGCTATTACAGTATGCGTTGTATTTTTACGATGCAAATATGTGTGGAAGTGGAGTAGCGGACAATAGTTTGTTGTCCTGGCGTGGAAACTGTCATACATTTGACACAACTACCTATACGAGGAGTGATGGAAGTGTGGCAAATGTCAATCTGGCAGGAGGATTCCATGATGCAGGAGATCATGTGAAGTTTGGATTGCCGGAAGCTTATGCGGCATTCGTTTTGGGGATGAGTTATGATACAAACAAGAACGCATATGCACAGGCAGCTCAGGCAGGACATTTGCAGACAATCACGACGTATTTTGCGGATTATTTTGTGAATTGTGCGGTGCTTTCCTCAGATGGAAGCAGGGTAGAAGCGTTCTGTTGTCAGGTCGGTGACGGCGGAGGCGGCAACGATCATGGATACTGGGGTGCTCCGGAAAATCAGACAAATACAAACCGCAAGATCTATTTTACAAATGCAGGAGCTCCGGCAACGGATATCGTATCTTTGAGTGCAGCGGCACTTGCAATGCAGTATAAGAACTTTGGTGGCAGTCAGTATTTAGAGACAGCCAAAAAACTTTTTGCCTATGCGCAGAGCAATAACAAGGCGGTTGGAACGACAGCAAACGGATTTTATAATTCTTCCGCATGGCAGGACGATTATTGTCTTGCAGCAATTTTGTTGTATCAGATTACGGGAGATACACAGTACCAGACAGAATTTTACAGATATGCCTCAGATGGAAATGCACAGAAGCCATATTGGCCGCTTGGATGGGATAATGTAGGACCGGCAGTTGCTTATTACAATGGAAACTCTGGTGCATTATCAACATTGATGAATATTTCCAGTGGAAATACAAGCAGTGACGGATATCGCTGTATTGATAGCTGGGGCTCTGCGAGGTATAATACATCCATGCAGTATACCGGACTGCTCTATGATAAGATGACGGGAACTTCAACCTATCGAGGCTGGTCAGAAGGACAGATGCAGTATCTGCTTGGAAACAATAATCGTAATCAGTGTTATGTGGTCGGGTATAATCAGTACAGTGCAAAATATCCACACCACCGGGCAGCATCTGGTTACACTGGAGGCACGAAGGGAACGACGACACAGGCACATGTACTTTTAGGTGCATTGGTTGGTGGACCTAAGCTGGATGGCGGATACAGTGATACTGCAGACGATTATCAGTGCAATGAGGTGGCGATTGATTATAATGCAACATTGGTTGCGGCAGCGGCTGCACTGTATGAGAATCATATTGGAGAAGGATCTCAGTATGTAGATACACATTATTATACGGATAACAGTTATGTTGCAAAGCTTACAACAAGTGGTATTTATGTATCAGAGGTATCCAGCAGCCGGATCCAGGCTGGCCTGGTGACAAATTATAAAGATAAAACAAATGTGGAATATCGTTGGCTGGCCTGCAACGAAACAGATCAGCAGTGGTTCGAGATCTCTGGTTGGCAAAGAGGTAATGAATGGGTCAGCTGGACACCGGACAAATCAGGAAATTATATTCTTGTATGCTATGCGCGGGTTGCGGGGGATGATTCGACAATGATCCAGGCAAGCGCAGGCGTGAATTATCATAAGGCAATTAAAGGAAAATGTCAGATGCCATATACCGGAGAAGGCGGAGGATATCTGATAGGTGTAGAATCGTATGATAATCCGAACCAGTCCTATCGGTATGAGCTTTTGGTGCTGGACTGCACGTTGCTTGCACAGGGCAAGGATGCGTGGATCTGGACAACAGGAAAATGTACAGTGCCGGAGACATCTTTCTGGGCGGTATGGCAGCCACAGTATGGATATTATTGGACATTGTTCCGTGTATATGATGCAGACGGAAATCTGATTGATGAAGAATGTTTCCCGTTTGAGAACATTTGTTAGGTAGGAGTGAACATGAAAAAAGAACGATTATTCTGGCTTGATTTTATACGGGCGTTTGCGACATTTATGATCGTGCTTACACATTTTAATGCGATTTATGTGTATAATGTATCTCCGCCAACACCAGAAAAAGCGGTTATCACTTTGAGTATCGCAAACATTTATATTGGCGGATTTGGCGTATCCCTGTTCCTGATTGTATCCGGCGCATCCCTGATGTATGTATATGAAGAAAAGTGCGATGTGTTAAAATTCTACAAAAAACGTTTTTTGAACATTTATCCGATGTTCTGGATGGCGTATATTGCTGTTTTCCTGTATAATTTCTATAAATACGGAGCGATACCGCAGGGCGTGCCGTATAGAAATATAATCTTTTCTATATTAGGTATTGATACATGGCTGGTGAATTTTTCAGTGCCGACATTTGGACTGGTAGCGGAATGGTTTTTGGGGTTGATTATCATCATATATCTTGTATTTCCGTTGCTACGCCTGTTGATTAACAAACATCCACGGATTCTGGCGGTGGCAGCGATCGTGATGTATGTGATATCTCTGTGTACAGTTAATAAAAGCGTTACATTGTTTGCCAGACTGCCGGAATTCTTATTTGGTATGTATTTTATCAAGTATATCAAGAAGATAGACTGGAAATGGGTCGTTCCGGCTGCATTGGTGCTTATTTTGAATACGATATTCAAACCAACATATAACAATATGTTTCAGGTGACATATGTGGGAATCTGTTCATTTATTATACTGGTGTGGATTTCGTATTTTATCAAGGCAAACTGGGTGAAGAGCGTCAGCCGGGAAATCAGTAAATATTCGTATGCATGCTTTATTATTCACCACACGGTCATATATAAGGTGATCGAACATGTTAATCTGGCAACCATCAGTCTGCCGCTTAGCTGGCTGCTGTTTGGATATGTGTGCATTATGGTTTCGGTAGCAACATATATCTTGTATCATGTACATGATAAGATTATGACGATGCTGAAAGAACCATACAACTAAATTACAAAAGGGAGGATGCAATTATGAGGAAGATGAGAAAGAAACTTGCGGCGCTTGTACTGGGCGCATGCCTTGGCGTTGGTCTGCTGTCTCCACTGGGGAACATGGGTAGTGTGAAAGCGGAAGAACTGCCGGCAGAAGACTGGAATGTGACTGTAATTCCGCAGGAGGAAGATAGTAGTTCAGAGGCGGAAGCGGTTATCGGAGATGCTCTGGAGAAAACCGAAGAGGATACAGAAGGTATTGCAGAGGCTTCCATGGAGGTGCAGGCTGCACCCGGCTGTACGACAGTGAGTGGAACAATATATTATAGTAAAGCTTATGAAGTGTTAAATATTGTAAATCAGCGGAGAGCAGAAAATGGACAGGCTGCATTGGCGATGGACAAGTCGTTACTCGAATCAGCGATGCTTCGTGCGGCAGAGATTTCGGTTGATTTTTCGCATACCAGACCAAATGGAGAAGACTGCTTTTCTGTAGACGAGCTTGCGTTTGGAGAAAATATAGCGTATGGATTTAATTCTGCAACCGATGTTATGGCTGCATGGATGGGATCGGAAGGACATAGAAACAATATTCTTGGCAACAGTTATGAGTCAATTGGAATAGGCTGCTTTTATAAAGATGGTGTGTATTACTGGGCACAGCTTTTTGGAATTGAGACACCTGCTTCCTTTCCTCAGCCATCGGATCGGAATGCATCTTATGATGTGGTAATGGATGCACAAAGCTTTGCACAGGGATACACGCTGCAGGCAAAAGAAATCTATGTAAAAGAATCAGATCCAAGATATGGCTTTGAGGCATATATGGAGACAAATGCACCAGCTGGCGCGAATATTGAATACAGTTGGTATGTTAGCACAGACAACGGAGCCTCATGGTCACTGATCTGTGACTGGGATAAGGATGCATATGGAATTGCTGCGGTTCCACGTAAATATGGAGCTTATCTGATTGTTGCCAAGGCAAGAAAAGCGGGGGATGATTCAACAACGGTATCATCATCGTTTGCATATAGTTATCATCCGGTAATCAAGGGTATTTGTCAGATGCCATATACAGGTGCAGGTGGCGGATATCTGATTGGAATCGAAAGCTATGATAATCCGGGAAACACCTATACATACGAGATGTTGATTCTTGATTGTACGTTGTATGCACAGGGACTTCCGGCATGGACGTATACGACGGGTAGGTGTGGCGCACCGGATACATGTCTGTGGACGATCTGGCAGCCGCAGTATGGATATTACTGGACATTGTTCCGGATCTATGACGGGGATGGAAATCTGATTGATGAACAGTGTTATGGATTCCAGAATATCTGCTAATATAGTGTATATTATGCAGTCAAAGGAGGCTTACAAGTATGAGAAGAAATACTAAATTAGCGGTATATGCAGTTGCGTTGGCAATCACTGTAATATCCGTGACAGGTGCTGTGACGAGGACGGTTCATGCACAAGAGGGAACTGGAACAGAGAGCATCAATGTCATTCGGATTGGGGAAGATACGGATACACCTGCAGGTCTGGAAGTGAAAGGAACGACCGAAAATGCGGAGTCAACCGTCTCTGAACCAGAAACAGATGTGCAGATGGATGAACAGACAGTCGGTGCACATGTGGCCCCTTATTATAATTTGAACGCAAATGGCGGAAGTTGGAATGGCGCGAATTATGTGTTGAATGGGCAGGTTATTACAGATGCGTTTTTCTGTGATGGAACTTACACATACTATCTACAGTTTGACGGGACACCGATGAAAGACCGTCTGACTTATCATCCGGATGGCGTGCATATCATTTATTTCGATGAGGATGGACATGAGGTGTTTGATAATTTCGCGCACATCTCAGAGACGATTGAAGGTCAGGAGACAAATGATGTCTGCTATTTTAACACCTATGGATATATGTATGTAGATGTACTTACATGGGATCCCACCGGAGAGGAAATCATCTATATCACACCATATGGTGTAGTACAGACAGATGGCTGGTTCCAGTATTCAGGTACCGTTAAGTGGGCTGATGGAACATCGGCAACCGAATATTGGAACAGCTATGGTGGCTGCTATAGTGGATACGTGATTCGAGATGCGTGGGGCTTCGACTGGGAAGATCGGTTGACATATATGCAGGGAAATGGTGTCTGCACTTACCCGAATATGACAGCAGATGGCGTTGCGAGCATGATTGCTGCATCGATCGGTCCTGGTACGGATCTGGAACGGGTGAGTTATGCAGCAGGTATTGTAGCGTTTATATGTGCGAATGATACATATACAACAGAGGGTAGTTACTATAACAAGCCGGAAGGTGTATTTATAAGGCGCGAGTATTCTTGTGCAGGTGCTACAAGAGCACTTGGATTAGTTCTGAATTACATGGGTTACTCATGGACTCATATCAACGAGAATCAATGGACGCATCAGTGGTGTGAACTTATGATGGATGGACAGAAGGGCTATGCAGATGGCATGGGCGGTTTTGCCGGTTATGGAGCATATCCGTATTAATTGATTCTATGTCAAAAATAACAATATAGTTTAAAAACAAAAAAATTGGGAGTACAATTAACACGTTAAAAATAAAACCTATGAGAGGAGAAAGAATATGAGAAAAACAAAATTAGCAACGTATGCAGTAGCACTCACACTTGCAGCTGCGGCTATGACAGGTATCTCGACAGAGACTGCACATGCAGAGGAAGCCGTACAGGCTGTAGCAACGGATACAGATGCTGCAGAGACAACGGAAGCACCGGAAGCAGAGGAGACGCTGGAAGCGGAAGTGACAGCGGAGGATGTGGAAGCTGATGAGGTAACAGTCGCTGACGGTGGGAATGAATATTACAACATCAACATCAACGGCGGCACCTGGGATGGAACACACTATACCGTAGGAGGAAACGTAATCATTAACGCGTTCTTCTGCGATGGCACGTATACCTACTACCTGCAGGCAGACGGAACACCGATGAAGGACAGACTGACCTATCATCCGGATGGTGAGCACGTCATCTATTTCGATGCAAACGGCCATGAGGTATTCAGTGACTTTGCACATGTCACAAAGTCTATCGCCGGAGATGCGGTCGATGACCTGTGCTTCTTTGATGTATACGGATATATGTATGTGAATAAGCTGACATATGATAAGGCAGGTCAGAATCTGTACTACATCAATGAGTGTGGTGTAATCCAGAGGGGCAACCGCTGGTTCCAGTTCCCTGGTTATATAGAGAATATTGACGGTGAAGATTTATATACAAGTAACGCCTATGGCTTTGGTACAGAGAACGGAGCCCTGCTTACGAATACAATGACTTATAACCAGAACGGACAGCAGGTATATCTGCAGGGAAATGGTATGACTGCAATGGGACTTGTGGATATCGGCGGAACGTGGTATATGTTCGATGTAAATGACGGACATTTCGTGCAGGCATATAGCAGCAAGCCACAGACCTATACGTATACATATTATGAGGATGGTTATACGGATATCTATGTGTACGACAAGAACGATAATGTACTGACGAACGATGAGTACAGAACGGATGGCACCCACCAGTATCATTACGAAGCTGCTTATGATGCAGCCGGAAAGCTGAAGTCTGACAGCTACAGTCGTGTTCGTGAAGATGGTACAGCATGTTCAGGTAAGTATACATATAATGCCAAGGGCGTGGTGTTATCAGGTGTATATACTGAGACATATTATAATTCCGATAATGAACTGATTAATACGAAAAGAGAGAGTAATGCACTTACCTATGCATCCGGATATCCTTCCTATTCGAAATCTATCGGATATAAAAATGGTGTATTAAGCAATGTATATGAGATTTATTATGCCGATACAACCAATGGTGATTATCGTGGTAATGTGACAGGCGAAAAAGATAGCTATTATATAGATGGTGTATTGTATTCTACAAATGAGTATGCATATGATTCAGAAGGCAATCAGATCAGCTGTACAACAAAGTATTATGATGCAAACGGCAATGTAATAGACTCATATGTCTATAATTATAACAATTAATGCATCTGTTATGGTCAGATAACGGATAGAAGAACAGTCAAAGCATTCGAAGAGGGCTTGAGAAATCAAGTCCTCTTTTGCTGTGAACGTGGAATCCTGTCATATATTCGATATATTTCTGTCACATATCCTGTCACATATAGATTTTTCGGGGGAAGTTCACTATAATAAAAAATAGATTGCGCGATAGCATTTCAAAAATACGGGACGTGATATGCTGCACCAGCCATTTGCCGGAGGCAAATTATAAATGGGTTGGTGTTCCGGATAAGAAAGGGAGGAAAAAGAGCATGAGAAAAACCAGATTAGCAACGTATGCAGTCGCACTGACACTGGCTGCAGCAGCCATGACAGGTATCTCGACAGAGACTGCACATGCAGAGGAAGCCGTACAGGCTGTAGCAACGGATACGGACGCTGCAGAGACAACGGAAGCACCGGAAGCAGAAGAGACGCTGGAAGCGGAAGTGACAGCGGAGGATGTGGCTGTTGATGAGGTAACAGTCGCTGACGGTGGGAATGAATATTACAACATCAACATCAACGGTGGCACCTGGGATGGAACACACTATACCGTAGATGGAAACGTGATCATTAACGCGTTCTTCTGCGATGGCACGTATACCTACTACCTGCAGGCAGACGGAACACCGATGAAGGACAGACTGACCTATCATCCGGATGGCAAGCATGTCATCTATTTCGATGCGAACGGCCATGAGGTATTCAACGACTTCGCAACGATTACGAAGACAATCAGCGGAGATCCTGTCAATGATGTCTGCTTCTTTGATGTGCATGGGTATATGTATGTGAATCAGCTGACATATGATAAGACGGGTACAAAGATTTACTTCATTAATGAGTATGGTTTGCTTGAATCAGGCAAATGGGTAAAGGTAAATAATGCAACTTATTTTGATCAGGACTACACTACTTCTGGTTATGCTTATGCACAGGCAGATGGTTCTCTGCTTACAAATCAGTTTACCTATGACAGAAACGGGAATATGGTGTATGTGCAGGGAAATGGACTTCTTGCCACAGGACTGAAAGAGATTGGCTGGAACCAGTTCTATCTGTTCGATCCAAATGACGGACACCTGCTCCAGACTTATACATCTATGCCGGGTGAATATTCATTGACATATTACTATGACGACTCTTACGAAGTAGTAAAATATAAGGGATATGAGAATTTGGGCAGTGACACATATTCCAAGAAGGATCAGTCTCTGATCGGACATTCGGAGATCGGAACATTGAATGGTGTGCGGATACATTCCGGATGGTATATCATGGATGGACAGAAGAGCACTTACACCTATACATATGACATGGATGGAAAAGACCTGACAGACGAACTTGAGTATCCGAAGGTTACGGAAGATGGTAAGACGGTTACCGGGAAGGACTACACGAACTACCTGTACTATGCGGACGGAAGACAGTTCTATTACAAAACCAACTACTATGAGGATGGGGTACTGGTAAGCACATATGAGACATACCGGAATGATGATGAGGATAACTGCAAGTCATCTACGATTCAGAGTGAGTATAAGAACGGCAAGCTGTCTTATACATATACAGAGACTTACTATGAGGAAATCGTAGAGATTACAACTGAGGATGGCTACACATATGAGGACAACCGTGTAAGCTCTTCAACCTATACAGAGTATGATGCAGCCGGTAATGTGATATACACATACACCACAAACTATGACAAAGACGGAAATGCGATTGAATAGCAGATTGGTTGAACCGTTCGAAGAGGGCTTGATTTTTCAAGCCCTCTTTTTCAATGTGCCAGTCCGGCCATTTTTGTATAGATATTTATGTCAATCTATGCTAGAATGAAACCAATTATATAAAAATATAAAGGGAGCTTGGAAGTAGGGGACGTATGAAGAAGAAAATTATCACTTTTGCATGTGGCATGGCGATGGCATTGTTCGGGTTTGGGACGTCAGGCATCACACATGCACAGGAACCGGGTACACCGGCAATTGTAGAAACTGCGACAGAAACCGATGCACAACTGCAGGTAGATACATCGCAGGTTTCTGCACAGCCGCAGGCAGATGCGGTGGAGATGGATGCAGTACACGTATCTGCACAGAATGTCACGATTGGATCGATTGCGAAGATGGATATGGGACGCTATTCAATCGTAGGTGTGCCGAATACGCCATCGGCAGATGTGTATTACCGTTGGCAGATGTATGACTTTACAGAGGAAACCTGGACGACCTTCCATGACTGGGACACAGCAACTTGCGTGTTCTGGGAACCATCGCATGCAGGCGATTATAACGTGTATGTCGAAGCGATGAGTGGCGGGGCGGTTGTTGCAAGCTATGCACAGCTGTATCATTTTTTCGGCTGTGTGACGACACTTGGCAGCATCTCTTATGCATGTGGAACCGGTGAGTGTACATACGACATTTCTTATACAACGAATGATACGGAGCTTCAGTTCCGGTGGCAGGCATACGATGTTGCAAATGGCACCTGGTGTATGATACGGGACTGGTCCGGTAAAAGCACCGGCAGCTGGGTGCCGGAACATGCTGGAGATTACTTCTTGTATGTAGAAGCAAAGGGCGGCGATGGAGCGATCTCTTCCAAGCTGCTTGTATGTCATGTGGACGAGACACACATCACATCCTTCATTCAGAGCTGTACAAGCGGATTTGTGAATGAGCTTGTCGTTATGGCAGGTACTTCCACGGATCTGACAAAGCAGATTGGAAGCTGGAGATATCTGGTGTTTGACGGGACAAACTGGACACCAACCATGATGCTGGATGGACAGGGATTGTGGGTGCCGACGCAGGCAGGACAATATGCAATCTGCTATCAGATCTTTGATAAGAGCGGGAATCTGATTGACCAGCGGATTCAGAGCTTCAAGGTCGAGACACCATACGTGAAGCTTGGAGGAGAACTGCACGAAGCACATACAGACGGATTGAAATTCCATTTTTCTATTGATGCGGAAACCAATGATCCCGGTATCCGCTATCGCTGGCAGTACTACGACATTGCTAACGATGCATGGCATGTCATCGCAGACTGGCCGATCGGAAACGAGATCGACTGGATAGCGCCGGCAGAGGGATATTACTGGGTGATGGTTGAGGTAATCCTGCGGGACGGCACGACACAGTCTGTGACAAAAGGTGTTTTCGCAAATATGATTGACGCGGAGAAGGACAGCATGCAGAAGCTGGCGAACTCCTATGCCAGCAACACAGGCTACCTGCTTCTGGTAAATGGAGCGACGCATAAGGTCGGCGTTTTCTCCGGTTCCAAGGGAAACTGGACGATGCTTGCTTATTGGGACTGCTCAGATGGCAAGGCAAGCACACCAACCGTTCGCGGCGAATTCACGGTGGGATCGAAGGGATCTTATTTTGATTCCGGTGATGCAAGATGCTATTACTACACACAGTTTTACGGAGACTATCTGTTCCATTCTGTGCTGTATAACAAATATAACGGCAATCTGGCAGATGGCAGACTTGGTATGGGATTGTCACATGGATGCGTCAGACTGCAGATTGACAACGCAAAATGGATCTACGACAACATTCCGTCAGGAACAAAGGTTGTTGTGTACAATTAATGACGAGGAGGGGTTACATGAGGAGGGGACAATTTAAGAAACGAGGAATTGCGTGGCTACTGACAGCGATGCTGACAGTAGGTATGGTATTTGCACCGGACGCTTCTGCGCTGGCTGTGCAGGCGGCAGGACATTCGCATGGGAAAGCGACACAGGCGGATGTGATGGAACCAAATGCAAACAACAAGAAGGGTGTGCAGGGAACAGAAGTTGCAGAGTCGGAGAACCTGGCAGACTTAAGTCTGAACCATATCATGTTGAATGTTGACCTGACGCAGGTTATCAGCACGAATGGAACAGGAACACCATACACCTACAATGGCAAGACCTATTATTTTAATGAGGCAGAAGGAAGCTACATGAAAGTGTGGCAGGCCCGCGTAAAGGAATACCGGGATCAGGGTATTACTATGACGTTCTGTCTGGTTATGAGCTGGAGTGATAATGCACAGGTACAGAAGCTGATGTACAATCCAACACCGGGCAAAGTATATTATGCACTGAATGTGACAAACAGTGAGGCGCGGGAAGAGATCGCGGCACTGCTTCATTACATGGCGAACCGGTTTGGATATTCAGATACGTTCGTGCAGAACTGGCGTGTTGGAAACGAAGTAAATGTGTCGCATGATTATAATTACACCGGTGCAGGTACAAATAATATTCCTTTGAAGTCAACGCTTGTGACATTGGCAACACAGTCTTATGATCTGCTTGAGAAGGCACTCGAGGATGAGAACCCGTACGCAAAGGCGTTTGTATCTGTGACGCACGACTGGAATTATTCGAACGAAGGCAAGGGTGTGCCGACGAAGGATTTCATCGATGCATTTGCAACGTCCACAACAACTGCAGACTGGAACCTGGATTTCCATGCGTACCCGCCGAAGATGAGTGAGCAGGTATGGACAAAACAGAGTGCAAGCTATCTGACACACGAGGTAACAACGAATACGGTCTGCGCACCGAATCTGGAAGTGCTGACGGATTATGTGAAGAATACATATGGAACCAATCATAGAATCGCCTTATCTGAGCAGAGCTTTGATTCTGCAGCCGGAGAGGAAGAACAGGCAGCGATGATCGCATATACGTATTATGCAGCTGCAAGAAACGACATGATCGACAATGTCATCTTCACAACATGGAAAGATACAAACTCCGTATATCACGACTTCTATAATATGGGAATGGTTGATATCTATGGAAACAAGAAAGCAGCTTACAACGTATTCAAGTATATGAATACATCACAGGCATCTACCTATGTGGATCCATATCTGGCAAAGCTCAGTGCATGGACAGGACGTACGATCTCATCCTGGTCAGACGATATCCTGTACAAGACACCAGCTACAACAGCCACCCTTGCTTCCGGTTCTCTGTATATGCCGGCAGATCAGCAGACAACCGACATGGTTTATATTGGTATGACAACATCGCCGACAAATCGGGAAGTGGATCTGGAGTATATGTGGTCTGTCTACAATTATACAAATGGCAAGACTACAGTATTAACAGGCTGGAACCTGAATAACGAGTGGTTAAAGTGGTACCCGGAGGAAAATGCAACATACAGGATTACCTGTACAGCACGGGTGGCAGGAAATACAGCAAGCCAGATCTCTGCATCGCAGGATCAGGTAGTTGTGAATATTCCGGGCAAGCCAAATACATCAACGGACGAGATTACTGCCGTCGGGAAATTCGCATCCTACAACGGTTATGATTTCTATCGCGATGCAGCAGGCAACATCACCTGTCAGGATAGCGCCGGCAACCGCGTGATCAATCAGTTTATGTGTGACGGAACCTACACCTACTATTTCCAGTTTGATGGAACAGCAATGCGCAACCGTCTGACGTATCATCCGGATGGCGTGCATGTAATATATTTCAACGAGAACTGTCATGAGGTGTTCGATAATTTCGCATATGTAAAGCAGAGTATCGCCGGTACACCGGTTGATGACATGTGCTACTTCAATACATATGGATATATGTATGTTGATTTTCTGACATATGACATTACAGGGACTTTCCTGTACTATGCAAACCCATATGGGGTTGTGGAGCGAAACGGCTGGTTCCGGTTCTCCGATGGTGGAATCGGATATGCCAATGCAAATGGAACGCTGATGGTAAGCCAGTTCACCTACGATCAATGGGGTAGAATGGTATATGCTCAGGGCGATGGACATCTGGCCCGGGGCTTGATAACGGATGGATTATATTGGTATCACATGGATGAGGCGGATGGACATTTGTTAGGTAAATTTTAGCAGAACGGGGACGGGATGGAATGATTGACATATTATATTGCGATTGCTATAATTAGATTATATGCAAAAAATACAGAAAGCTATAGGGGAATTTAGGAATGTACTCAATAGTAATACCTTGTTATAAGTCTTTTGAGACTATCGAAGAAGTTGTCACAAGTACAGCGGATGTGATGAAAAAACTTGATAAAAATGAGATAGAGTTTGTTCTTGTTAATGACTGTTCACCAGATGGAGGAGAGACGATTGCCAAACTGCGTGAACTGGCAGATAAATATAACTTTGTCAAGGTAATTAATTTGGCGAAAAATGTTGGTCAGCATAATGCGATGATGGCAGGACTTCGGCATGCAAGCGGAGATGTGATTATCAGTATGGATGATGATATGCAGACTAGACCAAGTGAATTACCGAAAATGTTTGAAGCGTTTGAAGAAGGATATGATGTCGTATACGGATGCTATCCGGAGAAAAAACACAGTGCATTTCGTAACTTTGGCAGTTGGTTTAACAGGATGACGGTTACATGGCTTTTGAAAAAGCCAAAGGATATAAGAAGCTCCAGTTTTTGGATCATGCGCAAATTTGTAAAGGACAGTATCATTACTTATACGGGACCACATACATATTTGCTTGGATTGATTCTGCGTACTACGCATAATATAAAGAGCGTAGAAGTACATCATTTTGAACGAGAAAGTGGCAGTTCCGGTTATACTTTAAAAAGTCTGCTTGGACTGTGGTCCAATATAATAGGGTTTACATCAAAACCATTAGAGATTGCTATGCATATGGGATATTTTATATCTTTTTGTTCCATTGTGGCAGCGATAATTGTGTTTATACGGAAATTGGTGCATCCTGCATTGACTGTAGGGTGGGCATCTATGATTATTGCCATTTTCTTTTCTTTGGGAATGATTTTGGCGTTTATGGGATTGATCGGAGAATATATAGGAAGAATGTATATTCAGATTAATAATGAACCGCAGTATGTAATAAAGGAAATAATAAGCAAAGAGGAAGAAAAATGTCAAAAGTAATGATAATCGCTGGAGGAAACTGGCAGATTCCGATAGTTAAAACCGCCAAAAAGTTAGGGAATTATGTTATTTGCTCAAACTTATATGAGGATTCTCCTGCGTTTGCGTATGCGGATGTTGGAGAGGTTGCTGACGTCAGGGATAAAGAGAAAAATCTGATGATTGCCAGAAAATATAAGCCGGATGCAATTCTTACGGATCAGAGTGATATTGCAGTTCCTACTGTAGCATATATAGCGGAAGAATTGGGCTTACGCGGAATAGGATATCGTAATGCCCATTTATTTACAAATAAGTTTGCTATGCGTGAATTCTGCAGAGATAATGGTTTTGCATATCCGAAATATAAAATGTGCAAGAATACAGAGGAGGCAAAGCAGTTCTTTAACGAAATTGGAAAAGCGATTATTAAGCCTCTAGACAGCCAGAGCAGCAGAGGAATTCATATAATTCAAAAAGTAAGTGATATTGACGATTATTTTGATGATGCAATGTATTATTCGAATGAAGAAAAGGCAGTATTACTAGAACAATATATTGAAGGAAGAGAATTTACTGTAGATGGAATAAAGACAGCAGATGACTATTATGTAACTGCGATATCGAAGAAATCACATTATGATTATAATCCAAGCATAGCGAAAGAATTACTTTTTTCAAACTTTGATGAAGAATATGATTATGATGCATTAAGAGATTTAAACAAGAGAATGGTATGTGGCATGAAATTACCGTTTGGGTTGACGCATGCGGAATATAAATATATGAATGGTGAATTTTATTTGATTGAGATTGCGGCGCGAGGTGGTGGAACACGTATATCTTCTGATATAGTTCCCATTATGTCAGGCGTAAACAGCAATGAGATCTATATAAATTCATTACTTGGACATGAACAGAAGATATCTATTGAATATACAAACGACAGGTTTGCGATTCTTGGCTTTTTTGATTTCGAAGAGGGAAAGATAAAGAATATATCTGGACTTTCAGAGGCTCTGGAGCTGCAGGGAGTTGTGGATATAGGATTGGATATAAAAGCAGGCGATGTTATCAAAAATGCAGAAGATGATAGATCAAGAGTTGGATATTATATCCTCAAAGCAGATACCTATCAGAATTTAAGAAATCTGGAGAATGAAATGAAAAGTTTGATCCGGATAGACTATGAAGGAGAATAAAGACTATGGACATTCGGGAGAAAATCATCGAATATATAAGAACAAATAAAGTATCAACGACGGAAGTAGCAGATTGTCTGGGTAAAACAGGGGTGATTCCTGATGTTATGCCAATAAACAGAGGGCAGTTCCGGGTTGGCAAGGTAAAATGGGTATATGCATATAACGAAAGTAACTGGGATGTCCATGAGCAGGTAAGAGACACGCAGAAAGGAGATATTGTCTATATAGAAACGTTTGCGTGTAAGGATCGGGCGATTATTGGAGAACTGGTTTCAAAGTTTATTTTATTATACAGACAAGCGGAAGCTATTGTAACAAATGCAAAGATGCGGGATGCAAATAATCTTATAAAAGAGAGATATGCTGTTTGGTGTAATGGATTCAGTCCGGTAGGTTGCTTTAACAGTAAGAATGAAGAACCTTTTGATACAGAGATAATAAATGACAGAAAGAAAAATATAGATGGAGCAATTATGGTATGTGATGATTCAGGGGTAGTAGTTATTCCAAAATCTTGTCATACGGAGGAGTTCTATCGAAAGCTGGAAGCAATTGAAGAACAGGAAGATATCTGGTTTGATTGTATAGATAGAAGAAAGTGGGATACCTTTGATACAGTATGTATGAAAAAGTATCTGAATGATTAAATAGATAAGTAGCTGTGGGGATGAAAGGGATACTGAAATGATTAATTTTAATTTGCCACCATATATAGGAACAGAAGATAAGTACATTATCGAAGCAATTCATAATAGAAAAATATGCGGGGATGGTGTATTTACAAAAAAATGCAATAAGTGGATTGAAGACGATACAGCAACAGCAAAGGCGTTATTGACAACGTCATGTACGCATGCAACTGAAATGGCGGCAATTCTCATTGGCACTCAGCCGGGTGATGAGGTAATTATGCCTTCTTATACCTTTGTTTCTACTGCAAATGCCTTTGTCCTGCGTGGGGCGAAAGTAAAGTTTGTGGATATAAGACCAGACACCATGAACATTGATGAAAAGTGCATTGAACAAGCAGTTACAGAAAAAACGAAAGCCATTGTTCCTGTTCATTATGCTGGCGTGTCCTGTGAGATGGATACAATTATGGATATAGCAAAAAAATACAATTTATATGTAATTGAAGATGCTGCACAGGGAATAAAAAGCACATATAAAGGTAAGAAGCTTGGTACGTTTGGTGATTTTGGCTGTTACAGCTTCCATGAGACGAAAAATTATAGCATGGGAGAGGGTGGCGCTATCCTGATCAGAGATAAGGATAAAGTTGAAGATGCCGAAATTATACGTGAAAAAGGAACGAATAGAAGTAAATTCTTCAGGGGTCAGATTGACAAATATACATGGGTAGAATCAGGCTCCTCTTATTTGCCGAGTGAGTTAAATGCAGCACATTTGTGGGCACAGCTGGAATCTGCAGATTTGATATTTGAAAATCGAATGAGAAGCTGGAATTTATATAACGAAAAGCTGTCTTCTCTGAGGGATAAGGGAAAAATAGAACTGCCTACGATTCCTGCAGAATGTGAACATAATGCACATATGTTTTATATTAAGGTGGAGGATCTGGCTGAACGAACAGAATTGGTGCAGTATTTAAAAGAAAAAAATGTCAATGCGGTATTCCATTATATTCCATTGCATAGTTCACCAGCGGGAAAGAAGTATGGTGAATTTGTTGGTGAGGATAAGTATACAACCAAGGAGAGCGAACGCTTGCTCAGATTACCAATGTATTATGGATTGAAAGAGGAAGAGGTTCTTTATATCGTCGATTGTCTAGAGGGATTTTGGTCATAAATATGAGTCAGCAAAAAAATAAGTATTTCATTGCGAGTATTTATTATGTCATTGGAAATATAATCGGACAGGGTGTTGTGTTGCTTTCATCCGCGATATTTACCAGAATTATGGACAAGGCTTCCTATGGCATGGTAAATACATATTCAGCATGGGTTCTTGTATTAAATACATTTATTGGGTTAAACTTATTTATTACTGTGAGAAATGCATATTTGGATTATAAGGATGATTATGAAAATTATCAGTCATCTATATTGTTATTTTCCTTAATTGTGTATGTCGTTTTTACAAGTATAATTATAGGAGTTATAAAGCTGGCAGGAATAAATGTAGATACGTTTGTTGTGTTTATTGCAGCATTGCAGGCGATATCTGTTCATACGGTTAATTATTCTATGGCAGTACTTTCCATGGAGGGAAAATATAAACCGCGAACTTTGTTGCTTGTGTTACCAAATGTTTTGCACACCCTGCTTTCGATTATTTTAATCATTATTTATACAGAGCATAAATATTACGCAAAAATAATTGGAAATGCGTTAGGTATTTTTGTATTTGCGTTAATTATTATTATACACACATTTCATGTGAAACGCCCGAAATATAATAAAGAATATTGGGGGTATGCTGCAAAAATAGCAGTTCCTGCCATTATGTGTACGCTTTCGGATTTGATTCTGTTGGAAAGTGACAGAATTATGTTGACTGAATTATCGGGTCCTGCTTCAACGGCAGTGTATTCTTTGATATATAATATTGGCTCGATTCTTATTGCCTTATATACAGCGATTAGTGGGGCATGGACACCTTGGTTTTATAAGAGCGTAGAAAAAGAAAAGGTGTCAGATATCCGCAAAGTAGAAAGCGTATATATAGGTATTTTTTGTTTTGGAGCGATCGGCTTACTCACAATTTCTCCGGAAATTATAAAAATTTTGTCACCGAAAACATATTGGAGTGGCATTGATTATGTCAGTCTCATTATTATAGCGTCTTATTTGATATTTTTATATTCTTTTTTGACTACATATCTGATGTATTTAAAAAAACCGGGAGTCATTGCGGTCAACACAGCGATTGCAGCGGGGTTGAATCTGATATTAAATTATTTTCTGATCAAGCAATATAATGGGATCGGAGCAGCTGTTGCAACAATAATCTCTTATACGGTTTTGTTTGTACTGCATTATTTTGCTGCAATACGGTATAGACGGGATGTATTTTGTTTGAAAACGATGCTGATTTCGATGCTTGCATTAATTGCTTATAGTGTTGTATTTGCATTTATTAAAGATTTGATTGTTGTAAGATATTGTGTAGTTGCAATTATTTTAATAGTGCTTGGGTATTTATATTTTACAAAGAAAAAAGACTTTAAATTTTAGAGGAGAGAGCGATGCGTGCATTTGTAGGAACGGTTCCGTTTACAATCATTGAGGCTGTCCACTTTGTGATTGCCAACAATTATGATGATGCGGATTTATATATGGTCAAGGTTTTTGATGGTGCGGAGGACGTTTGTGAACGTGTAAGGCAGACAGGTGTTTTTAAGAATGTTTATTTGGTAGAGGACGTGTTGCTCACATACCCAATTACAATAGAAAAGTGTATTCGCACAGTAAAAAACGGAAAGGCTTTTTTGAAGAGTACAAGGAATCGGATTTATGATGAAGTGTATTACAATAATAGTGGATGGTTGATTAATTCGATTTTTTATACGGCATTTTCCAGAGCAAATAAAAATATTAAGAACAAATTTCTGGAACATGGGTTCAATTCATATACGACGGTTTATTCAGACAAACCTTTTTACCTCCGGGTACTGATCCGGCTTGTGGGATTGAAATGCATGGATGGTACGATGCTGGATGAGATTCATATGTTTCATCCAGAGCTTATGCATATGAAGCATTATGGCAGGATTGTGAAAATGACACCAATGGATAGGAAAAATACAAGATTGGTGGGGGCATTAAATCATATATTTAATTATCATCCAGAAACGGATGAATTTGCAGATCGGGATATTATAATTATGGAACAGGGCCCGCAGAAGTTCACTTTTGATAAAGAGGGATTCTGGAAAAAGGTATTAAAGAATATTGATAAGCAGAAAACGATCATAAAGCCACATCCAAGACAGAAAAACAGTACATTAGGTGAAAATGGTATTAAGATAAGCACGAATTATACATTGCCTTGGGAAGTGGAGATTTTAAATATTGATATTGAGAAAAAAACACAGATTACTATTTTCTCAGGAGCGTGTGTATCTCCAAAATTGATATTTGATGAAGAACCAACGGTAATATTCCTTTACAAAATACTTCCATTGGATAGCAGTGTATGGGGAAAGGATTTTATCGAATTTGCAAATCAGTTGGGAGCAACTTATAGAAATAAGGAAAAATTCTTTGTTCCGGAGAGTTATGAGGAATATGAAGAGTATTGCAGAAAACATGGATTAGAGCCGGCTTTTTAAGGGGAAGAGGATATAGGTAATTATGCAGAAAAGGATGGAAAACCGCCCAATGGTATATAATAAAAAATTATTACAATGTATAATTATCAATTTGTGCATTCTGATTTTGCTCATGCAAGTGTTAACGCCACATCTGCAAAATGCGGATGATCATCTTATGAGTGTACTACTTATGGGAGGAAAGGGATCTGCAACGGCAGATGTAGTGTTTATTAATATTATTTTATCGAAAATAATATATTTCTTTTGCTGGTTATTCCCTGTTGTAAATTGGCTGGCGGTTTATGAAATTGGATTGGTTTTTGCCTGTTTTGTCATACTGTCCTATATTATTTATGTTAAATCAGATAATATTTTTCTTACATTATCTATAATCATAGTTTTCTGTCCCTATTGGTATATGCGTATTACTTTTTCGACGGCAGCCATTATAGGGGGAGTAGCTGGATTTCTTCTGCTATTATATTCGTATGAAAATAAAAGAAAAAGGAATACAATTATTGCAATTCTTTTAATTGTGTTTAGTTTTATGCTTAGAAATGTGGCAATCCTAGGTGTTCTGCCTATGTTTGGACTGGCATTTTTAAAGATAATATTTAAAAATAGAAAGAGTCTTAAATATTTTTTTGGATCTGTGTTTATTTTGTTAGCTGGATTATGTGTTACCGTTGCTGTTAATAAACTTTATTATAAAAATTGGAATCCCGCATATACGGAAATCAATAAAGCAAGAGCTTCGGTTATTGATTATGGATTGGCTGATTATAATGACATTAAGGAGCAGTTGGATGATATTGGGGTATCTGAAAATGATTATGCCATGATAAAAGCACGAGTGTTTGATGATTATTCCTTTTTTGATGCGGAATTGCTAAATAAGATAGCCCAAATTTCGAAAACACAGATCACAACGCAGACCAGATTGAAAGAGACATTTCGGAATTATCCGGAGGTGTGGAAGGATTCCTGTTTTTATATGGTTCCGCTTGCGACATGTTTATTTATGCTGTTGTGTGGAAATCTATTGTACATTATTGATGCTTTTTACATTAATTTTGTGGTACAGGCATATGTTATATATTTGAATTGTATAGTTGGAAGGTTCCCGATCTATATAAAAAATGGTATATGCTTTGCTGCAATTGGAGCTTTGAGCTATGCATTTTTGCAGTACAGGACTAAAAAGAAGAAGCATACCATTGGTAAAAAATCTTATATTATTTATGGAATTATAACAGTTCTGTTATTTTTTAATGTAAACGAAAAATTAATCATTAATCGTACAAGTGTATATAAACAGGAAGATGCGAGCCAATTTATAAATAGAATATCGAAGGAAGATAAATTTTATTTCGTAGATTTTGTTTCAAGGTCAGAGTGGCTTTATTGCAGAAGCGTCAGTGTTTTTGAGAATATACCAGAAGGGTATTACGGAAACATTATTCGAATTTCAAATTGGGATCGAGGGCTGGGGCAAACGAATGAACAATTGGCACGCGCAGGAATTGATTCTCCTTTTCAGGCATTATTAAATGATAATGTATACCTGCTTTCGAACGAAAGTGGGAATATGGACTTATTGAGAATCTATTTTAAGGAGCATTTTGATATTGACTGTTCTTATTCTATGATAGAAGAGGATGTGCTTGAGGGATTTAACGTCTATAAGTTTACTGATAAAATCAAACAGGCAGACAAAGAAGCTGGGGAGGTGGAACTGTTAAACTCGATGGACAATGGCCAATACAGGACATTATCTTTGTTTGTAAATGTTGATGATGATTCAGATGTCTATTTAGAGATGTCAGATAATAATCAGCGATATATGTATATGGCGGTCGACAGGAAACAGTGGTTTTCAATGGGGGAAGATTCATATGTAATTAAATTTGTGGTTCCCAGTAATGATGTTATAATGGGGAAACGGTATTATTTAAGAGTAGTGAAGAAAAGTAATGAAAAATACAGGTATGTAGATTCTAGAATTATCACAGATTTATAATAGGATAGTGGAATGAAAAAGAAAGCGTGTAATAAACTGAATAATATTGTAATTTCAATTCTGGTTGCGGTTTTGATATTTGTCGTCTATCGATTAATTTTTCCGGTATATAGTATTTCTCAAGAGGACTATTGTATGAGAAGTATCGTTACAGGGCGAGGGATGTCTGGAGACACGCATATTGTGTTTTCAAGTACTATTCTAGGAACAATAGCGAAATTTCTTTATTCTTTATTTGATATAAAATGTTGGGAGTATATGCAGATTGGATTGATTCTTCTGGCGTTTATTGATTTAAATTTACTGATAATCAAGAAAAATGATTTGAATTCTGTTCTGGTAATGACCTTGATCAACGTCGTTTTGGGATTAAGATTATACACACTGATAGACTATAAAACTACAGCAATGTTTGTTGGATGTGTTGGGTTAAGTAATATTGCTCTAGGCAATAAGGAACAGCATACGTGGATATGGATTGCAGAAAATATAGTTGGAATAATATTTTCGGCGTTTTCAGCACTGTATTCATGGAGAATCTCGATTGTATGTGTGTTGTTTATTCTGCCTGTTTTTATTGGTAATATTGAAAGACAAAGTCAAAAAAAGAGAAATATAATAAACAGGGTTGTGTGGATTGTTCCATATTTGCTTATCCTTATAGGCGTTTCTGTTTCTCAGAGTGTTTATTATTCAGATGGTAAGTGGGAACAGTGGCAGGAATATTACAAAGCGTACTCCGATATCCAGGAACATGGTGTACCAGATTGGGAGGAGTATAAGGAAGCGTATGAGGAACTCGGATTAAGTGAAAATGATGTATTGATTTTAGCATCCAATATTGCTCAGGATGAGAACGTGTTTCAGGAAGATGTAATTGTAAAAATCTCCCAAATAAGAGAATATGATGAGAATGTTCTGGACAACGAATTTTGGCAGTCATTTTTGGAGGGAATGATATATGGTTCCTTTGCGATTATGGTTGTGGGTACTTTTATTATATATTTTTTGACTGCTACCAGAAAAGATATCAAATATCTGATCTATAGTTTAATTTTATGTGCAACATTAATGGCTTTTGGCTATATACAAGGTGGGATGATCCTGATGCAACAGGCTTATTATGCAGTTGTGATTGGAGAAGTTATTTTCCTGCTGGATAGCATCGAATTTGTAAAATTACATCGGAAAGATGGAATCAATAGTGTAGTAAAATGTTTATCTGTTTTTGTTTTAGCATTATGTCTGATATACAATTACATGGATACAACGGCATCAGAAGTTTTGTCTGATGAACAGAAAATAGTATTCTCGGAAATAATGGAAGAATTATCTGCGGATGAAACACGGGTATATTGTTTATATGAAAATAATTTATATAATTATCTTCTGACAACAGACATTGAGTTGCCGGATAATGTTTGGATATTGGATGAATCAATAAAAAATTTACCTAATAAAAAGCAAATAGACCTACAGGATTTGTATAAACAAAAGGATGTCTATTTTGTGACTGGCAACGATTTGATGGTATGGACGATGTATAATTATTTAAATGAACATACTACAGACAGAGTTGATGTTTTGTGCGTGGAAGAAGCGTTGAATTACAAAGTACTAAAATACACTGTGAATGAATAAGGGAATTGCATGGGAACTATAAGTAATAAATTAAGTAAAAACAGGTATCTATTATACTTATTGATTATTAGCACTGTGATGTTTGTTATTTTGTATAATAAGATGATTTTTCATGGATATATTTATGCATATTATGACATAGGAAGAGATACCCTGGCTACTTATATTCCACGTTATTTTTTTGATTCGGATTGGATCCGACAGGGAAAAACCTCACAGTATTGCCTTCAAAATGGATTGGGAGTGTACACGTACAATCCGGTTTATAAATATATTTTTCCGTATAATTTTTTGTTGATGTTTTGCAACAACAGTAACCTGAATATTGTATTACTGGTGTCTTTATTTATAAAGATTATGATTATTTGTTCTGTATCATATTTGTATTTTAAAGGGATAACAGGAAATGAAAAGGCTGCTTTTGTTGCAGGGCTTGTTTGGACATTTTCAAGTTATATGGTTGTATGGGGGCAGCATTATCAGTTTGCCTCGTTAGTACTGGAATTTACAGTAGGGATATATGTTCTGCAACGATACTTAGAGGATAAAACGGGAGGAGCCTTGCTTGTTATCCCACTGGTTCTTATGGTGTGGGATAGTTATTTCCATTTGTATATGAATGGAATTTTTTTCGCGATATATACAGTGGTATGGCTTTTTATAAATAAAAGAAATATAAAAATCTATTTGAAAAAATTAGCAGGTTTAATCATTATGGCAGTTGTGGCCTGTGGAATAGCAATGATACAATTATTGCCTGCATTACAAAGTTTTTTTGCAAGTACAAGAACAGAGGATGTCAGTGTATCTGATCAGGGATTAGAACTGTTTTATAGCAAGAAATATCTGATTACTTTTATTGGAAGATTTTTATCTGCGAATATGTTAGGGGTGGGGAATGGTTATACAGGTGCGTATAACTATTATGAGGCAGCGTTACTTTCCTGTAGTGTCATTGTTGTTTTTTCTATTATATTTTTATTTTATGGAAAATATGTCAAGCGTGTGATCGGTTTAGGGATACTTGTCGTGGTATCACTTATAAGTCCGGTTGTGTCACAACTCATTGGTATGAATGACAAGAAACAGAGATGGTCGTATATGATCATTTACATTTTCTGTATTAGTGTGGCGTTTTTTGTAAAAGGTATATTGGAATTTGAGGATCGCCAAACATTGCATAAAATATTGAAAAGGACAGTTTTAGTGTCGGATGTGATAGGTGTAGTTGCGTTAACCGTTCTTTTGATTGTACAGAAGTTGACTGAGATAACGGTTTGTAAACGTGCGTTGTTGTGTTGTGTTGCTTTTTTTGTTATTTATTCAGTTTTGCTTTTAAGTATAGGTCAAAAAAAACAGAAATATATGAGTGGATTATTTGCAGGGATATTAATTCTGGAATTAATACTTTCAAATTATGCATCTATTAATTCAAGATATATTTTACAAGAAAAACAGTGGGATGAAACATATTTTAATGATGGCACAACGGAGGCTGTTACTCAGCTGAAAGAATTGGATTCTGGTATATATAGAGTAAATAAAACGTATATTTCGGTTGGTGAAAATGATGCATTGGTTCAGGGATATAATGGGCTTGCTGTTTATAATTCTTTGAATACGAGTGAATTGATTAATTTTTATAAATCTGCGGGATATGAGCTTATTAATGGTTTTTCTCATTGGTTAAGCGTACCTGTATATGATTATTATATTAATTGCCTGCTTGGAACCAAGTATGTCATTACGTTGCCAGATGAAGATTTATCAACGCCGGAATATAAATTATTACTGGAGACAGAATATAAAAAGATTTATGAAAATCAATATGCACTGCCTTTTGGATATTTGTATTCTGACCGGGTGTATAGCTCCGATATAGATTCGCTGGAACGTGTGAACAGACAGAAGTTACTTACAAAATATTTTTATATTACGGAAGAAAATCAGAAGTATGGAAACGAAATAAAAGCAACTCATGTAGATACCGAGGCTGTAACAAATATTGAGCATACGGCTGTCTTGGAGAATATACAGAGCTTACAGAAAACAGGTATGACTGATATATCTTTTGAAGATAGTATTCTGTGTGGTAAAGTAACGAATGATGACACAGATACAAAAATGCTTGTGATTCCTATTATTTTTAACAAAAACTGGAAAGCTTATGTTGACGGAGAAGCTGTGGATGTGTATAACGTAAATGGTGGAATTCTTGGAGTAAATATTACACAGGGGATACATGAAATAAAGTTGATGTATTCAGCTCCAAATGAGAAGCTTGCAAAAGGCATTAGTATTGGAATGCTGAGTATATATGTTGTTTATGAAGTAATGATGCTAATGAAGAAAAAATGGAAAAGGAGATATAAACAAAATGAAAACAGTTGCATTTGTACCAATAAAATTAAATAATCAAAGAACACCAGGAAAAAATACAAAACGATTTGCTGATGGAACGGCTTTGATAACGGTATTTTTAAAAACACTTGTAAAAGTGGAGGGGCTGGATGAAGTCTATGTGTTTTGCAGCAATCCGGAGATAAAGGAATATTTGGTAGATGGTGTAAAATTTTTGGAGAGACCGGAATATCTGGATACACAGCAGGCAACTCCGCAGGATATAATTGGAGAATTTATGAAAAGGGTTGATGCAGATATATATGCTGTTTGCCATTGTACTTCTCCGTTTGTAACAAAAGAACATTTTGAGGAATGTATAAATGCAGTTAAGAGTGAAAAATATGATTCGTCATTTACAGCAGAACGACTGCAGCATTTAATGTGGACGGATGATAATAAACCATTGAATTTTGATCCGACCTGTGTTCCAAGAACACAGGATCTGCCGGTTTATTATAATGAAGTTTCAGCGGCATATGTGTTTAAAAAGGAAGTTTTTGAATTATATAAAAGAAGGATTGGAGTAACTCCGCATATCACAGAGGTTTCAGGAGTGGAATGTGTAGATATTGATTATCCGGAAGATTTTGAAATTGCAAATGCAATTTATATGTCTATTGTAAAAAAAGATAAAAACTCATGAAAGGAGAAAATATTATGAATCATGCAATGTTATTAGACTGTACTTTAAGAGATGGTGCGTATTTAATTGACAAAAAATTTGGTGATAATAATATTAGAGGGATTATAGATGGTCTTGTGAAGGCAAGAATTGATTGCATTGAAATTGGTTTTTTCCAGGATGAAGGATTTGGGGAAGGAAAAACTGTTTATAAGAATTCTGCTGATGCAAAGCGATTTGTGCCAGAGGAAAAAAATGGTGCAATATTTACGGTGTTAGCTGATTGCAGCAGATATTCTGTCAGTAATCTCGATGAATGTGATGGAACTTCGATTGATGCGGTTAGAGAATGTTTCTTTAAAAAGGAACGTGATCAGGCAATCAATAATTGCAAAGTAATAAAGGAAAAGGGATACAAATGTTTTGTTCAGCCAGTCGATATTCTGGGATATTCGGATATGGAACTGATTGAACTTATTAATATGGTAAATGAGGTAGAACCATATTGCCTGTCGATTGTTGACACATTTGGATCCATGTATCAGGAGGATTTACACAGAGTATTTGAGATTATTAATCATAATCTTACGCCAACATGTAAAATAGGATTTCATTCACATAACAATATGCAGATGTCAAATGCGCTGTCGCAGGAGTTTATAAGGATGACATATGGAAAAAGACAGGCTGTTGTGGATGGAACGATATCCGGAATGGGAAGAGGCGCCGGAAACACACCAACGGAGCTGATTGCACAATATATGGTTTCAAAGCTTGGTTATAATTATGACATGGACGTTCTTCTTGATATTATAGATGACTATATGGATAACATTAAATCAAAATGCAGTTGGGGATATACAACACCATATTTTGTGGCAGGTTGTTATAGTGCGCATGTAAATAATATCACGTATCTGATGCAGAAGAGTAGTATCCGTTCCAAAAATATCAGGTATATTTTAAATAAGATAGGAGCGATCGCCAGAAAACGATATGACTATGATTTACTTGAGAAGACATATTTGGAATATTTATCATCAGATGTCGACGATGGGGATAATCTTGAAAAATTACGTTCCGAGTTAAAAGGTCAGGATGTATTGATTGTGGCTCCTGGAGGATCTGTAGTTGAGCAAAAGGATCAAATTGATGAATATATTCAGCGTTGTCATCCGATTGTGATTAGTGTTAATTTTGTTCCGGCGGAGTTAGAAACAAATTATGTATATATGAGTAATTCCAGAAGATATAATTTTTGGAAAAATAACCCGAATTATGTTCCATTGAAAAAAATTATAACATCTAATCTGAAAACAGAAGCAGAAAACAGTACGGAAATGGTTATATCATTTAACAGACTGGTAAAATGCGGATGGGAACATATTGATAATTCTGCGTTAATGCTATTGAGATTATTGGATATGGCAGATGTGAAGAGCATTGCAATAGCAGGATTTGATGGCTATAGCCATTTGGATGGGAAGTCTGCGAATTATGCATCGCCAGAGCTGGAGTTATATAATGTTACTCAAAATCCGGGGGAATTAAATGAAGAAATTGCAAACATGCTTGTAGATTATGTAAAAACAAGAAAAAGTAATGCAAAGCTGTTGTTCGTAACGCGCTCAAGATTTGAAGCGTGCTTAAATGAATAGGGTAAGAGGGATAAATAGCATGATCAAATTTTTAATAATGGATGTGGATGGAACATTAACAGATGGAAAGATTTATATGGGAAATCAAGGGGAATTGATGAAGGCATTTGATGTGAAAGATGGCTGTGGAATTAAAGATATACTTCCCCAATATGGAATTGTTCCAATCATAATTACCGCTCGAGAGAGTGAAATCCTGAAAAAAAGATGTGCGGAAATTCAGATATTTAATCTGCATCAGGGTGTACGAGAAAAGTTTGCAAAACTTTTGCAGATCATAGAGGAGTATAATGTCCAACATGGAACAAAGTATGGTTTGGAAAATTGTGCGTATATAGGAGATGATATTCTTGATTTGCAATGTATGATGCCGATTAAGGAAAAAGGTGGAGTCGTCGGATGCCCTATGGATGCTGTTTTGAAGGTACGGAATATCTCTGATTTTATATCCGCTTATAAAGGCGGAGAGGGTGCAGTGCGTGACTTCATAGAGTGGTTAGTAGAAGAATAAATAATACTGTAGAAATTGTTAGAAACATAGGGAGAAAGCTTGATGGAAATGCAAGAAAACATGTTTACGAAGACAGAAACTTTAAAAGCAAAATGTTTAGCGGTGCTGTTATTATTATTTCATCATATGTTTTCTTCTCCTGAGGGGATCGCAGAAAAAATAAATACGCATATATTGCCTTTACGGGTGTTAAATACTTTAGCGATTGATGCCAGATTTTGCGTTTGGATTTTTGCTTTTTTATCGGCGTACGGAATGACAGTAGCGTATAATAAATTTGAAGGAGGAAATAATAGATATTTTCTTCATCGTTGCCTGACATTATATAGCTTTTGTCTGCCTATATTAGCCATACATTATGTATTAAATATTATATTTAAAAACCCTGTAGGCATGATTTATAAGCCTATATATATAATATTTAATATATTAGGTATATCTGATTGGGTTTCATATCCTGCATTGGGCGATGTGTATTGGTATATATCTTTTACGCTTGTATTAATTATATTTTTCCCTTTTTTATATAGAGTTTGTGATATATATCAATATATAGTATTTTTTATGGGGATTATTATTTTACACGGATATATAAATCTTGGAATTCATTCGGATGTAGGAGGCTATTATGTACAATATTTATTTGCGATATTAATGGGGATCATATTTGCACAAAAGGGAATATGGAATAAAATATATACATTTAATCAAAGGAAGTATAGCAAAAAATTTCTTTTTGTTGTGACAACATTGTGTATGCTGGTGCTTCCATATATTAGAAATACTTATATTCAGTCGGATGTTTTGCAAGTTAAGCAAATTTTGATGACTTTTGCTGCGCTGGCAGGCTGCAGTTTTACATTTATATGCTGTAGATGGAAGTGGTTAAATATAGTTATGACATTTGTAGGTAAACATTCAGCAAATATTTTTTTGATTCATCCTTTGGTATTAAGATATCTGGGTAATGTGATATATTATACAAAGAATGTGTTAGTATCATATGTTACATGCGTTGGAATTAGTATTTTATTATCAATGGTGTTAGAACAGATATTGGAAAAGACAGGGTATAACGCATTGATTAAAAAAATCGACAATTACATTTGCAAGAAGTAATAAAACGAAAGATACAGGATTTATGTTAGAAAAAGTAAGAAGAAAAAGTGTATAGCGGTGATACTTATAGGTTTAATTCTATTAATAGCAGTTTGTATATTGTTGTGGAATAGAAAAAAACATAAGAACAATTATTATGAAATTACCCAATATGGATTGGATAATGATTCTCAAGCTATGTTTTATACTATAAAGTCTCCGACTGGTCAGTTGGCAGTTATTGATGGAGGAACTAAGGGATATGCAGAATATGTAAGACAAGTTTTGGCAAAGGAAGGAAATAAGGTTGATGCATGGATACTTACGCATGCACATGAAGACCATATGGGAGCCTTTGTGGAAATTATGCAATCTTCGCATAAAATTGAAGTATCAAACGTATATACAATAAATATTGATTATGCGTATTATGCATCTGTCGCACAACCTGTAGATCGATTAGACGTATATGATAAATTTCTGAATTTAGGGCTCTCTAATGTTACATATTTACAGGAGGGGGATAGCATTGATTTTATAGGATTGACACTTGAGGTTTTTAATGCATATTCGGATGCACATAAAAAAGGTGATATACAAGGCAATTTAATGAATGAGTCTTCGTTGGTGTTTAAGCTTACGAATAAGAGGGAAAGTATATTATTTTGTTCAGATACAGGGGATAAAAGTGTACATCAGAAACTTATTTCTACATATGGGGACAAATTAAAATCAGATTATATGCAAGTAGGACATCATGGGGCTGGGTACAGTGATAATTTTTTTGATGTTGTACAAGCATCTGTATTATTTATTGATGCACCGAAAAGCCTTAGAGAGTGGAAAGATTATCCTGTTTATGGAAATCTTGAGTTGTTAAAAGAAAAAGGATATACAGTATATACATATGAAACAGCTCCTAATACAATTTTTTTACATTAAAAATCAGGTACATATAAATAAATGACATGCAAAAGCCCGTATGGATTCCCCAATCCATACGGGCTTCCTATGTAAAACACATTGCGGGGTATTGCATTCGAACATCAACAACCCCATCTCTCCCCAAGATGTTCAAAGGTGTTTGCTTTGAACAAATTCATTGTAGCAAAAATGACCAAAAAAACAACCTATGTGGCATACTTGACGTGATTTTTGACGTACATTTTCATTCTAGGGGATAAAAAAGCGCATTTCACACAAATTATATACAATCCATTCAATTCCATGTATAATATCCCATAACAAACTCTATACAAAGGAATATAAGCAAAGATGTCAGACAAATTGAAACAATTATCCACTTCGAAGAAGCGTTTTTTATTATGCGCCGGTGCGTTTTTACTTACATTAGCGGCGATGTATGCTATGTATATCGTGATGAAGGTTCCGCCTTTTGGAAACCGGTCGATTGCATGGGAGGATGCAGATATACAGTATCTGGACTTTTTCTCTTATTTTCGGGACGTACTCATGGGGAAAAATCGAATTGCATATAGCATGACGAATACACTGGGAAATGGTGGAATCGGATTATATAGTTATTATCTGGCGAGTCCATTTAATCTGTTGGTCGTATTATTTAAACAGTCGCAGTTGGAAGTTTTTTTCTCTTTGATAGTTGCGCTGAAGGTGGCTGCAGCTTCTGCGACAGCATGCTATTTTTTGCAGGTGCGGTTTGCAGATCGGATTGATGCGGTGATTACCGTGTTGCTTGCCTGTGGATATGGGATGATGCAGTATGATCTGGCGCAGTGTTCGAATGTGATGTGGCTGGATGGTGTATATATGCTGCCACTTATGCTGCTTGGCGTGTATAAGGTTGTCGAGAAGAAACAGATTCATCCACTTGCCATTGCGACGGCACTGTCGATTCTGTTTAACTGGTATACGGGTGGCATTAACTGCCTGTTTTCCATCTTTTATGTTGTAATCGAATATGCTTTGTATATGTGTCGGGAGAAAGTATCGGTAAAGCAGGTATTCCGGGCGATTATCCGTTATGGGATTGCCATGCTGCTTGGTGTCTGTATGAGTGCAGTGTTGTTTTTGCCGACGGTATTTGATTTGCGAAAGGGCAAAGGCAGCAGCTTTAATCTGGAAATGCTACGTAATTCATTCTCAGGAAATCCGTTGTTTGTGATTCGTGATTACACGATCGGGGGAATCAGTACGCCGACGGAGGCATCCTTATTTGCCGGAAGCCTGATTCTAATCGGATGTCTGGCTGTGTATTTCAATCATAATTATAAATGGTCTGAAAAAATCGTGCTTGGTATCGGTATGATATGTAGCCTGGTAGTGTTTTTCTATGCACCGACGCATTTGCTGTTTTCTCTGTTGAAAAATGCGTCCAGTTATTGGTTCCGTTATTCCTATGTCAGCATTTTTTATCTGTTGTTTGTGGCGGGAAATGCGTATGCAAAGCCGGATAAAAAGCTGCGGTACTGGATAATCGTGCTTCCATATCTTGCTGTTTATCTGATATTGAGTATCGTGCGGCCGCGCTACACATGGATTCAGGTCGGTTTAACTGCAGCATTTGTAATTGTGATCGCAGTAGGCTTGCAGCTTGGAATACAGAAAGCACCGTCAGGGAAAAAACGGATATCCATATTGGCTTTGCTGACCGTGTGTGCAATTGCAGAGCTGGACGCAAACGCCTGTTATCTGAGTTCTACTTATTGTCTGAAAAAAGCGGATGCATATCGGTCCTATGTGACGGAGACGGACAAGCAGCTTGGTGTGCTGCGCGCCTATGATCAGGGACAATATCGGATTTCGCAGACAAGCCGGCGGTCAAATGTTGCACATCTGGACGAATCATTGGGGTATAATTATTGGGGAAACACAGGTTATACATCGAGCCCGGACAATCAGCAGCTTCAGCTGTTAAACCGGTTGGGCTATAAAATGCATGGGGAGTGTCTGAATGTGGTTGCCGGTTCTATATTAGCTGCGGATTCCCTGCTTGGTGTAAAATATGTTATTTCAGAACAGGCATATCCGGGATTGCTCCCGATACAGGAGCTGCCGGAGGCAAATGGAAAGCAGGTATATGAAAATCCATATTGCCTGCCTCTTGCGAGCAGATACATACCGAAAGATGAGACATATACAAATCCGTTTGAGTATCAGAATCTGCTGTATAGCGAGCTTTGCGGGGAACAGGTAGAGATTTATACCCGGCTGAATGTTACAAGCCATACAGAGGAAAATAAGCGTATTTATGACATACAGATTCCGGATGGAAACCATGTTGTGTATGGAAATATCGAGACAGACCGCTATGTGAAGGGGCGTGTGGGACGTGTCGGAAGTGACGGAAAGGGTTATTCCGACTGGCTTTCTATGGGTGTATTTTACATTGCGCACGAACCGGAAGAATCAGAGATATCGGTTTATTTTTCATATCCGGAGGCGCTTATGATCTGGGACGAACAGTTTTATGCCTTGAATCTGGATGCTCTGCATATGGCATCGCAGAAAATCTCTGAGAAGCAGCCGGAACAGCTGGATATTAAAAATGGTAAAGTTTCCTGTACAGTGACGGCGCGGGCAGGGGAGTATCTGTATCTGTCTGTTCCATATGGTGCCGGGTGGACAGTGACGAGAAATGGAGTTCCTGTCGAAGCGGATATGTTTGCAGAGTGTATGGCATCCATCCCGCTTGAAGAAGGGGAGAATGTAATTGTGATGACCTATCGCATCCCGCATATGCGCAAGGCAATTCTGATATCATTATTTGGTGTGTGCTGCCTTGCGGGAATTCTGATCTTACAGAAAAAACGAAAGCTTGAATTTTAAGTGAATATGGATATATGCCAATCCCTCAGCATACATTTTGCTGAGGGATTTTTATGTTTAGGGGTTGCGATGGACACAGAGTTATATAATTCGGCGTGTGAGGCATATGTATACGATGAAGATGTGCTGGATTTTCTGGTAAAATATGACAACAATTTGGAGGGGGAATTACAGGTATTACAGCCGGACTGTGTGACCGTGATCAACAGCCAGTTTCTGGTGGCATACCGGCGCGCTTATGATGCGAATGGGATGCCTGTTTCAACACAGGAATTGTTCCGGCTTGGGTATGACCGGATTCCAAAGTGCTATGGACTGACAGATACGTCGGCGCTACAGGGAATTGGCGTGGGCGCAGTGCAGAGTGTGCCGGGGCTTTCCCTGTTTGGAAAAGATGTACTGATTGGATTTGTGGATACCGGAATTGATTTTGCAAACCCTCTGTTCCGACGGTCCGATGGTACATGCCGCGTGCGTGCAATCTGGGATCAGACGCAGGAACTGCCGGAGAATCCGATATTTGGGTATGGACGGGAATACACACAGGAAGAACTGAATCTTGCCGTGCAGTCGGAACAGCCATACACACTTGTTTCAAGCCGTGATACGGATGGGCATGGAACCTTTCTTGCCTCTGTGGCTGCTGGGAATATGTATACAGAGGGAGGAGATATTTTTTCCGGAGTGGCACCGGAGACGGAGATTTTGATGGTTAAATTAAAACCGGCAAAGCGGAGGCTGCGGGAATTTTTCCTGATTCCTGCAGACGTACCGTGTTACTCAGAGGCAGATATCATACTTGGTGTCAAGTATCTGATCAATAAGGCGATGGAGTTTGGAAAACCGCTGGTGATCTGTCTGGGACTTGGAACAAATCAGGGCGATCATAATGGGAATCTGAATCTGGAACTATATCTGGACACAATCGTAACATTACCCGGTGTCTGTGTAGTGGGAAGCGCTGGAAATGAGCTTGGTGCAGGCGGACATTTTGCAAGCTTATCTACCTTCCATCCGGGCAATCAGAATGGTATGGTGCGTCCTCAGACACGGACAGTCAGAAATGAGATGGAGATTTACGTGGAGGGCGTGAATCCGGGTTTTTGTCTGGAAATCTGGGGGCGTGCACCGAGCCTGTACCAGATTGCAGTATATTCTCCAACCGGACAAAAATTTGACCAGCTGCTTCCGAACCAGGATACATCTGGTATGATTACGTACCTGTATGAGGGAACTGTGTTATATGCGGAAAGCATCGTTGTGGAGAATAATTCGGGAGATCCGTTTATCTTACTGCGATTTGATCGGCCGGCGTCTGGAATCTGGCGTATCGAAGTGACAGAAAATTACAGTGGATTCCCAGCTGGTTATGATGCGTGGCTGCCAATCCGGCAATTTTTGGAGGGAAATACACGTTTTTCCAGACCAGATCCGGAGGTGATTTTATGTGCCCCTGCAAATGCACGTGGAACGATTACCGTGGCAGGCTATAATCATTTGGACAATTCCCTCTATGTAGAATCAAGTCGGGGATATACCCGGAAAGGACGGATACAACCGGATTTTGCAGCACCGGCTGTCCGGGTTTCCGGTCTGTTGGCAGGAGGGAGTGGCACACGCCCGTTGTTTGTGAGAAGAAGCGGAACCAGCGTGGCTGCTGCACTGACTGCCGGCGCTGCGGCATTGCTTCTGGAATGGGGTATCGTGCAGGGAAATAATTTCAGTATGAATACGGAAGTAATTCGCCAGATACTGATTCGGGGAGCCAGAAACGTTGTGGATATAGGATATCCAAACTCTGCCTGGGGATGGGGCGCGCTGGATGTTGCTCATGCATTTGAGATTCTGCGAGGATGAAAACGACGAAACATGCATCTGGACAAATGACGAAAAAAAGGGTATCATAAAGGAAATATGTCAATACGATTCAAAATAAAAACAGGAGTTGTATAGAGTATGGTATGTAAGCATTGTAAGGCGGAAAATGAAGACGGGGCATTGTTTTGCAGTAGTTGTGGAAAACCGCTGGAGGATGAGGAACACGAGCGCACACAGATGCGTGGAAACACAAAATTATATATTGGAATATCTATTGCGTTGATGGTATTTCTGGCGAGTGGACTGGTCTTTGGTTTCTTTTACTTTAGCAACAAAGTACAGAAAGCAAATGATGAGCGTAACACGATTGCGTCGGAGAGCGATGTTGCAGCGAATTATTTCCGTTCCCAGATTCGGGAACAGGAGGATGCAATCGCAGAGTTGCAGTCTCAGATTGATCTTCTGAAAGCGTCGATTGCAGATTATCAGAACAAAGAAGCAGATTATAAGAAGCAGATTACAGCGCTTGAAGATAAGGAAGAAGCAATGGATGGTCTGGCAAGCTTTACGGATGCAGTGCCATCACAGGGCTATGAAGATATGTTTGTCAGTGATACCTTCTTGAAGTGCACGTCATCCGTGACAGAGACAACAGAGGAAGGCGAGGGCGCAACGGAATCACAGACACCACAGGAGACTGTACTTCGCGTATGTATTTCCGGAGATATTGAGGTAAGCGTAGAATCTTCGGATGAGGATGTTGCAAGCTTTGCATGGGATACTTCACCGGTCGGACCGTCGGTAGCGAGGTTACGTGTGATCCCGGGAAAGAAAGGAACGGCGATTTTAACGTTTACAAACAACTTAAATGACGAACAGATTAAGGTGTATGTCTATGTACAGTAATATAGAATAAATAAAAGAAGCACGGTTCATCTTTGAACTGTGCTTCTTTTTTGCTTTGATTTATACGGTTGGAGCTTTGTAGTTATCGGAGATTGTTCCGAACTCCTTGTACTCCTGAATTCTTGACTGAATACGCTCAGACTGATCCAACAGACTGCTGATGGAAGCATTGTGATTCAGGTGATCAATCAAGGTTGCGATATATTTGCTCAAGTCAGCAGACTCATACCAGTCATGGTTGAAGAGCTCTGGATCCTGATATGTGAGGTTTGTAGTAATAACCTTTTCGATGGTTCCCTCTGCCTTTGCCTGATCAAAGATATCCAGACCGGCAGTAAACAGACCGAAGGTTGCAAGACAGTAAACACGTCTAGCCTTGCGTGCTTTCAGCTGACGGGCAACATCCAGCATACTTTCACCGGAAGCAATCATATCATCGATGATGATTACATCCTTGCCCTCTACGCTGTCTCCTAAGAATTCATGAGCAACAATAGGGTTCTTACCATTTACGATCGTTGTATAATCACGTCTCTTATAGAACATACCAACATCGACACCTAAATGGTTTGCAAAGTAGATTGCACGGTTCATGGCACCTTCATCCGGGCTGATCACCATCATGTGATCGCTATCCAATGTCAGATCCGGAGTTGTACGGAGCAGTGTCTTGATGAACTGATAGGTTGGCATGATATTTTCAAAGCCACTGTACGGAATGGCGTTCTGGACACGTGGATCGTGAGCATCAAATGTTATGATGTTGTCAACGCCAAGTCCGACTAATTCCTGCAATGCGATTGCACAGTCTAAGGACTCGCGGCTGCTGCGCTTATGCTGGCGGCTCTCATACATGAAAGGCATGATAACTGTGATACGGTTTGCCTTGCCCGCCATGGCGGCGATGACACGTTTCATATCGGAATAATGGTCATCCGGGGACATCATATTGGTCTTGCCACAAATCTTGTACTCAATGCTATGGTTTACAACATCCACCATAATATATACATCGGTACCACGCACGGAATCCTGTAAAGTACCTTTTGCTTCACCGGAACCAAAACGTGGACAGGATGACTTCAGAATATAAGAATCTCTCTCATAGCCTGCAAATGTGATGTTATCCTTGTGTTCGTTGTGACGTTCTGCTCTCCAGCGTGCAAGGTAGCTATCGACTTTTTCTCCGAGGGCTTTGCAGCTCTCCAAAGGGATAATTCCGAGCTTTCCGACTGGAACTGTAATAAGATGACTTGAATCTGGCATGATTTTTTCCTCCATTGTGTGATTACAGCTTAGAACCCTGTATCATTTCTTTTTTTCTTTTTTGATACCTTATGTTTTCACCATACAACTGTAGTACAGTGTAACGTTCAATAATACGGGACATAATACGCTCGGAATATCGTTCCTGTAATTCCTTCATGGAAAGATTGGTCGAGATGACCGTTGATTTTCCTGCAAGTCCCCTCTGGTTGATGACCTCGAAAAGCTTTGAGCAGACGAATGCATTCGTTGTCTCGGTTCCTAAATCATCAATTATCAACAATTCGCTATTATAAATATAATTGTATAATTGTTCAAGCTCTAATTTTTTATTCATTACATATTGTCCAAATACCTGCTCAAATAAATCATTTGCTGACAGGTATAAAACAGTATGTCCTTCGTCCAACAATGCCTTAGCAATACAGTTTGTGAGAAATGTTTTGCCAAGACCAGTTTCTCCATATAATAACAGATTTCCGCGATCTGTGCTTTGTACGGCGAATGTATCTACAAAACGGCGGACCAGATACAGGATATTCTTTGCATTGTCATATGGACTGACCGGCCAGCTGCGGTTCTCTGGAATAACAGGATTGTAATAATCCAGATCAAAGGTATCGAAATTCTCAGAATCAAGGATCTGAGTCATGTTCGATTGCAAGTAGAGTGCATCGACAATATGGCGCTCGAAACAGGTACATACGTTTCCGTCCACGTAAGCGAGATCTTTGCAGATCGGGCAGTCATAAATCGGATCCAGATAGGTGGCAGGGTAACCATGTGCCATCAGTAATTCCTGTATACGGGCAGAATTGCTGCGATTCTGACTGGAGATTTCCTGCGCATCAGCATTCTGTCCGAGCGCTTTCTTTTTCGCAAGTGCAATATAGGACAGCTTGCTTTCGGATTGCAGTTTTTTTATCTCAGGAATTTTTGTATAGATTTCTTCCTGTCGTTCCTGCAAGCGGCGTTTGTTCCGTAAGCGAACCTGTTCGTAATCGTGCAGGATATTTTCTTTTTTCAGTAACTCAAAATTCATTTACCGTTTACCTCTTTTTGGAACAGTTTCTCCATTTCGTCAAGTTCAGAGCTCATGTTGCTCTGTGTAAAGTTTGTAAATGCATTTCCGCTTTTTTTTGCAGCAGCAGGGGATTTCTGATTCTTTGCTGTCTCAGCATGTGCAAGATCTTCCTGCTTGATACCGGTAAAGTCTGTCACACCTGCATTATGCCAGGCTGTTAAAATACCATTTACGTATTTGATTGTAGGATTCTGTGTATGTAAAACAGCACGCTTGCAGGCTTCTTCTACGATATCTTCCCCGTAGCCATAATCCTTGGTCCATGTCTTAAAAAATTCCTGCTCTATGGTAGTCGGCGCACCACGTTTGATGCCGAGTGTCTTATAGAATACACGGCAGACGCCGCTCATAAGAGTGTATTGTTCCTTTGCCTGAGCTTTTGTTTTGATACCGTCCTGATACCAGCCGATGGCAGTTGCCTCTAAATATCGGCAGTTTTTCTTCTTCATTGTTGTACAGTATTCAATCAGGTACTCAAATAAGTCCACACTGAATCCAAGTGTATCGTAGATGTACATTAAAGATTGTGTATCCGACTGTGAAATCGGCTTCTCAAATAAAGTCTCTACCTGATATAATATATCTTCCCAATCCTGATCGCGCAAGAGTTTATCGATATCTTTCTGGGTGAATTTCGGCTTTTGCGGTGCAGAAAGCTCCATAGCCGGAGTTGTGATCGGAACAATCTTTGCGGATGCCCGGTTGGAGTCTTCCGACGTGTCAGCTGTTTCGGTACGCGCAGGAACTGTGTCTGAACGAAGCAATGAAAATGCATCCGGCTCTGTGGATAATTCCATCTCCGGAGTCTTCAAAGGAAGTACTACGATGCCGGTCGGCTGTCCCTTTCCGTCAAATGTGAGGCGCAGGGCATCTTTCGTTACCCAGTACTTGATTGCGCGACAGATATCTTTTTCTGTGAGGTTGAAATGATCGGCAATCTCAGCAACTGAGATCTGTTGTCTGCTGTTCAGCAGACGGATCAGATACAGATATACTTTTACAAACTCCCCGTTTGCATCTGTCATATAATAGTCGATAAAAAAGTTTGAGATTGAAGAATAAGTCTCGCTATTTTCAGTTGAAATCGTAATCGTCTTCATAGTTTTTTGAACCTTCCCTTCGTTGCTTCACCTAGAAGCATTTCAAATTATAGCATGAAGAAAATTAAATTCAAGCGAACATCTTTTCGGTCGGACTTTTTACGAAAATTGTGGAAATTGTGGATAATGTGGACAATGAGTTACCATAAAAACAGAGGGTGTGGAATCAAGCCATTTATGGACGATTTATGTTACAATTATGTTAACTAAAAATGAAAAGACCTGTTTGGTAATTTCCCCCAAACAGGTCTGTGGATAATGTGGATAACTATTTTTTTAACAGTGTATTTCCGATAGAATCGACGTTTCCGGCCCCCATAGTTATCAACAAATCATTTTTTTTACAATTTTTTTTCACATACTCTGTGATGCTGTCAAAGTCACCAAGGTAGATTGCATGGCCACCGTTGGCGTTGATCTTGTCGCGGACATCTCTGGATGATACAAGACCTGTATCCTGTTCTCGTGCCGCGTAAATATCTGCAAGAAGCACATGATCACAGGTTGCAAGAGCCTGTCCGAATTCATCTAAGAGCGCCTTTGTTCTGGAGTATGTATGCGGCTGAAAGATGCACCATAGTTCATTGTGTGGTGTGTTTTTTGCGGCTGCCAGAGTTGCGGCAATCTCCGTTGGGTGGTGGGCATAATCGTCCACAATTTTGACACCGTTTTCCGTGACACCTTTGTGCTCAAATCGACGATGGGCACTGGAACAGCGTGCCAGACCGGTAATCGTGTATTTACGGTCGATGCCAAGGAAGTCAGCAACTGCAATGACAGACAGGGAATTCATAACGTTATGGATTCCGGTTGCATGCAACTGAATCTGATCCTGCTTCTCACCTTTTACGACAAGCGTATAGGCAGGGTGTCCGTCTTCGTCAAAAGTAATATCCGTGGCACTGTAATCATTTCCGGCATTCATACCGAAGGTGATGATGTTGCAGTGCAGATCTTTTGTCACATGTTCGTAATATTTCATATCGCCATTGATCACGAGCAGTCCGTCGTCTGGCAGAATCTCGGCAAATGTTTTGAAGGAATCTGCGATTTCCTCAATGCCACTGAAGAAATCGAGGTGATCTGCATCCACATTCAGAATGATACTGATATAAGGATGGAACGCATGATAGCTGTTTGTGTACTCACAGGCCTCTGTGACAAAGTAATCGGAGTGTCCGACGCGGATGTTACCGCCGATGGCATCCAGCATACCGCCGATGGAAATGGTCGGATCGACCTGCGCTTCCAGCAATACATAAGAGAGCATGGATGTGGTTGTTGTCTTACCATGGGTACCACTGACTGCAACTCCGTATTTATAGTTTAGCATGATCTGACCAAGAAGCTGCGCACGTGTGAGCATCGGAATATTGCGACGCTTGACTTCTACAAATTCCGGATTGTCTGCATGAATAGCTGCGGTATATACAACCAAATCAATGTTATCAGAGATATTCTCTGCTTTCTGACCAATAAAAACATTGGCTCCAAGATTTTTCAGGATTTCCGTAATTTCAGATTCCTTCATGTCGGAACCGGATACAGTAAATCCCTCCTGTAATAAAATCTCGGCAAGTCCGCTCATGCTGATACCGCCGATCCCCATGAAATACACGTGGATTGGTTTTTCAAAATCTACATTATACATGATATAATCTGCCTTCCTTAATCTCTATTCGTAATGTATGGACACCGCAACAGGGGATGCAGAGCCATATTTATTCCATATTATAGCACGATTGAACGACATTACAACAAATTTACGAAATTTATATGCAATGTCGATTGACTTCATACGGTATTTATGACATTATATATTTTAGTAGTTTTTTATAAAAATTACGACCTATCAGAGAGGATTTATATTTAGGAGGAAAAGCATGAAAGTATGTGAAATGTGTGGAGCACAGAATGATGATGTCTTCACAAAATGTGCAGTATGTGGTGCAGATCTGCCATCTGCAAATAGCCAGGATGGCGATGACGAGAAAACGGTGTTGATTAATCCGGATCAGGTAGCGGAGCAGCCATCTGGTTTGTCATTAAAGACAGATACGAGTACGTATGGACAGGCAGATGCTGCGCAGACAAACCCACAGCCGGCAGCACCACAGTATGGCGGTATGGGACAGCCGCAGATGAACGGTATGGGTATGAATGGTATGCCACAGCAGGGAATGCCAGGACAGGCTCCATACGGACAGCCGGGATTTGGCGGTCCGGCGCCAGCACAGCCGGCAAAGCCAAAGAAGGGTCTGATCATTGGAATTATTGCGGCTGCAGTTGCATTGCTGGCAATTGCATTTGTTCTGATCTTTAAGGGCGGATTCGGAGCAAAGGGTGGAGCATCTTCCCCAGAGGCAGTTGCGCAGCAGTTTATCGAGGCGATGAATGATAAGGATGTAGATAAGATGGCAGCACTTTGTCCACCTTTCCTTGATCCAGGACAGGAAGATATTGAGGATATGCTTGATTCTTATTCTGGGTATGACGTAACCTTCAAATATGAGGGTGTTGAGAGCAAAGAAATGTATGATGGTGATGATCTGGATGATCTTGAAGAGGATGTCAGTGATTATGCTGACAAAACAATCAAGCTGCAGGATGCCTGTGATCTGGAGTTCTCCTTCAACGTAGCAGTTACGATGAGTGGCGAGACTTACGATCAGTCAAGCACATATCCAATCACATGTATCAAGCACATATCCAATCACATGTATCAAGTACAAGGGAAACTGGTATCTCTATGAGTAAGAAGACACAGACGATTCTGACAATCTGTGTAGATATAAGTATGCTGGCAGTCGTTGCGATTGCCAGCTATTTATTACTCACAGGGAAATTGCATGGGAGCTGGATCCATGTAGCACAGGTTGCAATCATCGTTGCGATTCCGACGCTCTTTTTTGTTAGTTTTTTAAATTTCGGGATGCAGAAATATGAGAATCTGAACCCGGAGGACGCGTGGGAAGAAGCGCACGAGGATGAAGATGAAACAGAAGAACAGGATGAAAATAAAAATGCACCGCAATCCTAATGATTGCGATGCATTTTTTATTGCTGATCGAATGTAATGCTGTCAGCCCATTGCAACATGGATTTTTCCAAAGATTCATACGAACGGTGCTTGCACACGAATTCGCAGATCCAATAGTTGTTTCCTTGCTGAAACATGCAGTGCAGGTAGGTGTATTTGGCACCGGAAACAGTCTGTGTGTTGCTAAAATAATAGTAGTTGTTCCGCTGTACCAGTTTGTCTGTGGAAATGTCATTCAGGTTACAGATTTCCTTTGCATAATCTTTCAGTCCGGCGATTTCGTAGCCCTGATATTCCAGATCAGAGGCATTTTCGGTTTTTACTGAAAATGACACGTCGTCGCTTACGAAGTATGCATCAAAACCGGACATCTTACTTTCTTTGAAATTATCGGTCAGGGTAACTGTCATTGTGCCAACGGTGAAATTCTTCGGATTGCCACTGCATCCGCACAGGAAACAGGCGGTAAGTACAATCAGGCACAAGCCCAGGGTTATTTTCTTAGATTTCGAACGCATAGTTAAACTCCTTTCCTAGTTGCCGTCGTCTTGTTGATGCTGTTTGGAGAGTCCTTCCTGTATAAATGCATCGATGTTACGTTCGGTTGATTTTAAAATCGCTGCCAGTCGTTCCTGCTCGGCGGCTTTTTCTTTTGCAGCGTCGATTTCGCGTTGCTTTTTCGCTTCATCCTCTGCGGCTTCCCGGTTGAGACGCGCCATGATCTCGTTGGCGCGGGCTAACACATCGCCATCGACATCTGCCGGGATTTCTTCCGGATCTAATACAGAATCGGTGCTGCTTATGTCTGGTTCTGCCCCGGTGTCCGGTGCGGATGTCATAGGTTCGGCTGACATATGTGCTGCCTCGGAGACCAGATCATCGACGTTATGCTGGCTTTGACGGTTTGTGTCAAGCACGGCATCTGCAAGTGCCTGTGCATCCAGTGTTGCCGGTTGTGCTGTTGCCTTTGGATTTGCATATTTGACATCGGGCTCTTTTGCTTCTGGCCAATAGCCGTTATGGGTGAGTTTATAGACCGGCTTATATACGATACACCACCATTTGTAGACGGTTCGTTTTGCCCGGAATAGAAAGTTATCGTACATGTATGCCTCCTATATATTGTGTGTAAAAATGTATAACGCTATTACTATAATAACATGATTTTATCTGGAATAAAAGTTAAAAATTTGTTAGATTTTTAGGTGAAAAATAGTTCAGAAATATGGTTGTAAATCTTGACACAAGCGATTATACTAGGGGTGTATGTCAAAATGGGGAAAAAGTTTGGCAAATAAATAAAAACGAGGTAATAAGTGATGAGAAAGACAAAGATTGTTTGCACACTGGGACCTGCAACGGATAACGAGGATGTGCTGCGGAAGCTTATGCTTGCAGGAATGAATGTAGCAAGGCTGAATTTTTCACATGGCACACACGAAGAACAAAAGAGACGTATGGACATGGTCAAAAAACTGCGTGCGGAGTTGGGACTTCCAATCGCAATTTTGCTCGACACAAAAGGACCTGAGATACGTACCCGCGATTTTGATGGTGGAAAGGCAGTACTTAAAGCGGGCGATTTCTTTACACTGACAACGAGAGATCTCGTTGGTGACAGTACGATTACCTCTATTACATACAAAGATTTGTACAAGGATGTACAGATTGGTACGCATATTCTGATTGATGATGGTCTGATTGAACTTCAGGTGACCTCTATCAGCGGCGAGGATATCCTGTGTACAGTCATTACCGGAGGACCAATCTCAAATCACAAGGGTATTAATGTACCAGACGTACATCTGAATATGCCGTACTTAAGTGAAGCAGATCAAAGCGATATTCTGTTTGGTATTGAGCAGGATGTGGATTTTATAGCGGCTTCTTTTGTCCGCTCTGCCAAGGATGTATTGGAGATCCGTGAGTTATTGAATGCGAATGGAGGAAATAATATCAATATTATTTCCAAGATTGAGAATTCCGAGGGCGTTAACCACATCGACGATATCATCTATGTATCCGATGGTATCATGGTTGCCCGTGGCGATATGGGTGTCGAGATTCCTTGTGAGGAGGTTCCGGTTATCCAGAAGATGATTATCAATAAGGTATACATGGCTGGCAAGCAGGTTATTACCGCAACACAGATGCTGGATTCCATGATCAAGAATCCGCGTCCGACACGTGCGGAGACAACGGATGTTGCCAATGCCATCTATGATGGTACAAGCGCTGTCATGTTGTCAGGAGAGAGTGCTGCCGGCAAATATCCGGTAGAGGCTGTGGAGATGATGGCAAAGATTGCAGAGCGTGCAGAGGCAGCCATTGATTATAAGAAAAACTTCTATCATTATGAGCGTGCTGCAAACCAGAATGTGACAGATGCTGTCTGCCATGCAGCATGTACAACTGCCATTGACTTGAATGCGGCAGCGGTTATCATCGTGACAAAGTCCGGTGTATCGGCAAGAAATATTTCGAAGTACAGACCAAGCTGCAATATCATTGCCGGTACAACGAGTGATAAGGCATATCGTCAGCTCAATATGTCATGGGGTGTTACTCCGGTGCATCTGGAAGAGCAGAATGAAGTATTTACATTGTTTGACCATGCGGTGGAAGCAGGTAAGAAGCAGGGATTGTTGCAGCCGGGCGACAAGGTTGTAATCGGAGCCGGTGTGCCGCTTGGTATCTCCGGCAATACGAATATGTTGAAAGTACAGGTAGTAGAGTAGAGAAGAGGGTTTATGAAGACACTGGTGATAATACCAGCCTACAATGAGGCACTGAATATTGTGCATACAGTTGAGAGCTTGAAGGCGGCATGCCCGGATGTGGATTATGTGATTGTGAATGATTGCTCCGGGGATAATACGGTTGAAGTCTGTGAAGAACGTGGATACTCGTATTTGTCTTTGCCAATCAACCTTGGAATTGGAGGCGGCATGCAGACAGGGTATCGGTACGCCGCAGAGCATGGATATGATATTGCAATCCAGATGGACGGAGATGGACAGCACAATGCGGAATATATTCCAGATCTGATTGCACCGATTGAAAAAGGTGAGGCAGATCTGGTTATAGGTTCACGGTTTATCAATAAAGAAGGATTTCAGACATCGGGGATGCGACGCGCTGGAATCAACGTATTAAATACAGTGCTTCGTTTGTTTGGACATGTGCGGATTACAGATGCAACAAGTGGTTTTCGTGCAGCTTCCAAAGGTGTTTTATCGTTTTTTGCACATAATTATGCACAGGATTATCCGGAGCCGGAGTCAATCATTGCAGTGAATGCAAATGGATTTAAGGTAAAGGAAATTCCTGTGATTATGAATGAACGTATGGCAGGAGTATCATCCATCAGTCCGTGGAAATCTGTCTATTATATGGTCAAGGTTACACTGGCGATTGTAATCTATCGGATTGCAGGAAAGAAGTGGGGGAAACGGCGATGATGACAACATTATTTCGAATAATATTATTGGTATGTGTGCTGTTGTACCTAGCTGTGATCTTGATCCTGATGAGAAAAGGCCGCATGAGTTTGAAATATTCCCTCATTTGGTTTTTGTCTGGGGTTATTTTGTTGATCTGTGCGATATTCCCGCAGGTGATCCGGTTTTTTACAAGACTGATTGGTGTGTATTCGGAGGCAAATGCTGTGTTTTTTATAGGGGTTTGTTTCCTGATTTTAATTGTATTGTCGCTGACATCCATTGCATCCGGGCAGTCTGAAAGAATCCGGACATTGGTACAGACGCAGGCGATTTTAGAAAAGCGTGTACGGGATTTGGAGAAGAAAGTGGAGCAGTTGGAGCATGAAGAATAATTTTACGGCAAAGGATCACACATTTGTGATCTGTGCATACAAAGAAAGTAAATATCTGAAAAATTGTATCCGTTCGCTGGAAAATCAGACAATCAAAAGCAGAATTCTGATTGCAACTTCGACAGGAAACTCTTATATCCGGGAACTGGCAAAACAATACCAGATTCCTTTATATGAGAATGATGCACCATCCGGGATTGCGACTGATTGGAATTTTGCATACCGGCAGGCACATACCAGACTGGTAACAATTGCGCATCAGGATGATATCTATAACCCGGATTATCTGGAGAAGATATTATATGCTGTAAATCATGCAAAAGATCCAATTCTGGCGCATACAGCATATTACGAGATTCGGGATGGTAAACCGGTATGTAAGAACCGGTTATTGACGATTAAGAGGATTTTGCTGCTTCCATTTACGACAAGAAAGACATGGAACAGTATTTTTCTGAGACGGCGGTCTTTATCCTTTGGATGTGGGATTTGCTGCCCGTCGGTTACCTATGTAAAGGAACGGCTTCCGGAAGAACCGTTTGCGGTTGGATGTAAAGCAGATCTGGACTGGGAAGCATGGGAACGATATTCCAGATTACCGGGAGCGTTTTGTTATGTAAAAAAACCTGTGATGGGACATCGTGTACATGAGGAGTCCGAGACATCCCATGTGATTGGAGAAAACAACGGACGAAGCCCGGAGGATTATGCGATGTTTCGGAAATTCTGGCCGGAATGGATGGCAAAGCTGTTGATGCGGTTTTATCAGAAGGGGCAGGATAGCAACCAGTTATAGGAAATTGTAAAAATTGCTTGCTATCTGAAGAAAAAAGCGTTACAATGTCAACGTGATAATTATTATCAATAAAAGTTGATTTTATCAATATCAAAGGAAGAGTAAGGAGGATATTACCATGGCATTTAAGATTAATGATGGATGCGTTATGTGTGGAGCATGTGCAGGTGCTTGTCCTGTAGGCGCAATCTCAGAAGGCGATGGCAAGTACGAAATCGACGCTTCTCTGTGTATTTCATGCGGAGCATGTGCAGGAACTTGCCCAACAGGTGTTATCTCTGAGGAGTAATCCATAGCGGTTACATATAGAAAAAGAGTCTTGGTATAGTATCAAGACTCTTTTTCTTTTGCTCTTGAATATACAATATGAAAATTATCTGTTTAGTTTTCCTATCACCTTCTTTCTGTGAGCGCATATCATATCCGTATAAACATAAGAAGTTACTGTGATAATTTTATATATTCCTTCGTATGATATGCAATGGATATAACTATAATGGAAATAAAATTGTAGGAAAAACCTACAAAGAAATAAGAATTGTAAATAACTATGCAAGATTTACCATACTATATTATTGGTAAAAATGCAAGACGCTGGAAACGATTTTCCATCAATAAATTGTGAAAATATTAAGAAATCGCTTTACATGTCGGAGTTTTGTGATAAACTAAGTAATACAAAAAAATAATATTTTTTTGAACACTTGCGAAGGAGTTGACGAGTATGAAGCTAGAACGATTAAGTGAGAATCAGATACGTTGCACACTTTATAAGTCAGACTTGGCAGATAAGGAACTTCATTTGACGGAATTAGCGTATGGAACAGAGAAAGCAAAAGAACTGTTCCGGGAACTGATGCAGCAGGCATCCAGTGAGTTAGGATTTGAAGTGGATAATGTTCCGCTTATGATAGAAGCAATACCTGTATCGCCAGAGTGTTTGATTCTGGTTATTACAAAAGTTGAGGACCCGGAGGAACTTGATACAAGATTTTCCAGATTCACGCGTCCATCCGATGTGGAAGATGTTTATGATGAGGATGAGGATGACGACGAAAATGATGGCGGACTTGGATTGATTGATGAGTCAGAAGATGAGTCAATGGCGGAGAACAATCCGGTAAATGGATTACTGAAGGCAATCGGAGGTCTGGCAGAAGATTTAAGTGGTCTGATGAGCGGCAAGGGTGTAAAATCTGTACAGTCAGGTTCCGATGCATCAGATCGAAGAACAGAGATTCAGCAGCCAGTAGAACAGCCGGAGATTTTCCGTATCTATGCATTCAAGAATCTGGATCAGGTTATCTTATCCGCGAAACTGGTAAAGGATATTTATGACAGTGAGAATTCGCTGTATAAGAATCCGCGAGACAGTCATTTCTATCTCTATATGACGAAGGATAAAAATACGGATAATGAGTTTGTGAAGACCTGTAATCTGCTTGGCGAATATAGTAGCCGGGTACGTGCAACCTATGCGACCCCAAGTCATATGCGTGAGCATTATAAATTGATTATAGATGCGAATGCATTGCAGACGCTTGCAAAGCTGTAAAATCACAGGACTGTATCCGGACAGAATGGATATCCGGATATAGAGATATTAAGAAAATAAAATGAAAATAAAAGATCATCGACGTTGTTATGACATCGATGATCTTTTTGCATTCAGGTTAGTTCAATGTTTTCTTTACGGCTGCAACAACTGCATCCTTTGTAATGCCGAAATGCTCGAAGAGCTGGTTGCCCGGTGCAGAAGCACCAAAGGACTTCATTCCAACGAACGCACCGTTGATACCGATGTATTTGCCCCATCCGAACTCCGAGAGTGCCTCGACACCAACTCTGGCTGTTATGTTCTTTGGAAGAACGGCATCTTTATACTCATCTGGCTGATCTTCAAACAAATCCATACATGGCATGCTGACAACACGCACATCAATATTCTCGGCTGCAAGCTCTTTCTTCGCTTCGACAGCAAGAGAGACTTCTGAACCGGTCGCGATGATAATAGCATCCGGTGTATCTTTCGTGGAATCCTCTAAGATGTACCCACCCTTCAATGCTTCCTGGCTGCTGCCATCTAACTGTGGCAGATTCTGTCTGGAGAGAACCAGAGCGGTTGGTGCATCCTTCTTGTTTGTTGCAAAGTACCATGCGGCTGCACACTCAGTTGCATCTGCCGGACGATATACATAGAAGTTCGGCATAGCACGGAGCATAGCAAGCTGCTCGATTGGCTCATGCGTTGGGCCATCCTCGCCGACACCGATACTGTCATGTGTCAATACATAAGTAAGAGGTACGCCCATCAGAGCGGAAAGTCTTGCCATTGGTTTTACATAATCGCTGAATACGAAAAATGTAGAGACGAATGGACGTAAACCACCGTGCAGAGCAATACCGTTTCCGATTGCTGCCATCGCGATCTCACGGATACCAAAGTGGATGTTCTTGCCAAGCGGATTCTCCTTGGAGAAATCGCCGGCATCTTTCATATTTGTCTTGGTAGATGGAGCAAGGTCTGCAGCACCACCAAACATATTCGGAACAATATTGTTGATAATATTCAAAAGCTTTCCGGATACATTTCTGGTTGCTTCCGGCTTGTCGAAAGAGTTCCAGAACTCGTCCAAGTCATACAGACATTTTGCATTGTCGGTGTTGTGGTAGTTGTCCCACAGCTCCTTCATCTCTGGGTATGCCTTGCAGTAGTCTGCAAATAATACATTCCATGCATCCTCAACCGTTGCCTTCTCCTCAGCAAGCTTGGCAAAATGATCGTAGACATCCTGATCTAATACGAAAGGACCGTTGTCTGCGATACCAAGGTTTGCACGAAGGGCTGCAACGTTCTCAACACCGAGTGGCTCGCCGTGTGCACTTGCTTTGCCTTCCTTGGCAGGACAGCCAGCACCGATCTTCGTCTTGATCTCAATCATGGAAGGTCTGCCTTTTTCTGCCTTGGCGGCTTCAATTGCCTTGCCGATAGCATCTAAGTCATTTCCGTCCTCAACAAGCTGGGTGTGGAAACCGAAGGACTCAAAACGCTGCCTTACATTCTCACGGAACGCGATGTTTGTGTCACCCTCGATTGAAATATTGTTGGAATCATATAATACGATCAGCTTCTCCAGACCAAGTGTGCCTGCGAGTGAGAATGCTTCGTAGCTGATACCTTCCATCATACAGCCATCGCCACCAAGTACATACGTATAGTGGTCAACAACCGGGAAGTTCTCCTTGTTAAAGGTTGCGGCAAGATGCTTTTCTGCCATTGCCATACCAACTGCCATTGCCATACCGGCGCCAAGTGGACCGGTTGTAGCTTCTACGCCAACGGTGTGTCCATATTCCGGATGGCCCGGTGTCTTGGAACCAAGCTGACGGAAGTTCTTCATATCCTCGATTGTGATACCGTAACCGAAGAAGTGAAGCAGGGAATATAACAGGGCGGAGCCATGTCCACCGGACAGAATGAAACGGTCGCGGTTTTCCCATTTTGGGTCCTTCGGATTGTGGTTCATGTGGTTTGCCCACAGCTCATATGCCATAGGAGCAGAACCAAGTGGAAGTCCCGGATGACCGGAGTTTGCCTTCTGGATGGCATCTGCAGCAAGCACACGAATGGAATTTACGGATTTTGTGTCAATTGCACTACTCATGTTCAATGCTCTCCTCTAAATAAGTTTCTTGTATGATTAATTTCTGTTCGCGCGTGCTAAGATCTTCATGATACGCAGGAACAGGTTCACGATATCCAAATACAACTCAGAAGCAGAATCAATCGCGTTATCTACGGTCTTCTCAATCGCGTTTGCTTTTGCCCAGTCATAGCCGACATACAGGCAGAAGATTGCGACAACAACATAGTCGATGATGCCAAGGCTTGCACCTGCAATCAGCATGATTGCTTCAACAACGACGGTTATAAGCAGAGTGATTCCGAGTGTTCTTCCCATGCTTAAAAAGAAATCCGGGTAGATGGAAGAAATAATCATCATCACAAGTGTTACAGCAGCTGTAATACCGAATGCAGCTGCAACTACCATGTTGTATCCGATCGCACTATACAAGGTTACAGATACGGCGATAACCATACCGATTGGAACAACCATCAGATTGTATCCGATAAAGCTGACAACCGGATTGTCAGATTTGCGAACCATAAACGTACCGGCGATGGCGAGAATGAAATACCCGATGTAAAAGGCAATCGGATTCGTCAGCACAAAGCTGACAATCGAATCACCGAAGACGGCGGTCATAATCGCGTTAATGATGAAACCATATAGCAGTACTCCGCCGATAACCAGATTGTACATCTCGCTGGAAATGATCTTTGCGGATGAACCATAGCCGGCATTGTAGCCGTTATTATAACCACTGTTGTAATCATATCCTGCATTATTGTATTGATACTGGTTATTGTATTGATAGTTATACTGGTTATTATCCTGATAATTGTACTGGTTATTGTAATTATTATAACCGTTGTTGGAACCATTAGTATAACCGCTGTTATAGCCGTTGTTATAATCGTTATTGTATGACATAAGATTACCCCCTTTTCAAAAAGATACCATGACAGGCAGTTTTCCTGCCTGCCATGTATGTTATTTATGCATTTGCCTCTTTCTTGGCAAGATATGCGTTGATGTCAGCAATAACTTCGTCGCAATTCATGCCATGAACCATGCATGCTTCCTCAAGGCTTTCCATAGCTGCGGATGGACATCCGACGCAGTGCATACCGGCTGCCATAAGGATAGCGGCATTGCCTGGATCAACCTCGATAATCTCGTGAATTAACATAGATTTATCAATCTGTTTTGCCATAATATAAGACCTCCTTATTCTTCTGTTTTGCTCTTTTCGCAAAACACAACTAAGTATAACATATAATAAAGAAAAAATCTATGGTAAAATCCGTTTAATAATGGTATAGTATAAATAGCTATGCGAAGGAAAAGGTAGGACAAATGAAGGGTATTTTTCTGACGATGGAGGGACCGGATGGTTCCGGCAAGACAACGCAGATTTTGAAATTAAAAAAGCATCTGATGCAGCACGGTTACGAGGAGGTTGTCGTGACAAGAGAACCGGGTGGAACGGTGATCAGTGAAGCGGTCCGCGGGATTTTGTTAAACAGGGAGTATGCAGAGATGGATGACCGCACAGAGGCTTTGCTTTATGCGGCGGCGCGTGCACAGCTTGTGGCACAGGTGATCCGGCCGGCACTTGCTGCCGGGAAGGCTGTGATCAGTGATCGTTTCGTGGATTCCTCAGCGGTCTACCAAGGTATGGCGCGTGGGCTTGGTGTGGAGAGAATCTATGAATTAAACGGATTTGCAATGCAGGATATCTGGCCGGATCTGACGATTCATCTGGATCTTCCGGCGGAGGTAGGACTTGCCCGTGCGAAATCACGCGCAGAGCTGGATCGGATGGAAGCGCAATCTACCGCCTTTCACGAGAAGGTGGCACAGGGATATCGTGATCTTGCGGCACTTGCCCCGGAACGCATTGTGACAATCGATGCCACACAGGACATCGAGACAATCCATGCAGTAATCGTAGAAAAAGTCGAGAAACTGCTTGCCACAAGGTAAGTTGCAACGAAACTTGACGGGAAGCAGATGGATAATTACGAAACTACGAGTGTGTCGATTGAATATGTTTTGATACTGATTCGTGAAATATGCATATGTTTGAAATTTAGAAGTTCTTAGTGCTCTGTGGTTTGTCAGCAATGATTGAACACGACGTTCAATCAAGCTGTCATTGAGCCATGGATGGCGAATTGACAGCGGTTGCGTACGGAATGAAAAACAATATATCAGAGCACTTAGAACTTCTTGATTTCAAGACATCGCATATAGAATGAATCAGTATTAAAATATATGCATTAGAAAAAATGATGTTTCGTAATTATCGCATGAGAAAGGAGGAGAGTAAGTGGACAACAATGTGAAGATCAGCCAACTGCAGCAATTGACGCAGATGGAAGCACCGAAAAGCCAGAAGGCGATGGATGAAGAGTTCAAGTTTACTCTCATCCGCAACATAGATAAGGCCGATCTGAAAGAAAAACTGACCGGACTGATGAAGGATATCGAGGAGCAGGGCGAGAAGATTGCCAAGCACATGGATATCAAGGATATGAAGAAATATCGCACCTCTATCAAAGAATTCATGAATGAGGTTGCAGCAAATGCACATGAGTTTTCAAGAGAAAATTTTCTGGACCGCCGTGGCAGACACCGGGTGTATGGAATTATCCGGCAGGTGGATAAAAACCTTGATGATCTGGCACAGGAACTGATGAAGGATGAGAAAGATCATCTCGCAATTCTCGGTAAGATCGATGATATCCGCGGATTGCTGATTGATATATCAACGTAAATGAATAAAAAGAAAGTGAGGGAACGCTATGGGATTTAAAGGAATAGTGGGCCACGAGGACATAATTGCACATTTTAAGAGCAGTATTGAAACCGGAAATGTCGGTCATGCGTATATTATAAGCGGTGATGCCGGCAGCGGTAAAAAAGCACTTGCTTACGCATTTGCGGAGACGCTGGAGTGTGAGGCAGGCGGTACAGAAGCCTGTGGAACCTGCCAGTCCTGCTTGCAGGTTTCAACCGGAAATTACCCGGATATTATAACGGTTATGCATGAAAAGCCAAACCTGATTTCGGTCGATGAGATTCGTGACCAGCTCATAAATACAATTGATATCAAGCCATATAAGGGAAAATACAAAATATACATTATCCCGGATGCGGAGCTTCTGAATGTTCAGGCGCAGAATGCAATGCTAAAAACGATTGAGGAACCGCCGGCCTATGCAGTGATTTTACTGCTTACGACCAATCTGGATAAACTGCTTGAAACGGTGCAGTCACGTTGTCTGAAGTTACAGACAAAACCAATCCGGGAGCGGGATGTGCTGTCGTATCTGACAAATGTGATGGGTCTGACAAAAGAGAAAGCATATTTTTGCCTGGATTTCGCACAGGGAAATCTTGGAAAGGCAATCAAGCTTGCAGGCAATGACGAGTATGCGGCGATTGTTGACTCGGTTGTTGGTGTATTGGCGCATATCGATGAGATGGACGTTGAGACACTTGGAAAAGCAGTCAAGGATATCGAGCAGTTTAAGATGTCCATGAATGATTATATGGATTTGATGATGATGTGGTACCGGGATGCCATGATGCTGAAGGTAACCGGGAATGTCGATAAAATTTTGTTCAAACATGAGTTTTCAACCTTGAAAAAGCAGGCTGGAAAGCTGACATTTAAGAGCATCGAGGACAAGATTGATGCGATTGCAAAGGCGGAGCAGAGACTGCTTGCCAACGCGAATTTTGAAGTGACAATCGAACTGTTGCTTCTGACTTTAAAAGAGGAGGCATCGGCTGAAGAATGAAAGAAGTAATCGGAGTTCGTTTCCGCGAGAACGGAAAGATATATTTTTTTAATCCGCTGAATTATAAGATTGATCCGGGCAGATATGTTATTGTGGAGACTCAGCATGGCGTGGAGTTTGGAAAGGTTGTGCTTGGATGCAGAGAGGTGGATGAGACGAAGCTGCAGGGCGAGTTGAAGCCGATCATCCGGATCGCAACCGAGGCGGATGAGAAAAAGCATGCAGAGAATCTGGAAAAAAATAAAAAGGCAATGGTCATCTGTAAGGAAAAGATCGAAAAGCGTGGTCTCGAGATGAAGCTGATCGGAGCCGAGTACTCGTTTGATAACAGTAAGGTGCTGTTTTATTTTACTGCAGATGGCAGAGTGGATTTCCGCGAGCTGGTCAAGGATCTGGCAGCGGTGTTCAAGACACGTATCGAGCTGCGTCAGGTAGGTGTCCGCGATGAGACAAAGATTCTTGGCGGCATCGGTATCTGTGGCAGACGGCTTTGCTGTAATGCACATCTGTCTGAATTCGGACCGGTTTCCATCAAGATGGCGAAAGAGCAGAATCTGTCATTGAATCCGGGGAAAATCTCCGGTGTGTGTGGTAGATTGATGTGTTGTCTGTCCCATGAACAGGAAACTTATGAATATTTGAACAAAAAGCTGCCAAATGTTGGTGATGTGGTCCGGACTTTTGACGGCAAAACCGGAGAGGTAACTGCAGTCAGTGTCCTTCGTCAGAAGGTAAAGCTGAAAGTGGCCCAGGAAGATGACACATTTGAAATAGAAGAGTATAAGGTTGATGAAATCCGCTTTAAACCGAGGAAAAAAGGTGGACCGAAGAGCAACGGCCATGGCAAGAAAGGTGGCAATGACGGTTCAGCTGAGAAAGAACTGAAGGAACTGGAGAACCTGGAACGCAAGGAAGGAAAGTCAAAGCTCGATGAGGACTAGTGACGAGAAAGAGAAGTGGCTGAAACCGGGAGAGCGTATCGATGATCTGCAATGCCGGGGCTATGATATTATCCAGAACAAAGATGTGTTCTGTTTCGGTATGGATGCGGTATTGCTTGCGGATTTTGCATCAGGAGCTCCTGATGGTTCTGTGATCGATCTTGGAACCGGGACAGGTGTGATCCCGATGTTGATGCAGGCGCGTGGTAAGGGCAGACATTTTACCGGACTTGAGGTGCAGGCGTACAGTGCAGATATGGCGAGGCGCAGTGTACAGATGAACCGGCTGGAGACAGACATTTCGATTGTGGAAGGCGATATGCGTCGGGTACGGGAGCTTTTCAGACCGGGAAGTTTTTCTGCAGTTACAAGCAATCCGCCGTATATTAAGGGAAACCATGGGCTGGAGAATGAGAATTCTCCTAAGAATATTGCACGGCATGAGATACTGATGGAACTGGAGGATGTGGTAAAGGCAGCGGCATATCTGCTCGCAGAGGGCGGGACATTTGCTATGGTGCATAAGCCGTTCCGGCTGGCGGAGATCATACGTCTGATGTCGGAGTACCGGATTGAACCGAAGCGTATGTGTATGGTTCAGCCGTATGCGGACAAGGAACCAAATATGGTTTTGATTGAAGGAAATAAAGGTGGTCGGACGATGCTCAAGGTAGAGCCGGCACTTGTTGTATATAACAAGGGTGGTTCCTATACTGAGGATCTGCTGACGCGATATGGAGACAGATAAATGGCAGGAACATTGTATTTGATCGCAACGCCGATCGGCAATCTGGAGGATATGACTTACCGGGCGGTGCGGCTGCTTGGCGAGGTAGATCTGATCGCAGCGGAGGATACGAGAAACAGTATCAAGCTGCTTAATCATTTCGATATAAAAACGCCAATGACAAGCTATCATGAACATAACAAATACGAGAAGGCACAGGTGCTTGTAGGGAAGCTTCTGGAGGGAATGAATATTGCAGTGATCACGGATGCCGGAACACCGGGGATCTCTGATCCCGGAGAGGAAATTACGAAGCAGTGCTATGAGGCAGGAATTAAGGTTGTTCCGGTGCCGGGGGCATGTGCGGCGGTCAATGCGCTGATTGCATCTGGGCAGGCAACCAGACGATTTGCGTTCGAAGCGTTTTTGCCAATGGATAAAAAAGAACGGCAGGCGGTGCTTGCAGAGCTTGCGCGGGAGACGCGCACGATGGTTGTCTATGAGGCACCGCACCGGTTGAAGAAGACGTTACAGGAGCTGCTTAGCGTACTGGGGGATCGTTCGATTACGGTTTGCCGGGAAATCACGAAGAAGCATGAGACATTCTGGAAAACGACGCTGCAGGACGCATGCGGTTTTTATGCGGGAGAAGAACCGAAGGGGGAATGTATTCTTGTCATAGAGGGATTATCGCGTGAAGAGATTGAAAAAGAAGCACAGCGTAGATGGGATTCGATGAGTATTGAGGAACATTTGCAGATGTATATAGATCAGGGGATTGAGAAGAAAGAGGCGATGAAGCTGGTTGCAAAAGACCGTGGCATTCCGAAACGGGATGTGTATGCGGCAAGTCTGTGATACCGGCACATCAGGAAGAAAATATTCGGTCTGAGAGCAGAAAAAGGAGGAAGGCTGCTGTATAGTGCGTACAGCCGATTCGTATGAAAGAAAAAAAACATCTGGTACAATTGATACTTGCGATTATTACATTTACTGTACTTTTGATATTTGTAGTCAATCACCTGCACATTATAAGTGGATTTTTCAGTATGGTTTTTTCTGTGCTGCTTCCGTTTTTGATTGGGTGTGGGATTGCATTTGTATTGAATATTCCGATGCGTGGAATCGAACAGGGAATTTTTAAAAATGAAAAAAACCGTCTGTACCGGTTCCGCCGTCCGATCAGCATGGTGCTTACGTATATTGCGGCATTGCTTTTTATTGCGCTTGTGTTATTTGTAGTTGTACCGGAGGTTGCGGATACGGTTGGAAAGGTGAAAGAGCTTCTGCCCGGATTTGTAAACCGGGTGAAGGAGCTTGCACTTTCGTATACAAAGAATGTTCCGGCGATATCGGAGAAGATTGCGGGTATTGAACCGGATTTTGACCAGATATTCTCGTTTTTCAATGATAACGGCGGAGAAATCATGTCGGCGACGGTTTCTATCTTCTCGTCCATCATTGGAACCGTCATAAATATATTTATCGGGATTATTTTTTCGGCATATATTCTGGCACAGAAAGAGAAGCTCGGCAGGCAGACGAAGCTTGTCATCTATGCGTTATTCAAGGAAAAGACGGCAGATGAGCTGATGGTGTTCGGTAAGATAGCAAGTACGACATTCTCCAAGTTTTTTACCGGACAGTTCCGGGAGGGTATCATCCTCGGCATCATGTTTATGATTGCGATGGCAATCGCGGGCATACAATATCCGCTTACGATTGGCGTTCTGATTGCATTTACGGCATTGATACCGGTGTTTGGTGCATTTATCGGACTTTTTATCGGATGCTTTCTGCTTCTGGTTGTTGATCCGAAGCAGGTGCTGTGGTTTGTGTTATTGTTCTTTATTTTACAGTTTATAGAGAATTATTTTATCTATCCGAAGCTTGTCGGCGGAGACATTAATCTGCCCGCGATCTGGGTGCTTCTGGCTGTGATTGCCGGCGGAGACCTGATGGGCGTGGTCGGAATGTTTATCTTCATTCCGCTTGTGTCTGTGCTTTATGCATATTTCCGGTCAATCGTGTACCGGAGAATAAAAAAACGGGAGATTAATGTTGATGACAAACAGGTGCCGGACGATGTAGTCCCACTTGAATCAACAGGCAGGCGGCTTTTTGCAATGAAATCAAAAGTCGAAAAAACGGACAGTAAAAAACAAAACAAGGAGATGTAACAACATGTACAAAGAAGTACCGGGACTCGTTTTATATCGGGACTTAGGAGAAGACAGTATCTTATATTCCATGGCGGATATTTTTGAGGCATGGGAGAAGAAGACGAGTACCAAGGAGGAATTGGTCACGCGGATTTACCAGCAGATCAAGCGGATTTTGGATGTAGCAACGAGCTATGGTTTCAACCGGAATCTGTGGCAGGATTATCTGGCGTTTTTACTGATTACAAATGAGAATTCGTTTACACTTACGTGTGAGAAGGTTGGCGCAGGAGATGGATCAGTCAATGCATTTGCAAAAAATGATTATGCAATCTTCAAACGGCTGTTCCATTTTGACTTTGCTCCGATTGAGAAGGATCTTGATATTGATTGTTTTACAACAATCACAAATTATAAGTCATTACCCAAAAAAGAACAGATGTACAATCAGAATGTAAGCGAAAAGGTGCGAGATATCAGTGACCGTGTGAGTGCCGCTGAAAGCGTCGATGAGATTTTTGATATTATGACCGCCTTTTATAAGCAGTATGGTGTCGGTATGTTCGGGTTGAACAAAGCATTCCGTATCCGCCATGATGAGGGCAGAGAGTTGGAATTTATTCCAATCACGAATACAGACAAGGTGATGCTTGACGATCTGATCGGTTATGAAATCCAGAAGAAGAAACTGGTAGACAATACAGAGGCATTTGTACTTGGGAAAAAGGCGAACAATTGTCTGTTGTTTGGTGACAGCGGTACGGGAAAATCAACGAGTATCAAGGCAATCATCAACCAGTATTATGAGCAGGGCCTGCGGATGATTGAGATTTACAAGCATCAGTTCAAGGATTTGTCTGCGGTAATCTCGCATGTAAAGAACCGGAATTATAAGTTCATCATCTATATGGATGATCTTTCTTTTGAGGAATTTGAGATAGAGTATAAATATCTGAAAGCGGTAATCGAGGGCGGACTTGAGACAAAACCGGACAATGTACTGATCTATGCAACCTCGAACCGGAGACATCTGATCAAAGAGACATGGAATGACCGTGATGATGTTGAAACAGATAACGGTATGCACCGTTCTGATACGATGCAGGAGAAGCTTTCTCTGGTCAACCGTTTTGGCGTAACGATCAGTTATTCGCGTCCATCAAGAAATGAATTTAATGATATCGTACTTGGACTGGCAAAGAAACATCCGGAAATTGGACTCACGGAACAGGAACTTTTAGCAGAAGCAAACAAATGGGAACTTTCCCACGGTGGTGTATCCGGACGTACTGCACAGCAGTTTATGAATTATCTTGCAGGAAAAGCATGATTGCTATTTCAGCCCGGATTTGATAGAATGAAGCTTAATTTGGATTGTCTTGCCAGGCAGAGAGACGACAGTCTCTGCTGTGCGGATTAGTTGATCCAGATGATTGATATCGTGCCGGTCTGCATAGATGGAGGCAAGCATTGTATAGCTGGTTGTAATGTCGGAGCCAATTGTGATTGCATATGCAAGAAACTGTTCGGCGTCTGTGATATCATTTGCATCAATCAATATTTTGCCGATTTTATTAAGGAGCAGAATCAGATCTGCATAGGCATCATCGCAGGCAGAAAGGGTATCCAGATTGGCTGGACCGTACATCAGCTTCAGATCGGTATTCGTGTACATCGAGAGATTTAGTATTTTTTTCTCTGACAGCGTGCATAGTTTATCGGCAAGTTCGGCATGACCACATGCAGAAAGAGCTGTGAGAGGAAGTGTATCGAGTGGAATCCTGATGTAAGGCAGGCTGGAAATATCTGCTTTCCGTACGGAATTCGCTTCGGACTCGCGTTCGAGAAGGTTCTCGCGACCTTGCCCATGTGTTTTCTTAAAACGGGAGACATTTCGAGAGACAACAAAGCATAAAGCAAGAAAAGAACAACAAATGATAATAGTAATGTAATGCATAAAAATAATCCTTTCGGGAGGTAAAATTCATGTTATTTGATTTCAGCAACAAAAAGAAAACAAAGAGAATTGCAGCAATCATCTGTGGTGTACTGGTATTTGCCATGGTCGTTGGACTGCTTGTCTCTGCAATCTAATTTGTAATATTGTATGGTTTCAATGTATCATGGAAATTGGTGAAATTCAACCTTTAGAAAAAGGAGAATTCCAAAGCGTGGTACTGGAAAGAATATGTGCAACGTGAAATATAGATATAAGGTTTCTATATGTTGCAAATAATATCAGGAGGTAGATGTGATGAGAAATGAAATTTTGAAGCTGCTCGAAACTGACAGCAGACTGACAGTGAAGGATATCGCCGCGATGATCGGCGCGGAAGAAGCCGCGGTGGAAGCGGATATCAAGGCGATGGAAGACGAGAGCATCATCTGTGGATACCATACTATGATTGACTGGGATAAGGTTGGCGAGGAAATGGTAACAGCTATGATCGAGGTCAAAGTTACACCACAGAGAGAAGCGGGGTTCGATCAGATTGCGGATCGCGTCAGAAATTTCGATGAAGTACATTCTGTCTACCTGATTGCAGGTGCGTACGATTTTATGGTCGTTATTCAGGGAAAGACATTGCGGGAGATCTCACATTTTGTATCTGAGAAGCTGGCAATCATCGAGGATGTCATTGCCACATCCACGAACTTTGTACTGAAAAAATACAAAGACCATGGTGTTATTTTCCAGACACCAAGTCAGGACGAAAGGTTGGTAATTGCACCGTGAGAAATCCATTGTCAAAAACGATAGAACAGATTAAGCCATCTGGGATCCGGAAGTTCTTTGACATTGTAAGCGAGATGCCGCATGCAATCTCGCTCGGTGTTGGTGAGCCGGATTTCGATACACCATGGCATGTCCGGTCCGAGGGTATCCGTTCGCTGGAAAAGGGACGGACATTTTACACCTCAAATTCCGGACTGATCGAGCTGCGTCAGGAAATCTGTAAATGGTACCAGAGAAAATATAATGTACTATATAATTATAAAAACGAAGCGTTGCTGACCGTCGGTGGCAGCGAAGGCATTGATGTGGCACTTCGTGCTATGCTTGACCCGGGCGATGAGGTTATCATCCCAGAGCCTTGCTATGTATCGTATGTGCCTTGTGTACAGTTGATCGGTGCTGTGCCGGTTACGATTGCACTGAAAAATGAGAATCAGTTCCGCCTGACACCGGAGGAACTGCTTGCAGCGATCACGGATAAGACGAAGATTCTGATCCTTGCATTCCCAAGCAATCCGACAGGTGCAGTCATGACGAAAGAAGATCTTGAGCCGATTGCGAAGATCTGCCAGGAGAAGGATATCTATGTCATCTCGGATGAGATCTATTCCGAGCTTACATATGGCGGTGAGAAGCACTGTTCGATTTCATCCCTGCCGGGCATGAAGGAGCGGACGATTGTCATCAACGGTTTTTCTAAAGCATATGCGATGACCGGATGGAGACTCGGCTATGCACTTGCCCCGGAGGTGATCGCTCACCAGATGACGAAGATCCATCAGTTTGCAATCATGTGTGCACCGACGACGAGCCAGTATGCAGCGATTGAGGCAATCAAAAACGGCGATGCAGATATCGAGAAGATGTGCAAGTCGTATGATCAGAGGCGCCGGTTCCTGTTGAAGAAATTCGAGGAAATCGGACTTCCATGTTTCGAGCCACATGGTGCATTTTATGTATTCCCATGCATCAAGGAGTTTGGCATCACGAGTGATGAATTCGCAACGAGATTGCTCCGCGAGGAAGAGCTTGCGGTTGTGCCGGGAACTGCGTTTGGTGACTGTGGCGAAGGCTTCCTGCGTATTTCCTATGCGTACTCGATTGAGCAGCTCAAAGAGGCGATGGGAAGATTAGAGAGATTTATTGGACGATTAAGAGAGCAAAAGACATGTTAAACATTGTATTACATGAGCCGGAAATGCCGGCAAATACTGGAAATATCGGACGTACCTGCGTGGCAACGGGGGTGCGTCTGCATCTGATCGAGCCACTTGGATTTTTATTAAATGACAAGATGGTAAAGCGCGCGGGACTGGATTACTGGGATCGTCTGGATGTGACACGCTATGACGATTACGATGATTTTCTGGCGAAGAACCCGGGGGCGAAGGTCTATATGGCAACGACAAAATCGAAGCAGAAGTATACCGATGTGAAGTACGAGGATGACTGCTTTATTATGTTTGGTGCAGAAAGCAGAGGGATTCCGGAGGAGATTCTGCTTCAGAACAAGGAAACCTGCGTGCGCATCCCGATGATGCCGGGGGAACGTTCCCTGAATTTATCGAATTCGGTTGGTATCGTGCTGTACGAGGCGTTAAGACAGTTGGATTTCCCGGGATTAGAGACAGAAGGACAGTTGCATCATTATCAGTGGTAGAGATTATGAGACAGGAAAAATGGCTGGATAAGCCGTATTATTCATTGGATGCATATATGAAATACACCTATGGACAGAAGGTGTACAAGATTGCGGTCGACGCAGGGCTTACCTGCCCGAACCGTGATGGTACACTTGGCGAACGTGGGTGTATTTTTTGTAGTGCCGGCGGAAGCGGCGATTTTGCAGTGCCGATCGCGGGTGGTGGCAGGCAGGTTGGACAGAAACCGGTTGGTGCTTCGACGGAGGTTTATCATAAGGAATATGAGCGCCGGGGAAGCTGTGGCGATGTAGAGCGAAAAACGCTTGATGTCAGGCGGCAGATGGAACGCGGTATGGCGAAGTTTCATAAGAAGGTCGGAGAGAAGTTCGTCATTTATTTTCAGGCATACACGAACACGTATGGAAATCCGGCATATTTGGAGCGCATCTGGCGGGAGGCGTTAGAAGAGGAGTCAGTCGTTGGAATCAGCATCGCAACAAGACCGGATTGTCTGGGGATTCCGGGCGTATCTATAAGTGAGAAACATGCGGAACCTATAGCAGGGGACAGGAGACAGGAAACGGAATCTTCCGAGACGGTGATCGGGATTCTTGCAAGACTGCAAAAAGAATACGCCACATGCGGCAAATTCATCTGGATTGAACTTGGACTGCAGACGATGCATGAAAAGACAGCGGAATATATCCGCCGGGGATATCCGCTTTCTACTTACGAGACTGCAATCCAGGCATTGACAGATATGGATATCCCGTATATTACGCATGTGATCTTAGGCTTGCCGGGAGAGAACGAAGCGGATATGCTTGCGACGGTACGGTATGTGTGTGGACAGCAGGAAAAACCGTTTGGAATCAAGCTGCAGCTGCTGCATGTGCTGCGAGGCACCGATCTGTATGAGGATTATGCGGCAGGAAAATTCGAAGTGCTGTCCGAGGATGCATATATCGAGCTTGTTATCCGATGTCTCGAAGTAATTCCGGATGATATTGTGATCCATCGTGTCACCGGAGACGGTCCGAAAAATATTTTAGCCGCTCCGCTCTGGTCGGGCAACAAACGACACGTATTAAATACCCTTCACCAGAAGATGAAAATCGAAAAAAGAGAACAGGGTACATGGGCAAAATAAAAAAAGTTTTGCCCATTTTTTCTAGTATTTATGCGGGCTCCCGCAAATGTTCCAAACTTACGCTTTACAAAATCTATCCAGTCGTGCTATAGTCAGCTCGTGGTCGAGAATCGTTGTTCTGGCGTAGTTCGGTCACAGTCTTTTTAGAAACAATCATAAAGTTTTCCAATTATTTGTTTTACGAATTTCAATGGAATTACCCAACAAAGAATTTGCAGAGTTTGTGAATAACTATGCGTGTGTTAAACTCTGTCTTTTTTAGGAATTTTATAAGCCATGTGAACGGATAATTTGGAAAACTGCATGATTGGAACCGTGTTTTTGCACAGAAAAGGAGGTGCGTAATCTGGAAGCTTATACTTGGTTTATGGTTGATGGGTGCGGTCGTGGTGGACCTTAGAACATATAAGATACCGAACCGGTTCTGCCTGTGTATGATTGCCTGTGGATGTTTGCTGCAAGGGTACATGCTGGGTGTGAAAGGATTGCTGAACAGCGGGTGCGGCATATTGATCGGTTTTGGGATTTTGTATGGACTGTTTTTGATTCGGGTACTGGGAGCCGGAGATGTAAAGCTGTTTTGTGGAATTGGAGCATTTATGGGAAGGGAAACCTGGGATATGCTGTTATATACCTGTATTTTTGCGGGCGTGCTGGCAGCAGGGAAACTCGCAGCTGTATTTGCAAAATCCCATAGAAAAGGAATGGTTGTGGATAAAATGAAAAATATGAGTGAGATCCGGATGCATATGTCAGTGCCTGTTCTGCTTGGATATATGCTATATGTGACAGGAGGTGTACAGATTGGCATATAAGGTGTGTCTGCTGGATTCCGATCCGGCATACCAGAGAGCATTAATGGAATACCTGAATTCCCGGACAACGATTCAGATTCAGTTGTATGTATTTACAATTCCGGCGGCATATATGGCGTTTCGGGAACATGAAAAACCGCAATTAATCTTAGTCGGAGATGCATATGCAGACTGGAAAGATTCAGAAGATTGTCCGGTGTTAGTTCTGACTGGAAATCGTGAATTTATTGGGCAGCCACAGTATTTTTTCCGGTATCAGAGTGTGGAACGGCTGGTCGAGGTGATTCAGCAGATACTTGGTATGAATCGACGATGCGAGGTGGAAACAGGCATGTTTTACGCTGTATATTCTCCGCTTGGACGTTGTGGGAAGACAACATTTGCGAAAAGCCTGAGCAGACAGTTTACGAATAGTTTGTATGTGAATTGGGAAGGTATTTCTGAGACGACAGATGAGGATGAACTTGGTGGGTGGATGTTATATTGCATAAAAAGCAGAAATGAAGAATGTCTGACATATTTACAGACGCATGCAGTTTCAAGTCTGCCACCACCGGATTGCTATGAGGATATCCGGCAGATTGAGATAGAAGATCTGCTGTGGTTTCGGGAAGAATTGAAAAAACGTCAGTTGTATGAGGGCGTGGTTTTTGACATTGGAGGAATGGTATTGGCAAGTTATGCAGTGCTTGACGCATTTGACCGGATTTTTATTCCAACATTGGCGGATGCGGTATCAATCAGAAAACAGGAAGTGTTTGGGAAGATGATACAACGGAAGTATGAGCATGTCGAGAATCTGCAATATGTCCAATTGGAAGGACAGGATGTGGATCGTGTAGCGGAAATGTGTATGAGGTAAGGAAATGGAATTACAGTCTTTGCGCGAGCGGTTAAAACTGCGGGTGGCATCAGAGCTGGATCTGACACGCGATATGGAGGATGCAGAAATTGCCCGGTTGATTGACCGGTGTATTTTGGAGGAAACGAAAAATCAATATGTGCCGTTGAAGGAAAAGGTTGGTCTTCGCGTAGAACTTTTTAACAGCCTCCGAAGACTGGATGTCCTGACAGAACTGCTGGAAAACGAAGCTGTTACGGAGATTATGGTAAACGGCAAGTCGGATATTTTTGTGGAGCAGGCAGGCATGATTTCACGTTATGAAAAAGGCTTTGCATCAGAGGAACGGCTGGAGACGGTAATCCAGCATATTGTGGGAGACTGCAATCGGCGAATCAATGCAGCGTCGCCGATTGTGGATGCCCGGCTGATGGATGGGTCTCGCGTGTGTATTGTGACGCGGCCGATATCACTGGGAGGCCCGGTGATTACAATCCGGCGGTTTCCGAAGCAGCGGATCGATATGGATGCACTGATCGCAATGGGAAGTGTGGATGCCGGCGTTGCAGAGGTGTTACGGATATTGGTACAGGCTGGATACAACATTTTTATATCGGGAGGAACCGGATCCGGGAAGACAACACTGTTGAATGCACTCAGTGATTTTGTTCCGAAGGAAGCAAGAATTATTACAATCGAGGATTCCGCGGAATTACAGATAAAAGGTGTGCAGAATCTGGTCCGATTAGAAGCCCGTACTGCGAATCTGGAAGGAGAGAATGAGATCACAATACGAGATTTGATCAAAGCGAGTCTTCGTTTACGTCCGGATCGTATTATAGTTGGCGAGGTGCGGGATGCTGCCGCAATCGATATGCTTGCAGCGATGGGAACCGGGCATGATGGTTCGTTGTCTACCGGGCATGCAAATTCTGCAAAAGATATGCTTATACGATTAGAGACGATGGTGCTGATGGGAATGGAAATCCCGCTTTCAGCGGTGCGGCGTCAGATTGCCGCCGCGGTAGATATCGTGATTCATGTGAGCCGGTTACGGGATAAAAGCAGAAAAATAATAGAGATATGTGAGGTAAATGGTATGGAGCATGGAGAAATCAGATTAAACACGTTGTTTGAATTTCAGGAGACCGGAACCAAAAAAGGAAAAGTGCAGGGGTTACTGCGAAAAGTAAATGACTTAATTCATATGGAAAAACTGCAAAGCTCCGGCTTGCTGGATGTTTTTGAGGAGGCAGTCTGTGGATTACCGGGAGTATAAAACGAATGTGTGGTTCTGGATTCAGGCGGCTTTGATAAGCAGTGGAATTGGGGGGCTGACCGGCTATCTGTTTTTTGATGCATGGTGGGGAAGTTTGCTGATTCCTGTCTGTCTGCCGGTTGTGTATAGCCGGCTGCGGCGTTGGCATTTAGAAAGACAAACACGACAGTTAAAGATGGAATTTCAAGAAGTTATGACGCTGATATCCGGGTGTATGCATGCAGGGTATTCGCTGGAGAATGCTATAGTACAGGTTCGGCGCACAAGTGGAGAAGAATTTTCACTGATGAGAGAAGAACTTCAAATACTGGTAAATGGAATTGCCTGCCATAAGAGAGTTGAACAGTTACTGCTGGCACTTGCAGAGCGGTGTGATGTGGAAGAAATCCGGGAGCTTGCGATAATGATAGAAATTGCAAAGCATTATGGTGGAAATATTCCGCATTTGATTCGACAGATCACTACACGATTACAGGCATCCGAGATGACAGAGGTAGAGATTCAGACGGTAATTGCAGCAAAGAGACTGGAAGGGCACATTATGCTGATCGTTCCTTTTGGAATCCTGATGTTTCTGCGGCTGACAAATCCTGTGTACATGCAGGTGTTGTACACAACGATTGCAGGACGGTTATGCATGAGTGTGTCGGCTTTTGGCATTGGTGGATGTGCGTACTGGATTGATAAGATAACGAGAATTGAGGTGTAAAAAATGAAGATGTGTATTTTGATACAGGTGTTGCTTGCATGTCTGGCAATCCTGTCAAGAATTCATTTCAGCAAATATAAAGCAGAGAAGCTTAAGGGGTTGATGCATATCCGGGAGGAAGTGCAAAAAATACGGGTAATAACAAAAAAAGAAGCGGAGCTGTTGATACGAAAACGTATGCAGCAAATGATATCCATATCAATTATGATTTTATTTGTCAGTACCTGTATTGCAGAGGTAGTGTTGTGGAACGATACGAGGCAATCTGGAAAAACGGATATGCACGTTTTAGAACGTGATGATTATGATGGGGAAGTGAAAACAGAAGACATCCGGCTATCGGTCGATGACAAGGAATATACATATATGATGGAAATTGAACCAAGAGAATATACGGAAGATCAATTTTATCAGGAGGCACACATGCAGCTCGACATTCTGGAGTCCAAAATTCTGGGGGATAATCCGGATTTAGAGCATGTAAGTTGTTCTCTGAATTTGCCGAGTGAGGATGAAGCAGGTGTATTTGCCTATACATGGAGATCGGATAATCCGACGGTGCTCTCTTCTTATGGAAAGGTATATTTGGAGGAAGTGAAAGGAACAATTGTTGTGCCCTTGACAGTGGAGATATCGTATCGGACATATACGATGGAACATAGCTTTTCTGTATGCGTGGTTCAGGATATGCGTGGGAAAGATGCGGTAGAACGGGCAGAGGAAACACTTCAGCAGATCGAAAAAGAGACAAGAACAGACGAGAAACTGACAATTCCGGAACAACTGGGAGAAGTTGGGGTATCGGTAAAGAGACAGACAAAGGAACGTGCAATGACATGGGTTGCATTTGGTATTGTATTGGCAGCGTTGCTGCCGGTTATGATGTATGCAAGATGGAAGGAAGAACGAAGAAAAAGAAACAGTGCGCTGATCGATCAATATCCATCTTTTGTGAATCGCCTGTGGTTGTTGCTTGGGGCAGGAATGACAGTACAAATGGGAATTCGGAAAATCGCATCGGAAATGAAAGGGGATATATTGTTAAAAAAAGAGTTGGAGTATGCAATGCACCAGTTAGATACGGGAAGCGAAGAAAGCTGGGTGTACGAACAACTGGGGCAGCGGCTGGAGCTGCCGGAATATTATCAGATGTTCCAGCATCTGAGCCAGCATATTCGTATGGGAACAAAGGACCTTCGAAATCTGATGGAACAGGAGATGCAGCTTGCACTTCAAAAAAGACGTGAGCTTGCAAAGAAAAAAGGAGAGGAGGCATCGACAAAGCTGTTATTTCCGATGGTTGTACTGTTGATTCTTGTCATGATTATGATTGTATATCCAGCACTCGTCGGATTGTAGAAAGGAAGTGGGATTTATGGGTGCGTGGAAACGGTTTTTGCAGGAGGAAGACGGAATGGGTGTTGTGGAAGTAATCCTGATTATCGTCGTACTTGTTGCAATGGTTCTGATTTTCAAGGAGCAGATATCTGCACTTGTCGAAACGATATGGTTGACGATCAATAAGGACGCAAAGAAAGTATATTCTTAGAAAAACAGGAGGAGAGTATGAATAATAAGGGAAGAATTGTCGTGTTTATCAGTCTGATTACTGCGGTAATGCTGATATTGATCACACTTGTGCTACAGGTTGTCGTACTCAGTGCAGCACGGTCAAAAGACGTAATTGCCACCCGCCTTTCCATGTCGGATGTCAAAGCCTGTTATAACCGCTACATATTTGAACATTATCATATTCTCCTTTTTGATAAGACAGCAGGTGGAAACGGAGAAGCGTATCTGGAAGAGTGGCTGGAACAGGCGTTTTCGGAGAAACTCGGAGATGCTTATTCGGATATACGGGTTGTGATTACAGATTTTTTGATGCTTACGGATCAATCGTATGCTCCGTTAAAGGAGCAGATGCAGGAATATATGACCTATGCAATAGCAGAAAAAGGTGTGCAGGCAGGTGTTGATAAGATTAAGGAAAAAACAGGTGGACAGGATGGAACATTGCCGGAGGATTTAAAGGAGGACATGGAACATGCGGAGTCGGAAACGGAATATGCAGATACCGGAAATACAGGAGAGCAGGAAGGAGCTGGCTCCGATCTGGAAGAAAATCCAGTGGCGCAGCTGGCTGCGGATGATCCGCGTGACTATACAAAGAAATTGTCCAGCAGTGTGATTCTGAATCTTGTGCTTCCGGATGATAAAACGGTGTCCGATGCATCGATTACGCTGTCGGATGCTCCAAGTTTACGGTTGGGAGGTTTTTTTACCAACTACAAAGAAGTCAATCGAAAATTTGACAACATGGTTTCTTTGTTTGAGGGATTAACAGCGCTTGGTTCCTGGCAGGACTCACTGGCTGATACAGGAATACAGCTTGCATATATAGAACAGGTCTTTAACTGTTACAGGGAAGAGAAAAACGATACAGCGGTGCTTGCGTATGAACAGGAATATCTGATTGCGGGCAAAGCATCTGATTATGAAAATCTAAGGTCAGTTGCGCATCGCATGATCGGGATACGTTATCCAATCAATTATATTGGTCTGTGTAAACAGCCTGATAAAATGGAACGATTGACGGAACTGGCAACCGCGATTGCCGGCGCTGCACCTTATTTGATCCCGGCACTCAAATATTTTCTGGCTGGATGCTGGGCGTATATTGAATCTATTGCAGATGTCCGCGTTTTGTTCGATGGAAAGAAAGCCGCATTCACAAAAAATCAGTCAAATTGGATCACAGATATTGACCACATCAGCGAGAGTCTGTCGAAACAGACAGAGGATGCAGAGAATGGATTGGATTATCAGGCGTATTTGTCTGTTTTGCAGGCAATGAGTATGGAAGGCGTGACGGACAGAATGCTGGATCTGATGCAGATAAATACAATGCAGGAGGAACCGGATTTTCGGATATTACACGGCGCGGTTGGATTTGAGGCAGATTTTGAAAGTACCTTTGATGGATATGTATTTCGGTATCACCAACAGGCATCGTATTAGTTAGATAGAAAACCTTTCGTATTGGTTTCAGAGGATTCCTCAGGATGAGTGAAATTAGAATAAAAACCTCTCCGGGTGCTGGCCAAAGCAATAATTGAATCTTATTTCTCGTGTAGCCTGAGGAATCTTCGGAAAGCAATATGAAAGGGGTGTTTTATGAAACAAAGAAGAAATACAGGAAGTGCATCGGTGGAGGCTTCACTTGTGATACCGGTGTTTCTTCTGGCGATGCTCCGTCTGTTTTTATGTTTCCAGAGTGTGCTGGCAGAGGTACAGGTTTATGAGGCGGCAGCAGAGACGGTTGAATATATGTCCGAAACAGCCAGCGCAGGTGTCTGTGATGCAGCTGTCGCATACTTGCGGTTTCCACGGTATATTGATGAGAAAAAGACTGTGGAACAATATGTAAAATATGGAGAATCCGGGGTGTGCTTTCCCGGAAGCACTATGGACGAAGAGGATTATGTCGTTCTTAGAACGAGCTATGAACTGAAGTATCTGGGGCCACGGACTTTTACAATACGGAAACGGGCATATACGGGGGCGGTCTGGACAGATACGGATTCTGAAGCCGAAAGCGGAAAGGATGCGTATGTATACGTGACAGACAGGCAGTCGGTGTACCATGTGACACGTAGCTGCAGCTATTTGACACTTGATATCCGGATGAGTTCCCTACAGGAAGCGAAAGCGGATGGGTATGCTGCGTGTGCATTTTGTGGAAAGGAACTCCGGGGGGAACAGGTGTATGTGACAGAGGATGGTGATTGTTATCATAGCAGTCTGCGATGCAGCGGGTTAACACGGACAGTGTATCGAAAGAAGAAAAGTGAGGTAACCGGGCTCGGTGCATGTTCGCGATGTGGAAATAGAAAATGAATATTGTTACAGGAGGAGGTTATGAGATGGGAAATAAAGGTAGCTCTGTGGTGGAATTAAGCCTGATTATGCCGATTATATTTGGCGTGCTTGTTATGGTAATTATGTTGTTTTTAGATACGGTCCGGGATGGACTGGTACAGCAGGATGGGTATAGTGTGATTTATACATATGAGGAAAACTCCGGGTTACAGGAAAAAATAGAGGATACAAAGGAAAAAACAGGTGCAGGAGCATCGTATGCGGGAATTTCCAACAGAAATTATTGTTATGAAAAAGAAGGACATGTCTTTGTTACGGAAGTGGACGTATGCAGCAGTCGGCTCAGAAGGTGGCAGGTGTATGGAAATATTGTTTGGGAATAAGGGAATTTACCATTATATGGATGCAAAGATAGGAACGATGCAGATGCTTGAAGAACAGGGCAGAATGTATCAGGTCAAGATGTTGGTGGAAAATGAATTTCCGTATATTCTGGCATCGACCATGATTTGTACCGATGGTGAAGTCTGGTTATCACATAATACAAAGGGATGCTATAGTATGCAGGCATATTTACAGCAAAAAACGATGGACGGACATCAATTACGTTCTTTATTGAATCAGATTATGCAGCAGGCAAAGATGTTGGAGGAGTATCTACTGGATGCATCAGATCTGGTTATACGTATAGAATATCTGTTTTTTCATCGGGAAAAGGAGGCAATACGCATGTTGTGTGTACCGGGATACGAAAAACCATTAAGGGAACAGCTGGCTGTCTTTTTGGGGTATCTGATGCCACGGTTTGATCACCTGGATCGGGAAGGGGAACTGTTCTTATACGAATGTCACAGGATTCTGGCAGATGATTGGTGTGATATGACAGATTTTCTGGCTTTGCTGAATGAGAGAACAGATACGGATGTGAAATGCGTGGATCCGGACGAACAAGATGAGGCAGATATCTCGAAACAGACAGACAAAAAAGAATGTGCAGAAGAAAAGACAGTAATTGTACAGCAGATAAAGCGGGAAGATGTAGATTCTATATTTTCCAAACGTTTTTTATTGTATGCATTAGCAGGAGGCGCTGCACTGGCATTGATTATCAAGTATTTATTTTTTGATGGGACGACAGGGACAGCGATTTTTGGAATCATCTGGCTTTTAACATTGATCATACTTGCAATCATGACAGTACGCGATAAAACCGGAGAGGAAGAACCGGATACTGCGATGCAGGAATATCAGCTGCAATATGGAAGAGATAGGAAGGATATTCGTTCGGAAGCCAGCCTGCCGGAAAAATATAATATAGATTATGCATCCGTATCTCCGCAGACGCCGACAGTTGCGAAAAAAGAAATTATGAAGCTGGTGCCGTTGACAAATGGTGCACTTGAACCATTTCGTATACCGCTGGATAAAACATCGCTCACCATAGGAAGGGACAAGTCGTCGGATTACCGTGTTTCGACGACACAGATCAGTCGCGTGCATGTCCGGCTGTTCTGCCGTCCGGACGGGTTATATATCGAGGATCAGAACTCTACCAATGGAACATATATCAATGCAAAGCGCATCCCGGCGATGACAGAGCAGAAATTAGAGAAGGGCGATGTGGTGGGACTTGCAAATGAGGAGTTTTTTGTTGCGTAAGAAAAAACTATGTAAAAGCAAATGAATGTGGTATACTATGTTCACGAAGCGTGCTTGAAGATCAATGAAGTACTTTCTCTGTTTGAACATAGTGAGATGGAAAAATCAGAGAAAAGGCTTGTCGGAGGTGACAGGTATGGTAGAAGAAGTGACGAATAAGCAATTACAATTTATTACGTGGTTGATAACGACGGCCACGGACAAATGCCAGACAATCGAAGAAGTCAGAGAACTGAATCGAGAGATACGAAAACATTCAGATGGACTGATTGATGATACGGCGTCAGGCAGTCCTATGGATGAAAAAACAGAAGCATAAAGATGAGATGATATTGAATAGAAAAATCTGCATCATTTTCCAGATTGAAAACGGTGCAGATTTTTCTATTTGCTTTTTTCCTCGCAATTATTGTATTTACCCCCTGTTTTTGGTATAGTAATAATGTATGTTTTTGTAGCATGCGAAAGAAAAAATGGCAGTGAATACATGAGGTGTTACAGTGAAGGTAAATGTGTATTACGGAGGCCGGGGATTGCTGGAGGATCCAACACTCTTTGTAGTGGAGAAAATCATTCAGGTTCTGCAGGAGCTTCGGGTAGAAGTCACAAGATATAATATGTATGAGGATAAGTCGGGGATTGCAACACTTCCGAACACGTTGAAGGATTGCGATGGCGTGATTCTGGCTGCGAGTCTGGAATGGTTCGGCATTGGCGGCTATATGCAGCAGTTTCTGGACATGTGCTGGCTGTATGGTGACAAGGAGAAGATTGCGTCTCTGTATATGATGCCGGTTGTGGTTGCGACGGCGTACGGCGAACAGGATGCGGAGCTGTCACTGCGCAAGGCATGGGATGTGCTGGGAGGTATTTCTGAACCGGGGATTGCAACATATGTCGATTCGACGGATGTGCTGGAGCAGGAAAGCCAGTATCTGGATCTGATCGAGAAAAAAGCAGAGGACTTTTACCGCCTGATCAATAAAAAGACGAGGAAGCTGCCGACGAGTAATACAGCGGTAAAGAACACGCTGATTAAACAGAATAATATCAATCTGACACCACAGGAGAGTGAGCAGCTTTCCAAGTTCGTGGCAGATGACGGATATGTGAAGAAGCAGAAAGAGGATATTGAGGAACTCGCTGCGATGTTCAAGCAGATGCTTGGAGACGAGGAGGAAACGCCGGAGCCGCCGAGTGTTTACGAGGACGATATTGTTGAAGGATTTTATGAGAACTTCCATCCGGAGGGCGGATTTGCGGCAAGCTATGTGATCATAGTACCGGATATGGGGAAGAATTTAGTGATACGTGTAGGGAAAGTCTTGCAGTGTGAGTATGGCTCTGATGTGGAAGCCGATGTGAAGCTGAAAGCATCGAGTACGATGCTGCGCAATATCTTAGCAGGTAAGAACAGCTTCCAGAAGGGCTTTATGTCCGGTGAGATAACGGCGAAAGGTAATTTCAAAACACTTCGGATGCTGGATCAGATTTTCCATATATAGAGTTGGAGGCAGTTTATGTCATATATGGCATTGTACCGGAAGTGGAGACCGGACGCGTTTGAGGAGATCAAAGGACAGGAACATATTGTGACGACGATCCGAAACCAGATTGTGCATGATCGGGTGGGACATGCGTATCTGTTCTGTGGAACCAGAGGTACCGGAAAGACAACGACGGCGAAGCTGATGGCAAAGGCGGTCAATTGTGAGCATCCGATCAATGGAAGCCCATGTAATGAATGTAGCAGCTGTAAAGCGATTGCGGCGGGGGCAGCGATGAATGTAATCGAGGTCGATGCTGCAAGTAACAATGGTGTGGATAATATCAGACAGATCACGGATTCGGTGAATTATTCTCCGTCGACCGGAAAATATCTGGTCTATATTATAGATGAGGTGCATATGCTCCGTGATGCGGCATACAATGCACTTTTGAAGACGCTGGAGGAACCGCCGTCTTATGTTATTTTTATCCTGGCAACCACGGAGTCACACAAGATTCCGGCTACGATTTTATCCCGTTGCCAGAGGTATGATTTCCATCGGATTCCATTGGAGGTGATTGCAGATCGTCTGCAGGAGCTTCTGGAACGAGAGAAAATCGCGGCAACAAGAGAAGCGGTCGAATATGTGGCGCGTGCCGCAGATGGTTCCATGCGAGATGGTCTGAGTATTCTGGAACAGTGTATTTCTTACCATCTGGGGGAAGAGCTTACACTGGATAAGGTGCTGGATGCAATTGGTGCTGTGGATGTGGAAGTCTATATCCGGTTATTTGAATATCTCAAAAAACGCGATGTCATTGGTGCATTGAAAATCATTGATGAAGCAATCTGGCAGGGGAAAGACCTCATGCAGCTGGTGAATGAATTCACAGGATTCTTACGGAATATTCTGGTGCTGTCCATCGACCCGGCCATGACGATGGAAGTAAATCAGGAGACGAAAGAGCGGATGATTGCGCTTGCACAGGATGCACAGGAAGATGCACTGATGCATGCGATCTATGTATTACAGGATGCGGCGGCAAAAATCTCGTATACTACATCAAAAAGGGTGATGCTGGAGATTGCGATCATAAAGCTTTGTAAGCCGGAAATGCGATATGATGTCGAGGGAATGAATCAGCGGATTGAGTTGTTGGAACAGCAGTTGGCAGAGACAAAAGAACTGCTCAAAGAGCAGCAGGCGCATCCGGTCGTTATGACGGTTGCACAGCCGACTGCGGAAGGTGCAGGGATGGCGCAACAGCCGATGATACCGCAGACAGGCGATTCATCTGAGCATATCAAACAGAATCTGCGGGAGAAATATCCGCAGGCAGAATATGAGGATCTGCTTCTGATTGCGAAAGCGTGGAAGACGATTGGCAAGCGTGGACCGAGACTGGTGCAGCATTATTATAGACAGGCATCGCTTGTTGCAGGAAGAGAATCTGGTGCGCTGGAGCTTGTTGTGGCAGATACACCGGACAATGATCTGGCGATTTCCTATTTCGCCAGTCAGGACAAGCTGGACGAACTGAGTGAGCAGCTTACCGATATGGCACAGTGTAAGGTACGTGTGACATTCCGCAAGATTGATGGCAGGGAAGAAGTGCATGAATTGCAGAAAGACTGGGATTTGAGCCGGATTGTATTTGATGACATCGAAATGCATGAGTAAGCTTTTAATCTGGCGAGTCCAAATCATATAAAAAGGTAGTACGCATGGGAAACCGTGTATGAATATAAGAATAAGAAATCAGGAGGATATAAAGATGGCAAAAAGAGGTGGATATGGTGGAATGGGTATGATGCCCGGCAATATGAATAATCTGATGAAGCAGGCACAGAAGATGCAGAAGCAGATGGAAGAGACCACCAAAGCACTTGAAGAAAAAGAATATGAGGCAGCTGCGGGCGGCGGTGTTGTCAAGGTAAAGATCAACGGCAAGAAAGAAGTGACAGCGGTTCATCTGGATGAAGAAGTTGTTGATAAGGATGACATCGAGATGCTGGAAGATCTGATCATGGCAGCTATGAATGAAGCCATCCGTATGCAGGATGAGGATCAGAAGAATTCCATGGGTAAGATTACCGGTGGATTGGGCGGAGGTTTGCCGTTCTAATGGATATTTATGGAGAGAAAGTAAACCGGCTGATCGGTGAACTCGGAAGACTTCCCGGCATCGGTGGAAAGACCGCACAGCGGTTGGCGTTCCATATTATCAATATGCCGGAAGAACAGGTGGAAAGCCTGTCGGCAGCAATCACAGATGCAAAAAAGAATATCCGGTATTGCAAATCCTGCTATACGATTACCGATCAGGAATTATGTCCGGTGTGCGCATCACCGAAGCGGAACCACAAGCTGATTATGGTTGTTGAAACACCGAGAGATCTGGCAGCGTATGAGCGTGTGGGACAGTATCAGGGTGTCTACCATGTATTAAATGGTGTGATCAATCCGGCGATGGGAATTGGAACCGGAGATATCCGGCTGAAGGAACTGATCCTGCGGCTGGAACAGGAGGATGTAGAAGAACTGATTATCGCGACAAATTCCAGCGTGGAGGGTGAGGCGACTGCGATGTATATATCTAAACTGGTCAAGCCATCCGGTATAAAAGTTACAAGAATCGCAAGTGGTGTTCCGGTTGGCGGAGATTTGGAATGTATCGACGAAGTGACGTTACTTCGGGCATTGGAAGGACGAACTGTTTTGTAAATGGATTTACCGGGAGAAAAAAAGATTACGGATAAATCCGGGGAACCGCTCAGGTAGGATTGCCGGACAGCGGGAATATATATTAAGGAGGCTGCATAATGAAGAGAATAGGAATGTTGACAAGTGGCGGTGACTGTCAGGCATTAAATGCGACGATGCGTGGCGTCGCAAAGGGGTTGTATAACACGTTTGAAGATGTGGAAGTATATGGCTTTTTAGAAGGCTACAAGGGATTGATTTATGGCAATTATGTAAAGATGAAGCCGTCTGATTTCTCAGGAATTCTGACGAAGGGTGGTACGATTCTTGGCAGTTCCCGTCAGCCATTCAAGATGATTGACGAGCCGACTCCGGAAGGCCTGAACAAGGTTGAGGAGATGAAGAAGAATTATAACAAGCTGAAGCTGGATGCACTCGTTGTTCTTGGTGGAAATGGTTCCCAGAAGACAGCAAACCGCCTGTCACAGGAAGGTTTGAATGTAATCGGACTTCCAAAGACGATCGACAATGATATCTGGGGCACGGATATGACATTCGGATTCCAGAGTGCTGTTGATGTGGCAACGCAGGCAATTGACTGTATTCATACGACTGCATGTTCCCATAACCGTGTATTTATCGTAGAGGTTATGGGACACAAGGTAGGCTGGATCACACTGCATGCAGGTATTGCATCCGGTGCAGATATCATCCTGATTCCGGAGATTCCATATGATATTGCCAAGGTATGTGAGGCACTTGACAGAAGAACAAAGCAAGGGAAAGGATTCTCGATCCTTGCTGTCGCAGAGGGTGCTATCTCCAAGGAAGTTGCGGCATTACCAAAGAAAGAACGCAAGGCAGCGGTTGCAGCAGCAGCTGAGAAATACCCATCTGTTGCTTATGAAGTAGCTGATAAGATCAAGGAATATTCAGGTATGGATATCCGTGTGACTGTTCCGGGACATACGCAGCGGGGCGGAAGTCCGGATCCTTATGATCGTGTGATCTCAAGCCTGTTTGGAGCAGAGGCAGTGGAACTGATCAAAAACAAAGATTTCGGCAAGCTTGTTGTTATGCGTAACAATGAGGTGACGGCGATTCCGATGGAAGAGTCCGCAGGAAAGCTGAAATATGTATCACCGGATGACAGCGTTGTGAAATATGCAAAACGTCTTGGCATCTCCTTTGGTGATGAGTAGGAGATACAGATTCACATGCACAAAAAATGGTTCTAATGCATAAAATAAGAAAAACAGATAGACAATCAGCCTCAAAACTGATTGTCTATTTATGTCATTTTGTATGTGAGGATTCCATGAAAGAAATCGATGAGATGTATGTGCATAAGTTTCGTGCTCCGGAGCTCATGGTTGTGGATGAACAGGAACTAGAGGAAGACCGGGCATATCTGCGTGCGATGTATCCGATGCGTGCAAAGCTGATTCTGGTCATGGTGGAGGATGCCTGCGACCGGCTGGAATATGAAGGAAGTCCGATGTTTGCAGTTTATCCAGACAAGGTAGCTATGTTTTCGATTGCAAAGAAAATCTATGACAAGATCAGCTATAAGGATGCAGATGAGACATTGCTGCATATGATTGAAATTATGGTCTGCCACGAATTTTACATTCGCCGGTGCAGATACCGTAAAAGGAGAAAATATTACTAAACATGAAACGGTTTTTGATAAAGGCGCTCGTGTTCATTGCGGTTGCGGTGGGCACAGCCTTTTTGGTAAATCAATTCAATAACAGAGGTCTGAACCGCGTTTCAAGGGAACTGGAAGAGCCGACACTTCCATATGTGTATCTCGAATTTGAGGGTAAGGTTATAAATCGTACCTGCGGATATACGCAGACGATGTCGACAAGCCTGATGCGGGATGGAATTGTGCCGCTAAACAACAATCATGGTGTGACGGTTCTCGTTGATAATGAAGCAAAATATGGCGAGACATTTACCTATGAACTGCGAAGCATTGCAGGTGATTCCTTGGTGGAACGCGGTGATGCAGTTTCCGGAAGCGTTGAGAATGGACGCAAGAAATATGACGTGAATTTCCGGATGGACATGCAGCAAAACCGGGAATATGTATTTGTGTTTATTATTACAGCGGCGGATGGCACAGAGGTGCGGTATTATAACCGGGTAGTAAATCTGCCGGAACAGCATGCAAAAGCAATCGTAGACTATGCCATGAATTTTCATGATACGACATTTGTCAAGGAAGTGAATGAGTCCGAGGGAAATATCGTATTCGATAATCTGAAGACCGATAAGGCGGGAACAACCTCGAGTCTGGCGCATGTGGACTTAAATGCTACCTATGAGCAGATTACCTGGGGCGGACTGACGCCGGTTGTTGTAACAGGTGTGACGCCAACAATCACGGAGATTGACAACGAGTACGCTGTCGTGCATATGTCCTATGTCGTGGAGTCCATGAATAACAAGAAAAGTCATTATTATCAGGTGGACGAGTACTATAACGCCACTTATGACCGCAGTGCGGAGACGGTGGATCTGCTTGCGTTTGACCGGTATCAGGAAAGCTTCTTCGACAGCGGTTACATCAGCAAGGACAAAAACAGCATCAGCATGGGTGTCACAAATGAACCAGCGGAATATGTGGCAACCGCAGATTACACGACGATTGCATTTGTCCGTCTGGGACAACTCTGGATGTATCGTTATAATGAAAGTTCTCTGACGAATATATTCAGCTATCCGCAGGACAGTTATTCGGATGCGCGGACGCTTAATACAAACCTGGATATCAATATTGCGGATATGGATGCGGATGGAAATATCTACTTTGTTGTATACGGATATATGAATCGTGGCGAACATGAAGGCAAAAACGGTATGTCACTTTATTACTATTCGACGGAGAACATGACAACACAGGAGCTTTTCTTCGTAGAATGTGATGAGAGTTACGACATCATGAAAAAGGAAACCGGGAGGTTTACTTATTACAATGCGCAGACGAATAAGTTTTATTATCTGTTGGATGAAACCCTGTATGAGGTATCCCTTGCTGATATGACACAGACTGCGCTGGTGGAGGGGATTCCTTCTGCCAAGTACCTAGTATCTGCAAATCGGAAGCTGGTTGCTTATCCGAATGCGGCTGAGGACGAGAATGTGACGGCAATCACGATTCGGAATTTTGAGACGGGAGAGACGTATGAGAAAACCTGTGCAGATGGTGATCTGCTGTTGACCCTCGGATTCGTGGAAAATGATCTGATTTACGGTTGTGCACATAGTGCGGATGTAATCATGACTTCCGATGGACAGGCTATATTGCCATTATATGAGCTGTTCATTATGGGGAATGATGGTGGACAGAAGAAGGATTATACCAAGGACGGCGTGTATATCATGAACGCATCCGTTGGGGACGATACGATTTACCTGACACGTGCGCGCAAACAAAATCAGTTTTTCGAGGAGATTGAACAGGATTATATATCCTACAAGAAAGAGGAAAATAACAAGATGATTACGACGGATACGACGTATGACAGTTATGCATGGAGTATTCTGGATATTGTATTTCCGTCGAATTTCTATCTGGCGGATACAGTAAGCTATCGTAAGACGAAATATGGAAAATCAGAAGTTTACAAGGATATGCGGGTAGAGACACAGACACGTGACGGTGCTTATTATGTGTTTGATAATACCGGATATACAGGTGAATATGAGACTGCTGGAAGTGCGATTACACGTGTGGTAGATGATGAGGCAGGTCTTGTTGTGGATAGCAGCGGAAATACGATTTACCGGTGTCTGGCAGCAGACAGTTATAATACAGTTGCGGATGAAATCAAAGAGACATCAAATCCGGATGTGAACCAGTCATTACTTACCTGTGCATACATGTGTGCAGAGTATGCAGGTGGTGCATTGGAACTGCCCGATGCAATCGCGAGTGGAACGTTCGAGAAGGTGTTCGAGGATTACACGAACGGGGTCGGCATCAATATCTCCGGCATCAGTCTGTCGACCGCATTGTATTTCTTAGATCGGGATATCCCGTTTGCAGCATGTATCGATGATGGTAGATATGTGCTTGTAATCAGCTACAATTCAACGCATATCCGGTATTATGATCCAGTGCTTGGTGAAGAGGTAAAGGTGACACGGAAAGCGTTTGAGAATTCGTTAAGTTTGCAGAGTAATACGATGTATACGTTTAGTGTACAGTAAAAGGGAAAGAACCTGAAAGTGTAAGACTTCCAGGTTCTTTTGCACACAGGGGATACGATCAAACCGGAGGAATGCATGAAATATATCGTGACATTACGGAACAAAACATGTAAAAAAGTATGTTAAAAATAACAAAAAGCAGATAGTTCCAAAGTATGAATCATGATAAACTAACCTTAGCAAACAATGGTACGAGATAGTATAAGATAGCATAAGACGGTACATACAGAGGTGAGTAACATGAACAGAATGCGAAAGGTATTAATTGCAGATGATGAGATAAAAGTGGGACAGCTTGTGAAACGATTGATACAGTGGGATCAGCTGGGACTGACTTGTATTGGACTTGTGACAGACGGACAGACGGCGTATGAGAAGATCTTGTCCGAATCGCCGGATATCGTGATCACGGATATCCGGATGCCGATGTTGACAGGATTGGAAATGATCCAGAAGGCATCCGAGCAGGGTGTGAAATGCCATTTTATAGTTGTCAGTGGATATAAATACTTTGACTATGCGCAGAAAGCATTGAAATATGGTGTGGAAGATTATCTGCTCAAGCCGATTGATGAGGATGAGCTGAACAGGCAGCTGCAGAAAATCGTCGCGGAAGAAGAACAACGTGAGGATAAGCAGCAACAGGTGAATCAGATTGAGAAAAAGCTGGAGGATAGTAAATATCTGCGCCACAAAGAATTCCTCAAACAGATACTAAGCCAGAAGCAGGAAAATATTGATGCTGCGAACACGGAGTTTGGGCTTCAGCTTGAGAACAAGTGCTTCCGGGGATTAACCTTCAAGCTTGACCGGGATATTGATGTGGCAGAGAATACACAACAGATGCAGTTTGTTCTCCGCAAGATCATGCAGAGGGCAGAGGATGCGTTTTCGGCATGCACCATCGACCTGATTGCAGCTGTGCAGTCGAATCATTCCGTGCAGGTGCTGTTAAATTATTTTCAGACGGAGCAGGAGAATATCGACAACCGGATTACGGATTTTTTCAATGAGCTGAGCGATTATCTGGAGAGCTTCCAGCATTACAGGATTACTGTCGGGGTGAGCAGTGAAGTCGAGAGCTTCGAACAGATCAGTACTGCGATTGAGATGAGCAAAGAGGCGGCTGCCAGCCGGCTCTTCAAGGGAAACGGCAGACGAATCGAATATTGTCAGGAGCCGCACGCACTATTTTCGCCAAAGGACTTTCAGAATGAATATGAGGAATTCGCAAAAGCGGTTGAGACAATGCAGCCGGATGCCTGTCAGTACCAGATTCACAAGTGCTTTCGGCTGGCAAGCGATAAGGCTCTTTTTGCAAGCGAATTTTATGCAATGGGATTGTGGCTGCTCCGCAGTACTTATGACATTCTGGAAATAGCAGATACATTTGATGTGGATGTGCAGCAGGAGGTGTTGGAGAATCTGTCGACAGTTGCGGATTTGAGAGACTATGTGATCCGTCAGGTGCAGCGTTTGATCACAGAGAGCCGTAGTGAACGGGAAAACCGCGAACGCAAACCGGTATTGGAGGCAATCGCCTATATGAAAGAACATTTTACAGAGAAGATCACGCTGGAGGATGTAGCCGCCACCATAGGCTTCAACACGAATTATTTCTCAGAACTGTTTAAGAAAGAAACCGGTGAGAACTTCTCGAACTACCTGCTCGGAATCCGGATGGAGAAAGCAAAGCAGATGCTTCGGGACACGAAGATTCCGGTGTATGAAATCGGCGAAAGTGTCGGGTATAAGGATGCCAAATATTTCAGTCAGCAGTTTATGAAGGTTGTCGGTGTGAAGCCGGCAGAATACCGGAAGCTATATTATTGACAGACGAAGTGAAACGCGAGGACATAACATGGGAAAAACAATCTGGATATGTGTGGGTGCGTTGATTGTCTGGGCTGGGACAATCCTTTTGATGCATCGGATACAAACAAAGAAGATAAAAAAACTTGAGGATGACTATCGGGAGAAACAGCGCGTGCAGCAGAAGCTGCGGGAGGAATATTCCGTCAAGGTGCAGAATAAGCAGGCGAAAATTGCAGCCTTGCAAAGTCAGATCAATCCGCATTTTTTATATAACACGCTGGAATGTATACGAAGTGAGGCGCTTTTATATGAATGTGACAGCATTGCCCGTATGGCGAAGGCGCTGGCGGCTTTTTTCCGGTATAGCATCAGCAACAAAGAAAACATTGTGACAATCCGCGATGAGCTTCGGAATATTGAGAATTATTTCTTGATTCAGAGCTACCGGTTTGAAAATAAATTCACCCTTGAAATCAATGTGGAGGATGACAGGGATGAAGTCGGGAATTATCTGATTCCCAAGCTTTCCCTGCAGCCGATTGTGGAAAATGCAATTTTCCACGGCTTAGAGACGAAGGCAGAAAACGGAAAGGTGACAATACGGATTTACACGACAGATCAGGAACTGGTTGTTGTCATATCGGATAACGGAACAGGAATTGACTGGGATACCCTTGTTTCCATGAGACAGGCACTGGAACAGACGGAGGAGCACCGGGAGAGTGGCGACGATGGAAGCACGCACGGAGAGACGTCAGGAATGGATGCACATGGAACAGACAGGAACGGGAAGCACGGAAACGGAATTGCATTGAGCAATGTAAACCAGCGGATCCAGCTCGCATTTGGAAACCGTTATGGACTCCGCCTCTACAGCACGACCGGAATCGGAACAGATGTAGAAATCTGGCTTCCTAAGAAGGCAGACAGAAATGATCTGTGATTTAGAAAAACAGGAAAGAAAAAGCAGGCATGGATTATGAGACATGAGATCATTCGGATGGAACATGTGAATATCATCAGACCGGGCAGGCATGAGATTGAAGATTTGAACCTGATTATCTGCCGGGGGTACAGCATGGGAGTTGCAGGCGTGGAAAACAGCAAGGAGATACTGGCGGACTTTTTCGATGGGAAAGGAACGCTCGCAAGAGGCCGGATTTACTTGGATGGAGAACCATGGAAGCCGGAAGGAAAACGGGATTTTGAGGATGCTGGCATTTTTGTGATCTCCAAAGACACGGTGTACATGGATTCGCTCGATGTCAGCGAGAATCTTTTTTTGTTACGAAGAAACAGCCTGCGTAAAATCCGGTTGAATGAAAAGGCGTTGCATATACAGGGACGTGCACTGCTTGAAAAATACGATCTGCCTTATGCGGCAGATGAGCATAGCAGCCATCTGAAGAACGGAGACCGTATTCTGATCGGGATGGTACGCGCTATCACACAGGGGGCGCGTATTCTTGTTTTGCGGGAGATTGTAGCGTGTTTTCCTGGAGAAGAACGCCGGAAGCTGAGACAGTTTGTGAACCGGTTGAAGCAGGACGGGATTACGGTTATATCGATTGATAACCGGGCAGATTTCACGGATCCTTTCTTTGATGAAGTGATTTTGTTCCGGCATCATACAATCTACAAAAAGATCTGTCAAAACGAAGATACATGGATGATTGACGAGATATTAAAACGCGGTCTGGAGGCAGCAGATACTACCATACCGGAAGCACGTGCTGCCAGCGGAAAACCACAGCTAAGACCGGTGGATTCCTTCGTGTGGCAGACGTTCCGGGATGGCAGCTGGCAGCCGCAGATTTCGATGCGGGCAGGGGAAATCCTTGCGGCACTCGGTACACCCGGACAGGTGGATGAAGTATGGTCGGACATCCTTCATTCCAATGCCATACAGTCGCGGTTTGAGTTAGATGGCGAGATCATCGCCTATAAAAACATACAGGAGCTTATGAAGCACCGGATTGCGCTTATGGAGTATGGAAACCATACGGAAATCTGCGAGAATCTGACCAACGAGGAAAACATTCTTCTGCCGACATATCCGCGCATATGTTCAGCATTCGGGTTTTATCAGAAGCGGCAAAAGTATATATTGGAAGACAATTTCCTGGGATTGGACAGACGGGATATCGAGATGCTGAACCCTGAGACAGAAGCCTGGAAAATAGGAATCTATCGTTATAAGCTGTTTCATCCGCGTGTGCTGATCCTGAAAAACATGCTGCAAAATCTAAACGTCCGGGAGGTCGCATGGCTGAAGCGGGAATTGCGGGAGATCGTGGAGAGAGGAAGCAGCGTCCTTCTGCTCGAAAACGAGAGTAAAGTCTGTGTGGATGTTGCGGACCGGCTGGAGGTGATAGCTTGAAGACTGTGTGGTCATTTTATGATAAATATCATATGGAAATCGGAAATATCGTTTTGATCCTGATTCTTGCCATCGCATTGTTCCCCAGACTTACTGCAGACTATGTACTGCATCAGTTTGTGATTATCGTACTGTTGACGATGGGACTTTCGCTCGAGATGCTGAGTGGTGTTTTAGATTTCGCATTTATGGCGGAAATCGCAATGGCGACATGCCTGGGCGGACTATGCCTGCGGGCAGGGGTTCCGGTCTGGGTGAGCTTAACGGTTATGATACTGGCACAGATGCTGTTCGGGATGGCAAAGGGACTTCTGATCGGCAAAATCCGTGTAAACCCTATTTTGCTGACCTTTATTTTGCAGCAGATCTATCAGGGGATAGCTGCTATGTTCGGAGATGCGATACAGGCACCGATCCCGAGGGATTACTATGGTTCCTGCATGTTCTGGATGATTTTTTCCGGTATTGCAGTTGTAATTTATGTGTTCCTGCAGTTTTTGCTTACACATACATATTATGGGAAATACGTACGGATGCTGGGAGAAAATGAAACCTCGGTCAAAAACAGCGGAATCCGTTTTGATATGTGCCGCATGATTATCTGTGGAATCAGTGGTATTGTATTTGCCCAGGTGGCAATGATCTTTTTGTTCATCACCAATGGCGGCAGTGCCGGTATTGGCAGGAGATACCTGTATCCGGTAATTGCGGCAGCGTGTCTTGGCGGAATAAACTTTCTAAAAGGAAAAGGGAACCTGCGCGGCACTGTTTTGGGCAGTCTGTCCATGGTGCTTCTTCTGAATCTGTCTGCGGGACTTTCTCTTTACAGCTATTTTTCTTATATCTGGGAAATCGCAATTCTTGTAATTGCGGTGGTTATTTTCGCAAGGGAGAGAAAGAACTGAAAATCCTCTCCCTAAATCCGAAACTTGTCCGATTGTGGGAAGGGCAGATCCTCCATATAATAAAACCATCAGATAGATACATCGAAATGATCCCACCGGAAGCCGGACGTGCTTCTGCCATTTCCCTGTATCTGACGGAAGAAAAAACAAAGAAAATGAGGAGGAAATGACTATGAAAAAACGAAAGAGATTGTTTGGTATTTTGTTGGCAGTAGTTATGACAGTAGCAATGATGACAGGATGTTCCGCAGGAAAGGGCGGCACATCTGGAAGTGGAGTAAAGGTAGGATTCCTGGCGCCGACACTCCAGACGGAGTTTATGATTGGAATCGATGAGAAGCTTCACGAGGAATGTGACAATCGTGGATGGGATTATGTATCTGCAAGTTTCGATAACGATTCGGCAGCAGCCGTATCTGCAATCGAGAACATGGTAACCGGAAATTGTAATTACATCGTAGCGATGGTATCCGATACATCCTGTGACGATGCGCTCAGGGCAGCACAGGAAAAGGGCGTCAAGATCATTGAATGTGGTGTTGAGACAGCAGTACATGATCTCGTGCTCAAAACTGACCAGTATTCTATCGGAACACAGATCGGTGATATGGCAGCAGACTGGCTGAACAGCCAGCTCGGCGGCGAAGGAAACATCGTAGTATATACAACCTATCAGAACCAGGATATGCAGGATCGTGGACAGGGTATCCAGGATGCAATCAAGGAGAAAGCTCCGAATGTCAATATTTTGGAAGTCGTTGATATCGGTAAGGATGTTGTAGGATCCGGAACAACAACGACAGAGACGATGCTTCAGAAATATTCGAACCTGAACGGAATCGTGTGCTATGGTGATGCGGCAGCGGTAGAATCTGTTGAGGCAGTGAAGGCAGCAGGCAAGGACAACGAAAACTTCGGCGTATTCGCCTGTGACGGTACAAATCAGGCTTTGAAGGGTATCAATGACGGAACATGCATGCGAGGTACGATGTACTTCGAGGCGCTTGGAAGTGTTGTAGCGAAATATATCCAGGAGTTGGTTGACGGCAAGACATTTGATGCGGCAATCGAAACTCCGATCCACGCAGTAACAAAGGCAAATATCGCAGATTACTATAAAGCAGACAAATAAAGATTGCAAAAAGAATGCCTCTGGTGAATCATCGGAGGCATTCTTAGAAAGGGGATGAACTCTGTGAAAAACATACTGAGTGTAAAAAATATCGTAAAAACATATCCCGGCGTTATCGCAATCAATGATGTATCGTTCGATGTAGAAGAAGGCGAGATCCACGCTCTGATCGGTGAAAACGGAGCAGGAAAATCAACCCTGATCAAGGTATTGTCGGGGGCAATTGTTCCGGATTCCGGAACGATTGAACTGGAAGGCAAACAATACAACCAGATGACACCGAAGCTTGCAAAAGATCTGGGAATCGAGGTCATCTATCAGGAATTTACGCTGGTGCCTGGCATAAGCGCAGCGGAAAATGTATTTCTCGGTGACAAGACGAAACCCGGTGCGTTCTGCGACGTCAAAGATCGCGAAGCACGTGCGAAGAAAATATTTGATGACCTTCGGGTAGATATCGATGTATCCCGACAGGTAAAGACAATGTCACCGGCACATCAGCAGCTCGTCGAAATTGCGAAGGCAGTCAGCCGGAATGTAAAGATCCTGATTATGGATGAGCCGACTGCACCACTGACGGTCAGCGAAGTCGAGACGCTGTTTCGTATTGTGCGGGAATTAAAAGCAAAAGGTGTGACGATCATCTTTATCTCCCACCGGTTGGAGGAGTTGTTCGAGCTTGCGGACCGCGTAACGGTTATGCGGGATGGCTGCTATGTTGGCACAGAAAATATAAAAGACATCGACAGGCAGAAGCTGATCACGATGATGGCAGGCCGTGAACTCAAGGAATCGTATCCGTCGCGTATCAGTCAGATCGGCGAGGAAGCATTGCGGGTAGAGCATCTGACAGGAAATGGAGACCATGATATTTCGTTTACCCTGCACCGGGGAGAAATCCTTGGATTTGCCGGACTGGTTGGCGCCGGCCGTACCGAGCTGATGCGGGTAATCTATGGTGCTGATCCGATTGAAAGCGGAAAGATTTTTGTAAATGGCAAGGAAACAAATATCCGTACATGTCAACAGGCAATCCGGCATGGAATCGGATATATCCCGGAGGACCGGAAGGCGCATGGCGCATTTCTCCGGATGAGCATCAAATGGAATGTCGTTGTAAATAACCTGCGTGGCATCTCCAAAGGACCATTCGTTGATGAGAAGCTGGAAAACCGGATTGCCGAGGATTATGAGGAGAAATTCCAGATCAAGACACCATCCCTCGAGCAAAGGGTGGAGAATCTCTCGGGCGGTAATCAGCAGAAGGTTGTAATCGCAAAGACACTTGCGGCAAACAGTGAAATCATCATCTTTGATGAACCGACGCGGGGAATCGATGTCGGTGCCAAGCAGGAGATTTACAAACTGATGAATCAGCTTGCCGGTGAAGGGAAGGCAATCATTATGGTAAGCTCGGATATGCCGGAGCTTTTGGGTATGTCTGACCGGATTATCACCATCTACGAGGGCAGGAAGACCGGAGAGCTTGCGAAATCAGAATTCGACCAGAACTATATTCTGGATTTAGCATCAGGAGGCGAGGAACATGGAAAAAACAAGTAATAAATTTATAACTTTTTATAAGAAATTTGGTATATATGTATTTTTGGTGGCAGTCGTTATTATCTTCTCGATTATTGCACCGAACTTTTTATCTGTAGCAAACCTGATCAATATTTTACGTCAGGTATCTATTTTCGGAATTGTTGTAATCGGCGTTACGATGGTCATGATCGGCGGAGGTATGGATTTGTCGGTCGGAGGAATCATGGCGGTCGTCGGCATGGTTATGGGCTATTGTATGGTAAATGTCGGGTTGCCGATTCCGGTTGCAGTGATTATCGGCATTGCACTTGGCGTTGCATTTGGTGCCATCAACGGCGTCGTCGCCATCAAGCTGCATATCGCGCCCATTATTGTAACACTTGCCATGATGCTTGTGCTGCAGGGCGTGGCATATCTGATCACCGGCGGCTATCCGATTACCGGCATGCCGAAAGCATTTTTGACAGTCGGACAGGGATATGTCGGACCGGTTCCGATTCCGGTTATTCTGTTTGTGATCTTCATTGTATTTGGCTGGATTGTCATGAACAAGACATACCTTGGCAGAAATATTTATGCACTTGGCGGAAACAAAGAAGCAGCCAGACTTGCAGGTATCAATGTCAACAAACTGACTGTACTCGTGTATTCTTTTGCAGGATTTGCAGCCAGCATCGCAGCAATCATCATGGTTGCCAGAACAAACGCATCGCAGCCGGGCGCAGGAAGTTCCTATGCATTTGACTGTATGACGGCAGCCTGCTTAGGTGGTGTCAGCATTGCCGGAGGTGAAGGAAAAATCAGCGGTACGGTTGTAGGTGTTATCATCCTTGGTATCCTCGATAACGGACTTGTGCTGATGGGTGTTAATTCCAACTTCCAGAGTGTTATTAAAGGACTGATTCTGCTTCTCGCAGTCGCAATCGACTGCTACCAGGGCGGACAGAAGAGAAAGAAGGCGTGAGACATGGTGACGAGAAAATTACCGTATTATGAGTTTGCAGATGGAATTTACGAGATTGATGAATTTGACTGTGTGAGCGTGTTTGTGATTATCGGAAGCAAACGGGCATTGGTGATAGACTGTGGAACCGGAATCGGGGATCTCAGATGGGTCATAGAGAACAAAATCACAGATAAACCGTATGATGTTGTGGCGACCCATAACCATGGCGACCATATTGGCGGAGCCGGATTCTTCGACTCTATCTATATTCACCCGGCGGATATGGACTGGGATAGCGGGAATACACTTCCGACTGTGGATTTCCGTAAGAGCTATGCAAGGATCATTGCCGACCGGGCGGATAAACATTACGACTATAATCTGGATGAGGATGTGCGGCCATGGCCGAAGACACCGGAGAAGCTTCCGCTTACGGATGGGCAGGTGTTTGAGCTTGGAGACCGGACGGTGACAGCATATCACTGTCCGGGACACACATTTGGCGAGATGGTATTTCTGGATGACAAGACGAAGACACTGTTGCTTGGAGATGCCTGCAACTGCAACTATTATCTGGCGGTTCCGGAGCCGGGACGGGAAAAAGAACGGATCCGGGAAGCGAAAGCAGGACTGGAACGTCTGCGTTCCATGAAGGACAAATATGATTTGATGTATAATTCCCATCATGATTTCAGGGGATTTGGCAATTCCCTCTATCCGGATATTATAGAAGATGCGGTCCATGCATTTGATAGTATATTAGATGGGACAGCAACGTACATATCCGTGACAGATCCTCTGGATCCGGAACATAAGGCTAAGACGTATGTGTCTTATGGCAGATTCCGTGTCGCCTATCAGGGTGACGGAATAGAAAATGTAAAGTAATCACAATTAAAAACCCTTTCCTTTTTAATATAAAATACCCCACCGGTGCGATCTATGACCGGTGGGGTGTTTTCATCTTACACATTCTTATTTATATGCTTATATGTTCTTACACCTCTACATTCCAGAAACCATCCAGCGTAGCGAAGTAATCTTCCGGTGTCTCGGCACGGCGGATCTGCTTTACGCTGCCGTCCTCACACAGCAGAAGCTCTGCGGATTTGAGCTTTCCGTTGTAGTTATAACCCATTGCGAAGCCATGTGCACCTGTGTCATGGATTACAAGATAATCGCCCATGTCAATCTTCGGAAGCTTGCGGTCGATCGCGAACTTATCGTTGTTCTCGCACAGGGAACCGGTCACATCATAGGTGTGGTCACAAGGTGCAGTTTCCTTGCCAAGGACGGTGATGTGATGGTAAGCACCATACATAGCCGGACGCATCAGGTTGACGGCACAGGCATCCACGCCGATGTACTCCTTGTAGATATGCTTCTCGTGGATTGCTTTTGTAACAAGGTGTCCATAAGGGGCAAGCATGAAACGGCCAAGCTCTGTGAACAGGCTGATATCGCCAAGTCCGGCAGGGACAAGCACCTCATCGAATACTTTGTGTACACCTTCGCCAATCTTCAGGATATCATTGCCTTCCTTATCCGGTGTGTAAGGGATACCGACACCGCCGGACAGGTTGATGTAAGAAAGCGCAATACCGGTCTTTTCCTTCAGCTCAACAGCGACCTCAAACAGAATCTTTGCAAGGGTTGGGTAGTAGTCGTTTGTGACCGTGTTACTTGCAAGGAACGAATGCAGACCGAATTTCTTCGCACCTGCGTCACGCAGCTCGGTATATGCTTGGAACAACTGCTCCTTCGTCATGCCGTATTTGGCATCGCCGGGGTTGTCCATGATCGTTGTGGAGATAGAGAACGTTCCGCCCGGATTGTAACGGCAGAATACTGTCTCCGGAACACCACATGTATCCTTCAGGAACTGTACATGTGTGTAATCATCTAAGTTGATGTTCGCACCGAGCTTCTTCGCGAGGACAAATTCCTCGGCAGGTGTGTCGTTCGATGAGAACATGATGTCAGAACCTGTGATGCCCATTCTCTCTGACATCAGAAGCTCTGTATAAGAAGAACAGTCGGTACCGCAGCCCTCCTCCTTCAGAATCTTCAGGATGGTTGGGTTCGGAGTTGCCTTGACTGCGAAATATTCTTTATAACCTTTGTTCCATGCAAATGCCTGCTTTAATTTTCTTGCATTTTCACGGATGCCCTTCTCGTCGTAGATATGGAACGGTGTCGGGTATGTCTTTACGATCTCTTCAATCTGTGCTTTCGTTACAAATGGTGTCTTCATGATATTCCTCCTGTATATAGTAGGTGTTTCTGTTTATCAGCTTTTTTATTCATGCTCTCTATAATCTAGAAGTAAAACTGCGTTTTGTCAAGTAAAATGGCGTGAAAAACTTGATATCTAATTGAAAATAAATATCGAAGATGGTATCATAAACTATTATGTGCAGTTTTGGTACAGATGATTGCGGATACGTCGCAGGAACATACCGGAAACGACTGCGGACTGCATGCAGTCTGTTGGTGAGATAAAATAAAAAAGAAGACAGGAGTGTTGGATACATGGCAGATAACGGCGAATCAGGAATGAACTACGACAACATATTTATAAGGATGCTGAGCAGAGTGGGTGATGCGATGCTTTTGTCCATTCTTTTCGTGCTTTCGTGCGTCCCGATTATCACGATCGGCGCAGCATTCACTTCACTTTACTATACAGCGATGAAAGGAATCTCCGGCGACGACGGATATATCTGGAAGTTCTATACACGGAGCTTCAAGCAGAACTTCAAGCAGGCAACCGGTATGTGGATGCTCTTTTTAGTCGCATTTTTCATCCTGTCGGTAGATATCTGGTTCTGGATGACACAGTGGAAGGCAACTGGGAATGCAATCGCGAAGCCGTTTCTGTTTGTAAGTGTAGTATTACTCACTCTGACGGTCATGACATTTATCTATACATTCGCCCTGCAGGCGAAGTTCGACAATTCGTGGAAGGTGCAGCTTCGAAATGCATTTTTGCTAAGTATCAAGAACTTTCCGATGACGCTTTTGATGCTGCTTACGTATCTTGTGATTGCATGGTGTTTCTATTATGATATCATTATTTCAATCATAGTATATGTGATTATCGGATTTGGCGCGGTTGGATATCTGTGGGCGTACATTATGCTCAGATGCTTCAAGCCATACCTGCCGGAAGAAGACCTGCATGCACATGATGAGAGTGTATTGTTGCATGAGGTTGATAAGGATTTGGAAGCAGAATCCGGGGACACGGACAATGATACGGAACAAACGGTGGATGATGGGCCTGCAAATGATACGGAAACTGACGCTGCCGATGGAAGTGCAGAGGAATAAAACACCGGGAAGCCGGAAGGATAGAAATGATGAAGGCAAATGCGAAAAAAGGAACTATATATATAAATATCATCTTGCTTGCAGTATTTTTCTTCGCATTTCTGGGAACGGAATACCTGTTTGATAATTGTATGATGTACGTGACAGATGCATCAGGCGTAGTGCGTGCGCAGAATCAGATGCTTGGCGTAAGTGCAATCGGGTTTCTGCTATACAACTGGATTTCCGGTTTCTTCGCGGATAAGAGTCCGTGGGTGACCGGGGGAACCGGATTGTTTGCGTTCGGCATTGGAGCCGGATGCATGGGCTGCATTATCCTGTATGCAGGATATGTGCAGATGATGATCGCGGGCGGAGTACTGTTTTTCCTGCTTGGTGTGCTTGGGGCTGGTGTACATTACCGGATGGCGTACTCGGTTTATGATCGTGCAATGCTTGCGAGATGTGTTGGGTTTGCGTATGCAGGGGGAATCTTCCTCCAGTTTCTGAATAATAATATGATTCATGAAAATCACACCCAGGCAGTTGCACTGTGTGCAGGGACCGGGTATCTGTTGTTTGTGCTTTGTACTCGGGGCAGAAAGGGGAGTCTTCCGTGTCAGGAGCAGGAGGGGGGATATACCATCGCCGGACAACCGCAGGAGGCTGTCGGACAGAAGGACATACAATATCCTGTTTACGTCGGGATTATGCTGATCGGAATTGTCTTTCTCCAGACGATTGTATTTACAACGCTTGACAATGCGGTTACTGCGGTGCATGCATCGGGCGACGTGGATATCGGACAATGGCCGCGCCTGTTGCTTGCGTTAAGCGGAATTGCGGCTGGCTTTCTGTATGATATACGCGGTCGGAGATGGATGCATATGATTATGTATTGTGTGACGCTTTTGTCCACAATCTGCGTGATCGTGATTGGGTTTGGCGGACCGTTCCTGCTGGGACTGCTTGTATTTTATCTGTCTGCAGGCTTTTTCTCGGTATATTTCACAGTTGGATTTATGGATATCTCCTATCATAGTGCGAAACCGAAGCTGTGGGTCGGATTGGGCCGGGCTGTGAATAATGTATGCGCACTGATGATCATGACATTGGCAGGCGGATTCGCTTCAGTGCGATATGAAGTGATGATTGTCGCGGTTATTCTCTTTTTCCTGATCAGCGTGTTGGCGTTTTCGTACCAAAACATTCTGATAGGGATGGAGCTTAGAAGCATGGAAGCTGCGGCATCCGCATTGATGCCACAGACAGGCGGGGCAGCGGAACCGGAGGATAAGCAGGCCGATCTGTCCACGATGGATAAATTCACAGCCTTCGGCGAACAATACAGCTTGACGGATCGGGAGCGGGAAGTGCTTCGGGCGTTGCTTTCCTCGGGGGAAAATGTGCAGGATATTGCACATACACTTGGTATCTCCCGGGCAGCAATCTATCGTCACATCTCGAATATGAATGAGAAGACCGAGACGAAGGCACGTATGGGACTGATTCAGTTCTATTATGGGTGGAACCCTGAAAAATAGCGTATTTTTGTGCATTTGAGACATATGTCAACTACCATAGCAGGCGAAAATCTGCTATGGTTATTTTAGTTTATGGGCATTTTTGCTGAAATAAAATCAAAAAAGAAAGAGGAGGAACAAGGCTATGAACAGGAAGAAAAGACTATTACCGCTTCTGATGGCATTGTTTTTGATCGTGAGCTATCTGCCGGTGAAGCGAAGCTATGCGGCAGGGACGTACACAGTGAAGATTGATGAATCTCACGAAGCGTGTGAAGCGTCCGATGGAACGTTTACTTATAAGGATGGAACCAGTGTGATGGGGACTATGAAGATAGTTTCAAGTGATACAGGTAAAGGGTTCCAGCAGTCGAGCAAGCAGATAGAAGAGGTACAGGAAAATACGATATTTACCATTACTGTTACGCCAAGTGAAGGATATCAGGTAACTCTTCGGTTGAATGGAAACACTGTGCCGCTGACAGGCGGTGAGGGAAGAACCATGACAGCAACCATTACGGCGACAGGCGCAGATCAAAACCTGGGTATTGAAGCGCAATTCACCAAAAGCGGAGGCCAGGGCTCCGGTGTTGATCCAAATCCGGGAGGACCATCGCCATCAGGTTCCGTTACGTTGCAGCTCGAGGGTAATGCATTTTCTGGAAGTGCAAGTGACTTCTACAACGAATTAAAGCAGGCAGACCCGCGCTTTGAAATTTATGCAGATGCAGGTAGTGGGTATAAGACAATGAGCCAGCTGGTTACAGATAGTGTTGTGATATCGAAAGGAAATGGTGTTTATGAATTTAAAACAGAAATTACACCTGTAAAAGTGTATATTACTTACGATGCAGCTAACTATGATTTGTCTGCATTTGGAGGAATAACGATTGGAAATACAGAGAGTACAGCGGCGTCAATCACAGCTGGTATGCAACACATCCAGATTGATAAGAAATCTGAGACATTGACAGTAACCTGGGCGTATGACAGCGATTCCTTCGGCGCGGACGCATATCTGGAACATGGAAAGGCACAGATAACTGCGATTGAGGGTGTGAGTGATTTTTCAACTCTGTTCGGAGGCAATCCGGGAGATGCAAAGGGCGGAAATATTGCGGTTCCGGCAGGAAAGAAGGTAACAATTAAACTTGTCCCGGATTATGGTTATCAGGTCGCAGGATTGCAGTTGAACGGTGGCGTGACCTTACAGCCGGAAGATGCGCAGACATCGACGTTTACATTTGTTATGGGTAATAGTCCGGTTCATATGAAGGGGCTTTTCACGAAGGTATCGGATACAGTGAATTCAAACAGCAAACAGATTGAGGCTGCAAGCATTACCAATGGTGCAAATGCAGCCGCAAGCGGTAATCTGAGACTGACGGTATCGGATGCAGAGAGCTATGACACGACGTCTGCACAGGCGCTGGTATCCGGCGCACAGTCTGCGCAGGCAGTAGATTTGAAGCTGGATCAGATTGTGAGTAAGGGAAATGGTTCGAACTGGGAGAACAATATTACAGAGTTTGAGAAACCGGTCACATTGAATCTGGCATTGGATAATTACGATGCAAACTACGATTATACAGTTGTGCGTAACCATAATGGCAAGCTGACCGAGCTTTCGACAACGGTCGAGCAGGGAACGATTTCCTTCGAGACAAATCAGTTCTCAACCTATATTATTGTGAAGAAGTCGAAGGCTGCAAGCGTGGACAAGCCATCGACGACACCATCAACAACTACACCATCGACGACACCGGCAGCGCCGGATACAGATGTTACGAAGCCGGCAGCCAAGGATACGAAACCGGCAAAGACAAATAACACAGCTTCGCCAAAGACCGGAGATGCGATGCCGGTTGCAGGGATGATGCTTGTTATGGCAGGAAGCCTGACCGGGTATGCCGTAATTCGAAGAAAAAGAAGATAAATCCTCCATTCTGAATGGAAAATGTGTGTGCCGCGTGCAGAGAAGAAAAATCTGTACGCGGTTTTTCGTTTTTAATTGTTCATTACGCACATCCGGACAGGAAAAAAGACTCGAAGCTATCTGTATTGCATTGACAGGAGACATGCAACGGCATTATGATGTATACTATCGTGTGCATGCGCAGAGTTTCGGCTGGCTTGGTTGGGCGGAAAACGGCGCACCGGCAGGAACCGCCGGCTATGCAAAACGATTGGAAGGGATAGAGATCCGGCTTGTGCCGAAGGGACGGGCAGTACAGCAAGATCCAATATCTCTGCATATTAAAAGAAAAACAGGAGAGGAAGACATTATGAACGCAAAATGGAAACAGCTAGTGACCGCAATTTTGATGATGGCGCTGCTGCTTGGACCGATTGTATCGATGCAGACACCGGTGCGGGCGGCGGACGGAGAGGACGACAATACATTTATTGTCGGCTTCGATGCGGAGTTCCCGCCATATGGCTACAAGGACGATAACGGCGAATATGTCGGTTTCGATCTGGATCTGGCACAGGAGGTATGCGACCGGAATGGTTGGACACTGAAGAAACAGCCGATCGAGTGGAACTCGAAGGATATGGAATTAAATTCCGGTTCGATCAGCTGTATCTGGAACGGATTCACGATGAATGGCAGAGAGGATGACTATACTTGGACAAAACCATATGTCGATAATTCACAGGTGGTTGTCGTGCGTAAGGATTCCGGCATCACACAGCTTAACGATCTTTCAGGGAAGGTTGTTGCCGTGCAGGCAGACAGCTCTGCGCTTGCGGCACTCACCGGAGAGGATGCAAGCGAGGAGAATAAAGCACTGTGTGAGACTTTCAAGGATTTGCAGCAGGTCGGCGATTACAACAGTGCATTTATGAATCTGGAGTCGGGCGCCGTCAATGCGATCTGCATGGATATCGGTGTTGCAAACTACGAGATCGAATCCCGCGGAGATAAATTCATGATGCTCGAGGATCGTCTGTCTTCCGAGGAATACGGAATCGGATTTAAAAAAGGGAATACAGAACTCCGTGATAAAGTACAGGCAACATTGCTTGATATGCTTGCCGATGGTACGTTTGAGGAGATCGCAAAGAAATGGGGACTTGAGGAATCCATCTGTCTGACTGCAGACGATGAGGTGCAGGAAGAGACAGCAGTGGATGACAATACGTTTGTTGTCGGCTTCGATGCGGAGTTCCCACCATATGGCTACAAGGACGATAACGGCGAATACGTCGGCTTCGACCTGGATCTGGCACAGGAGGTATGTGACCGGAACGGCTGGATCTTGAAGAAACAGCCGATCGAGTGGAATTCGAAGGATATGGAATTAAATTCCGGTTCGATCAGCTGTATCTGGAACGGATTTACAATGAATGGAAGAGAAGATGCATACACATGGACGACGCCATATGTCGATAATTCACAGGTAGTCGTTGTGCGTAAGGATTCCGGTATCACACAGCTTAACGATCTTTCCGGGAAGGTCGTTGCCGTGCAGGCAGACAGCTCTGCGCTTGCAGCACTCACCGGCGAGGACGTAAGCGAGGAGAATAAAGCGCTTGCAGAGACATTCAAGGAACTGCAGCAGGTCGGCGATTACAACAGTGCATTTATGAATCTGGAGTCGGGCGCCGTCAATGCGATCTGCATGGATATCGGTGTTGCAAACTACGAGATCGAATCCCGCGGGGATAAATTCATGATGCTCGAGGATCGTCTATCTTCCGAGGAATACGGAATCGGATTTAAAAAGGGGAATACAGAGCTCCGTGATAAAGTACAGGCAACATTGCTTGATATGCTTGCCGATGGTACGTTTGAGGAGATCGCAGAGAAATGGGGTCTGGAGGAGTCCATTTGCCTGTCGCCGGACGATCAGGTGCAGGATGGAAATGCCGCTGCGGCAACTGCGACAGATACCACATCCACAGGCAAGAAGAACACAAGCTTCTGGGATAGGTTCTGCTCAATCACAAAGCAGCTTGCAGAAGGTCTGCTCGCATCCCTGCTGATCTTCTTCCTGACACTTTTATTCTCCCTTCCGCTCGGACTTTTGGTTGCAGCAGGCAGAATGTGTAAGATCGCGCCGATCCGCTGGCTGGTGAAGTTCTATATCTCCATCGCACGTGGTACGCCGCTGATGTTACAGCTTTTGGTTGTATTTTACGGACCATACTATCTGTTTGGCGCGACACTTACGACAAGCTATCGTTTCCAGGCAGTTATCATTGGATTTGCCTTAAACTATGCAGCGTATTTTGCAGAGATCTACCGCTCCGGTATTCAGGCGGTACCACAGGGACAGCATGAGGCAGCGAAGATCTTAGGATATAGCAAGAGCCAGACGTTCTTCAAGATTGTGTTCCCGCAGATGGCGAAGAACATCCTGCCTTCTGTCACAAACGAGGTTATCACACTGGTTAAGGATACATCTCTTGCGTTTGCTATCTCTTATACAGAAATGTTTACACTTGCCAAGCAGGTGGCTGCCGCACAGACAACGATCATGCCGCTGTTTATTGCAGGTGTATTCTATTATATCTTTAACTTTGTGGTTGCGTTTGTGATGGAGAAGATCGAAAAACGTATGAATTATTATAGATAGGAGGCCGATTATGAATTTACTGGAAGTAAAAAATATAAAGAAAAGCTTCGACAATCTCGAAGTGTTGAAGGATATCAGTATGTCGGTGGCAGAGAGTGAGGTAATCTCGATTCTCGGTCCATCCGGTTCGGGAAAATCGACCTTCCTGCGCTGTATGACCATGCTGGAGAAGATTGATGGCGGAAGCATGGAGTACTGCGGAAAGGAAGCGGTTAATTCCGACAGCGGTGTTCCGGTTTATGCAGGCAAGTCAACGCTGAAGGAGATCCAGAGCTATTACGGGCTGGTATTCCAGAATTTTAATCTGTTTCCGCATTATTCGGTACTGAAGAATATTGCAGATGCACCGATCCACGTGCAGAAGCGTGACAAGGACGAGGTATATGCCGAGGCGAAGGAGCTGCTTCGCAAGATGAACTTGGAAGATAAGGGCGATTATTATCCATATCAGTTGTCCGGCGGACAGCAGCAGCGTGTGGCGATTGCCCGTGCGCTTGCGTTAAAGCCGAAGATGCTCTTCTTCGATGAGCCGACATCGGCGCTCGATCCGGAACTGACAGCCGAGATCTTAAAGGTGTTGAAGGAGCTTGCCGCAGAGAAGATGACGATGGTAATCGTAACGCACGAGATCGGTTTTGCCCGGAGCGTATCCGACCGCGTGATCTTCATGGATGGCGGTGTAATCGTCGAGGAAGGAAAGCCGGAGGATGTCATCGACAACCCGAAGACCGACCGTGCCAAGGCATTCCTCAAGAAAATGCAAGAAATGTAGTAATTTATCAACACACAGCACAGGGTACAAAAAATAAAATCCCCTGCAGACTGATAGAAACACATCGGCACTTAACGAGCCCGGCATGAGCCGGGGGAGTTTAGTACCGCTATGTGTTGTCTCTCAAGCGAGAGCGTGTCTGCAGGGGATTTCTATTTTTTTTGTACTCTGTGCGTCCGTTTAAGAAGATTACATCTTCTCCGGCTCGTCATACTCGACACCCTTCGTGTCGACGGTAACTGTCTTGATACGCTGATCCTCGAGCGGGCGATCCATGTAGTCGGTTGGAACGTCAGCAATCTTGTTTACGACGTCGAGACCATCTATGATCTTACCAAAAGCAGCGTAGCTTCCGTCAAGATGCGGGCTGTTTTTGTGCATGATAAAAAACTGGGAACCTGCGGAGTTCGGCATCATGGTACGTGCCATAGAAAGAACACCAGGTTCATGCTTCAGGTCGTTAGCAAAACCATTCTGTGCGAACTCTCCGCGGATAGAATATCCAGGCCCACCAGTACCGTTTCCGTCCGGACAGCCACCCTGGATCATAAAACCATTGATGACACGATGGAAGATCAATCCATCGTAAAAGCCTTTCTTAATCAGTGAAATAAAATTCTTTACTGTGTTAGGTGCAATATCCGGATACAGTTCGAACGTCATAACATCGCCGGATTCCATTGTCATTGTAACAATTGGATTACTCAAATTTATCATCCTTTCTTGTATTTTTATATAAAAGATGATAGTATAATACCATTATTGTAAAATTACATCAAGTATGTAATTTTATAAAAAGTTATGTAAACTAAAAATGCAAAGAAGAGGTACAGACAGTGGGAAAAACGGCAGTCAGAATTGTGAAGGGAATCATATTGGTAGTTGCAATTGTTGCACTTGTCAATCTGACCTATAAGCATATACGAACTTATTATGATGATTATATGGACGAATATAAAGGAACGGAGTCGACACAGGGGGAAGATGTGACAGTGGAGATTCCGGAGGGCGCATCTGTCAAGGAAATCGCCCAGATCTTAAAGGATAACGGATTGATTCATTATACACGTGCATTTACGAAGCGTTTGCAGGACTCTGAGTATCGTGGCAAGCTGCATGGCGGCACATACACATTAAATACCGGAATGACAACGCTGGAGATGATGGCGGCAATGAGTCCGACATACGAAGAAGACCAGCCGGTCGATTATCTGGTTGTGCCGGAAGGCTTTACGGTGGAGATGATAGCTGCACGTTGCGAGGATCAGGGTATCTGCTCCGCAACAGACTTTTTAAATGCATGCAAATCTGTGACGAAATCCGATTTTGCATATCTGGCAGACATACCGGCAGGTGCCAATGTCAACTATAAGGTGCAGGGTTTCCTGTTCCCGGCAACGTATGATATTTATGAATCGACAACCGCCGAATCATTAGTTGAGTATATGCTGAGAACCTTTAACAACTATTATACACAGGAATTGCAGGATCGAGCAGCAGAGCTTGGGTACAGTACATTTGAGCTTGTGACAAGAGCTTCCATCGTAGAACGAGAGGCAAAGGTTGAGCAGGAGCGTGCTACAATTGCAGGTGTAATTAACAATCGATTAAAAGCTGATATGCCATTGCAGATGTGTCCGACAGTTTTATATCCGTTGACGGATGGTATGTATGATAAGAGTCAGGTGTTGTATGAAGATCTGGAGCTTGATTCTCCTTACAATACTTACAAGAATACCGGACTGCCGGTTGGCCCGATCTGTAATCCGGGAATGGCTTGTATTCAGGCGGTATTATATCCGGAAGAACACAATTATCTGTATTATCACGTTGGGGATGAAGCATCGGGTACACATATTTTTACAGAAACCTATGAAGAGCATATAGATACGCAGATTATCGGTGGACCAAACGGAGTATCGCCGGATGGAGAAACTTCTACTGAGGAATCAACGACGGAAGAGGAACAATAGGAATAAATAATGTATTAGGAGGGACGTTATGAGAACTTTTAATTTTAGAGCGCGAAATATTGGCGAAGAAAAATATCTGTCATACACAATGGGCGAGGATTGTGAGTTAGATGAAGATGTTTTGGATTATTGTCAGGACAATGCGCCGGAAGAACTGATAGAGATTATCTATGAGGAAGATGACGACTATGATTATCTGACTTATCCGATCACTGGAAAGACATCTCTGGAAGAGTATATTGCACAGGAACATGACTGTGAAAGTGTTTTGCTGATTCTGCGTAACGTTGCACAGGAAATGATTTCCCTGAAAGAGCAGGCAATTCCGCTTTCTTATGTGCTGTTGAACCGTGGATTTATCTATGTGGATGCAGAGAAGAAGACGGTACAGTTCCTGTGCCTGCCGATTGAAAGTAAGGGGGCGCTTTCTGTAGAATTTAAGAGTTTTGTGCGCCGGTTGCTTGCAAACATGAAATATGATGTAGAGGAAGACCTGAATTATGTTGGTAAGCTGCTTACTTATATCAATGGAGATAATTTCAACCTGCGAGGTCTGATTGGACTTGCAGAGGCGTTGATGGAAGAAGAAGGTATCAGCTTTGAGGAGGCTGGAGCCATTGACGCGGACGGGGTCGAGGTTGTAAGTGCAGAGGAGGAAACTCCGGCACAGGATATCAACGATATTATGAACAATCTTGAGGCAGAGGACGATACGCCACTTCCGGAGATTGGTGATGATGAAGAAGATGAAGAGGAAGAAGCAGAAGAAGAGCCTGTAAAGGAAGAGGACGAACTGGAAAGCATTCTTCCAGCAGGTATGCAGACAAAAGAAGAGACACCTGTGCCTGTTGAAGAGACACCAGAACCAGAGATGGAGAAGCAGGAGGATCCAAAACCAGAACCAGTTGCGGAAAAACCAGAAGTTTCTCCGGCAGCAGAACAGATTTTGTCCCAGGTGAAACCGGAAGAGAGAACAAATGATGGTGGTGAGAAGCTTCAGTTAAAGACCAATAAGAAGGAATCGGATATCAATCTGATTAAGGATCGTATCAAAGAACTTGTGGGTGAAGTTCCATCTGCAAAGCCAACGGCACAGCCGACTAAGAATATTCAGACGTTGGAAGATCTGGATCATTTCTTAGATAAGCCGCCGGTGGTTAAGAAAAATGTAGTAAAGGTAAACCGCGCAGCGATTATCCAGCAGACCGAAGCAGAGATGGAGGCGGCAGAAGCAGAGGCAGCAGCGGAGGCAGCTGAGAATGTAGAACCGGAGACAACGGTACAGAACGAAGAGCCGGCAACCGGGCAGACAGAAAATATCAAGGTTCCTGTGATCGAAGATATCTACGACGACATGAACATTGAGAAGAAAAAGGATGATGAAAAAGACAAGGACAAGAAGCCGAAGAGTACATCTATCCTGAATAAATCTGTAACAGAACTTGTAAAGGATGCAGTGGGGGCAGTGAGTGCGGCAACCGTAGCAACCAACACACCAAAGGCGTTGCCATATCTGATTCGGGTAAGTACAGAAGAACGCATTATGTTGAACAAGGCAATCTTCAAGATTGGAAAGGCAACCAGAGGTGTAGATTATACAGTTGGCGGAAATGGTGCAATCAGCCGTCAGCATGCATTTATTATTCAAAAAGACGGGGTGTGTTATATCAAAGATAATAAGTCTACGAATCATACATATGTGAATGGAAAACGCGTAGAGGATGGCGAGGAAGAGATTCTGACACATGATTCTCTCGTAAGACTTGCAGATGAAGAGTTTACATTTAAGATTCGTTAAGTAGGATGATCATATCATGAGGAGGTAGCAAATGAAGGGGTTAGAGTTGAACGTAACAAAACAGAATGGAATGACACTGGTAGAGTACCAGCTTGGTGTGGCAGACGTTTATGATGACAGAGTGTCAGACAAGGTGGCACAGCTTGGAAATATTATTCCATTTCAGTACAAGGACGAAGATGGAAAGAGAAGTATTGTTTCTTATGTACACCACGATACTTCTCTGGAAGTGCTGCTACGCCAGACATTAAAGAAGAAAGACGTGCTTGCTATATTGAAAGGGCTGCTGTGTGCGTTTGAAATTGGTGCAGCAGGCGTACAGATCTGTTATCTTGTGCGCAATCCAAATTATATCTATGTTGATCCGGAAAGTAAGGCAGTTAAATGTATCATGGTTCCTGTGAAGCAGGATGCGTTAGGACAGTCAGACATCCCGGATTTTTTCCGGAATATCGTAGCACATATGCGTTTTGATGAAGCAGATAAGGACGATTATGTAGCAAGAATTCTGACATTGATCAATACCGATCACTATTCCAATATGAAGTTGAAAGCTCTTGTAGATGCAGAAATGGAAAAACTTGGTCTGTTTTATACAAGAGATGAAGGTCTGAAGAAGGAAGCAGACACAACAGTTGCTCCGGATGTACAAAATCAGAATAAAGATGTAAAAGTAAATCGTGTCGGTGTTATGAACAACATGCGTCCTCAGGGCATGCCGACAATGGGACAGTCAGTACCGCCGATGGGTGGACAGCCAATGATGGGACAGCCAGTACCGCCGATGGGTGGACAGCCAATGGGGCAGCCAGTACCGCCGATGGGTGGACAGCCAATGATGGGACAGCCAGTACCGCCGATGGGTGGACAGCCAATGGGGCAGCCGGTACCGCCGATGGGCAGACAGCCAATGATGGGGCAGCCGGTACCGCCGATGAGTGGACAGCCAATGATGGGACAGCCAGTACCACCGATGGGTGGACAGCCAATAATGGGACAGATGCCGAATCCACAGGCACCAGCACCGGAAGCACCGAAGCCGGAGATGCCGAAGCCACAGGCACCAGCACCGGAAGCACCAAAACCGGAGATGCCAAAGCCACAGGCACCAGCACCGGAAGTACGAAAACCAGAAATGCCAAAGCCACAGGCACCAGCACCGGAAGTACCAAAGCCGGAGATGCCGAAGCCGCAGGCACCAAAGCCAGAAATGCCAAAACCACAGATGCCTCCAATGGGACAGCGCCCGGCGATAGGAGGTCAGCCAATGATGGGACAGGTCCCAACGATGGGACAGCGTCCACCAATGGGACAACCAATGGCGGGACAGATGCCTCGACCACAGGCACCACAGATGTCAAACGGCAATTTGATGGGACAACTTGGCGGAGCTCGCCCGATTCCGCATTTTGTGCGTAAATCAACAGGTGAGATTATCAACATAACAAAACCGGAATTTGTAATTGGAAAGTCAAAAACAAAAGCGGATTATGCGATTGAAAACAACAGCGCTATCAGCCGCGAACATTGTATTGTGGTTCAAAGAGATGGCGTGAACTATATCAAAGACAACAATTCTACGAACCATACTTATGTGAATGGCGTAGAATTGCAGCCGGGAAAAGAAGTGCTTCTGAAACATAAGACAGAAGTTCGATTGGGAGATGAGGAATTTACATTCCTTCTGAGAAAAGGAGAGTAATATGGAGTACATTGCAACTTATCACACCGATGTAGGAACAAGAAAAGAAACAAATCAGGACTCTCTTGCAATCAAGGTCGTGAATACAAAAGAGGGAAATGTAGCGTTTGCAATCGTGTGTGATGGCATGGGAGGACTTGCAAAAGGCGAGGTTGCCAGCAAAGAGGTAATTGAAGCTTTTTGCGCATGGTTTGACGATACACTGATTGACGAGATTTTGAATGGAACATTTACAGAGCAGGAGCTTGTGACACAATGGGATGATATTATTCAGAACCAGAACCGTCGTTTAGGTGCATATGGGGAAGAAAATCATTTGCAGCTTGGAACGACGGTGTCCGCTATTTTAATGTATAAGGATCAGTACTATATTGTGCATGTAGGAGACAGCCGTGTCTATGAGCTGACCAATACTGCAAAACAGTTGACAAGTGATCAGACATTTATAGCCAGAGAGCTTGCGGCAGGACGTATGACACCCGAACAGGCAAAGGTGGATCCGAGACGTAGTGTATTGTTGCAATGTGTCGGAGCGTCTCCGGTTGTAGAACCGGAATTTTCAAAAGGTACCGTGAAGAGAAATGCAGTGTATATGGTTTGTTCAGATGGATTCCGTCATGTGATCACACCGGAGGAGATTATTGAAAAGATCGGTCCTGGGGAAGCGTCGGATGAGGAAAAAATGAAATATGGAGCAATATATCTGACAGAGTTAGTAAAGAACCGTGGGGAGCGTGATAATATCACGGTAGCGATGGTTCGCACGATTTGATTTAGAGAGGGTTTGCCATGACGAAGGAAGGAACCGTATTAGACGGAAAATATGAAATATTGGCAGAAGTTGGTCGAGGTGGTATGTCCATCGTGTACCTTGCCCGTGATAAGCGTCTGAACAAGCAGTGGGCGGTCAAGGAAATCAAGAATGATGGAAAGAAATCCGCAAAGACGTTACTTAAGGGATTGGAACGAGAAGCAAATATTTTGAAGAACGTAGATCATCCGGTATTGCCACGAATCGTAGATATTATCAATCAGGATGGAACGATCTATGTTGTGATGGATTATATCGAGGGAGATACGATTCAGGACCGATTGAAAAAAGAAGGCGCACAGCCACAGGAACTGGTTGTAGAGTGGGGCTTGCAGCTTGCAAGTGCATTGAATTATCTGCATAACATGAATCCTCCGGTTATCTACCGGGATATGAAGCCTTCTAATGTTATGATCAAGCCAGAAGGCGGCGTAAAGCTGATTGATTTTGGTACAGCCAAAGAGTATGAAATTGAGAACAATGCGGATACAACGGCACTTGGTACGAGAGGCTATGCAGCGCCGGAGCAGTTTGGAGATTCTAAGGGGCGTGGTATCTATAACACAGATGCGAGAACGGATATCTACAATCTGGGTGCAACTCTGTATCATATTGTAACAGGAAAGAACCCTTGCGAGCCACCATATGAGATTAAGCCAATCCGGGAATGGAATCCGATGTTATCCTCCGGTTTGGAGAAAATTATTTTAAAGTGCACACAGGCAGATCCGAACGACCGATATCAGAACTGTACGGAGCTGATGTATGCGTTGGAACATTATGATGAGCTGGATGACAGCTATCGTAAAAAGAATAAGAAGAAGCTTGGTATTTTTGCCGCAACAGCAGCACTGGCAGTTGTTTCCGGTATTACAGCGGGAATCGGATATTCCGGAATGCAGAAAATTAGGCTGAATAACTACAACCAGTATATTGAGAATGGTATGAATTATTGCCGGGAAGAAAATTATGAGGCAGGAACGGCAGAGTTTAAGAAAGCAATCGAATTGGATGGCTCAGAGGAAAAGGCCTACGAGCAGTATATACAGGCATATATTGATGCGACAAATAAGGCGGAGGAAGCTGGGACGGAGTCCACACTCAATCTGGATGATGCGCTGACATTGGTTTCCAATCGGATCAGCAGTAAACATGGCGGAGTTGAAAAGAATAGTGCAGTGCTCTATAAGCTGGCACTTACATATTTTGAGGAAGAACGTTCTTACAGCCAGGCAGCAAAGTATTTTGGCATGATTGACGAGAAGGATGAGGAATATGGAAAGCTTGCAGGCTTTTATAAATCCATTTCTGAGCTGCGATCTGACAGTACCTCTGATGCAGCAGAGCTGATGCAGGCGGTCAATGATTTTGCTGCTTACAATGAGAACAACTTCACGAATCAGGAGGCGACCAAGTTCATAAATTATCGTATTATCGGTGAGATATACAGTACGAATGTAAGTAAGGATGCGGGTGCAAGTATCGCGGAACAGGCAAGCACGGTAATGGAACAGGCGGTTGCGGATCTGGGCGAATATACCGGAAACGAATTGGATGAAGATGCAGTAATGGATCTGAATTATCGTTATGATGATAATCTGATCGTGATTTATGAACAACTTGCAAGGGAAAATGCAGAAAACGAGACTGCAGCGAACGGATATTATTCAATGACCATTAGTTACTGCGAGGATTATATTGGAATATTGAAGATGAAAGTGGATGCGGATGCAAGTATTTCGCTGGGAGGATCTTCAATCAATGCGTATAACCAGTCTTATTATAATAAGATGATGACGGAAGCACGCTGTTATGATGCACAAGGGAAAACCGATGAAGCGCTCAAGATATATGAAGCAGCAGAAAAGGTATTCGGAACGAAGAACGAATGGAGCGACAATGTATATGCAGAGCATCTCGATTATCTGTACCGCCTTTGTGAGGCGCAGGAACAGGATCCAAAGCTATGGGCTTCGAAACTGCCGGATTTGACAAAGAAGTTGATTCAGGTGTTTGATGATGGCGGTAATGTATTGGGCATCGACAGTAATAAGACATGGTACAAACGAAAAGATACTTTGCAGATGATAAAGAGTGGAAGTTATGATATTGGGGAAGATGAAACAGCGCAGCTGCCGGATGCAAATACAGGTGATACGCAGTCCGCTGAGATGGGAGAGTGATAAGCATGCAAAACGTATATGAGATATGTTTTTATGGCGGTTTAGTATTGGCAATTCTCCTGTTGATTGCGGCAATTGTATTATTCGTTGTTCTGAAGATTCCAAAAGTAATTGGAGAATTATCCGGAAGCACAGCGAAAAAGGCAATGAAAGAGATGCAGGATGGTACTGCAAAGCCGGGCAGTGTAGCGAAAAAAGAACAGGAAAAATACTACAATATGGGTAGCGGAAAGATTACCGCGAAAGAAACGGTTTCTTCAAAGGAAGAACGTAAGAATTACGGAAATGATTCCACGGAGCTGCTGGATAATAAAAAGAAGAAAGAAAAGAAGTTTGAGGAGACTGACGTCCTTCGACCGGGTGTCAATGATTATGAAACGCCGGATGACGGAGAAACGGAAATACTTGGAGCAGACAACGCAGATGAAACGACGGATATCCTGCGGGATGCCACATCTGTCGGTGATGACGGAGCAACGGATGTACATCGGAATGACGAAGGCGATGATGGAGCAACGGATGTACTTCGGAATGACGAAGACGATGATGGAGCGACCGATGTTCTGCGGAATGACGAAGGCGATGATGGAGCAACGGATGTACTTCGGGGAGATGACGAAGATGATGGTGATACAACGGATGTGCTTCGTGGAGATGAAGACGACAGCGATGCAACCGATGTATTACGGGCAGATGATGACGAGGAAGGTACAAGTGTATTGACAACCGGAACATTGGCAGCCAAGGTAAAGGTAGTATACAATATTGTGGTTGTTCATTCGGATGAAAGCATAGAGACGGGGAGGTGAGAAGTGGAATGAAAAGAAAACAGGAAAAACAAAACAATACAAAGCACTCATTGAAGAAGCTCATAGCACTGTGGGTTGTCTTTGTGCTCCTGGTTGTGCCGTTCGCAAACCATGTAAGTGGAAGAGATGACGCGAAAGCCGAGGGGGAGACGCAAACAACAACGGAAGAATATTATACAGCGGTGCTGACAGAAAACCCAGATGCGGATAAATCTATTTTTGATGATGTGACTGGTTCAGGTAATAATTATGATAATGTACATTATTATCTTCGGTCGCAGTTTGGAACAACCCCAACACAAGTGATTGATACAACTTATTTTGCAGATGAGATTAAGATGAAATTACAGGTTACGTTGTCGGGCGTTGACCATAGCTATCATTATGGAGAATCAGATATTTCCAAGGCGGTTATGGATACGGAAAATTTTGATATTCAATATGTTGCATTGACTGATTCGACGAGCACGCCAGACATATATCGTGCTACGATTGATGATGCAATTTCGCAGCCTGCTGGTTTATCATCCTATACAAATGGTGTTGCGGTTTATATTAAGCCGCAGGCAGTTCGGTCAGAAGTTGTGGGGGATACACAGACGTATGGTATATCGTTAGATAACTTTAACGCTAAGATGGGATATACATTGCTGGGTATATATAGGTTTAAAAAGGAAACGGTTTCAAGTTCAAAAAGTATAACCTGGCAGGTTGACTCAAGTGATGTTCAGGCAGATTCTGTATATAATCATGCGAATCTGAACGAGGTATCAAACACTACAGGACAGATCGCTGGCACATGGAAGTACAAATACATCAAAGCAAATGACGCAGGTGAACCTTCTGATGATTCAATCAAAAAAAACACTGGTTGGAGTAGTTCTCTTCCAGCTGTAAATGCGGATACAACAGATATCTCTGATGGTACCTACTATGGGTATGCAGGATACTTTGTAAACAATGCAGATGGAACACAGACATTGCTTACCTATGTAGCTACAGCAACACCGGTTGCATTGGATGTAACAGCTCCGAGCATTTCCGCTTTTAATGCGAAGTGTGGGGAGACGGAGATTACTTTAGATGAATTAAGCGAATCAAAAGTATTCTATATGAATGCCGTGGAGAAAGTGACATTTGGGTTTGAGGTTGGAGAAACAGGATGCACAGTAACGACAACTCCAGCGACAACTCTGACTCCGGATGGAACATCGTATACAACATCGGAATTATCAGCATCCGATTTTGGAGCAGATGATAAATTTCAGGTAACATTGACAGATGTAGTCGGAAATAGCGAGACATATTCTTATCAACTGGGCGGAAGCAATGTACAGTTCCAATTGGCAACACCGAAGTTTGCTGTATCATCAGCGAAGATAATGGGAACAAATGGAACGGAGCTTGCACTTGGTACGTCGGAGTCAGATACGGTATATGTGAACAATGCATGGAAAACTGAAAATGGACCCCCGATTTTACAGATTCAGACCGAATCCGATCAGAAGATTACTCCAGTGACGACAAAACCAACAGCTGATTATGCGTATCAGATTGTTGGCGTAGATGCGGTTGATGTGGGGACGGATCATTTTGACAGACCGATTCATACCACGACGATCACAAAAGAACTGAATGAAGAAAAGGCGTATTCAGGAATTGCGGTAAATACGTTCCGGGCAGGTTTGACAGAAAATAAATATGGCACAGTCATTTGCGATTATACAGCACCGGAGATTATAAAAGCAGAACTGCAGTACAGCAATGATGGAACAAATTGGAACGCGGTTAATCCGGATGACATGAGTGATGGGAATATTTATTATATCAATTATGCGGAAACTACACAGTATCGTTATTATGTAAGTGCAACGGATGCTTTGAGTGGAGTAAAAGAAATCACAAGTGCAGGATATACATATGATGCAGTTCCTGGAGTTGCTGGTGCATATACATGTGCGATTGATAAGACAGCATTACCGGAATCAATTGCTGCTTTGCCAGTGAGTGTAATAGTTACTGCTACGGATAAGGCTGGAAATGTAAGTGGAGAGAGCACATTGCCAAGACTTGCAAAGCAGAACGCTGAGACGGAAGCAAGCTTTACGTTAAAAGATGGTGAGAATGTCATTGATTTAACTGGTGGAAAGGTCACTACAAACAAGCAACTGACATTGACTGTAGATGTGACGTCTTCTGTGATGATTCAGAATGCAAAGCTGAATGCCAGGATAAATGGTGTGGATAATTCTGAAATAGCGCTGTCTCGTGAGGATGGCTCGAATCAGATGAATCCAAAGACAAAAATGTATACGAAGACATATACATTTACAATTCCGGCGGGAACAGACGTAAATAAGCTGATCGAAAATGGCATTGTTACGATTACAACAAACGATCCGGCGAAGAATCTTACAAAGAATGTACGGGATATCTTATATGATGTAACAAAACCAACATTTAAGGTAAATGATGGATCAGATGCATATTTAAAAGATTTACAGGTCGACTGGACAAAAGATTATAATTTGTCATATAAGATTCTAAGCGGAGAGAATGCGAATGTGGAATCTCCGATTGCGAGTGCTTCCTATAAGGTTGAGAATACAACCGATATGGATAAGGATGGCGTACTGACCGGAATTGATACAGCTGGAAATACTGGTGAGGTATCAGGAGCATTCGAAGTTCCGGAATCTGCAACGACAGCCGGTACACGGGTGTATATGACAGCGACAGATGAGGCAGGAAATACGAGTGAACAGGAAACCTTCGTGAAGGTGGATGCAACAAAACCGGAGATTGGCGATATTGTTGTAACTGGCTATACAGATTCTAAAACGCCGGTTGTAGGAACACCGACGATCCGGACACTTGTATCGGATAATCTGACGATCCGGACAGGCGAACTGAAGCTTACATACCCGGATGGCACAGTGAAAAAAGTAACTGTTGGACCAGAGGAAGCCGAGCATATACAGCGGGCACTGGAATATCAGCTTGAGAGCAGTGCTCCGGATGGTGATTACAGCATTGAAGTTTTCGTAGAGGATAAGGTGGGAAACAGCACATCGAAAGCTATGGCATTCCGTCTGGATAACACGGCTCCGATTGTAACAGTCAAGATTACAGATGGAACAACTGCCGGAAAACAGCCAATGACAAACTTTGATGGAACGTCGCGTGATTATTATTATGGTTCAGATGTTACGATGCTTCTGACTTATGAAGATACCAATATCTCTTCTAAGGATGTAGTAGTAACTGACAATGGAACGAAGGTCAATGTGACATGGACACAGGTTGGAAATACGAATAAGTATCAGGCGAACTATGCGGCAACAACAGAAGGCAAGCATGTGCTCTGCATTAATGCGACTGACGAGGCTGGAAATCCGGCACAGGAAAAAACGGCTGAATTTATCAAAGATACACAGAAGCCGACGATGACACTTACGGTCAACGGAAAGTCTGCATGGACAGAACCAATTGAAGGTGCAGTGAAAGTACAGACAGGTGTGTCGGATAATCAGACACTGAATATAGCGAAGATTACAGTGGTAGGTCCAAATGCACAGACAGTTAAGACGCTTTGTGATGCTGGTGATCAGCTGGTAAACAAGCATAATAGCAGCTTTGCGTTGGAAGATCTGGTTGGTAATTCAGTTGTGGATGGGGATTATGCAATCACGGTCGAAGCGTCAGATAAGGCTGGAAATACAGATCGTGCTTCTATATATTTCCGGGTAGATAATACCGTGCCGGTAGTAACGGCAAAGATTGCAGATGGTGTTACAGCAGGAAAACAGCCGGGTGTTAACTTCGATGGAACGGATTGTGATTTCTTCTATCGTTCGGATGTAGCGGTATTGCTTACATATGAGGATAACAACATAGATGCTTCATCTGTAGTCGTAACAGATAATGGAACGCCGGTAGCTGTACAGTGGACACAGGTTGGAACTACAAATAAATATCAGGCAGTCTATCAGGCAACCAGAGATGGTGCCCATACGATTAAGATTGGTGCAACAGATAAAGCTGGAAATAAGGCAGAAGAAAAACAAATCGTATTCATCAGGGATACGGCGGCTCCGGTGATTACAGCAATGATCAATGGCGGCATGGTATACAATGAAAGTATGGGAGTTGTAGATCTGACATCCAATGCAGTTGTATCGTTCTCAGTCAATGATACAAATGAAGACGTGAATGACTTCAACTATCAGTTGATCAAAACGCTTCCGGATGAGAATCCGGTAACTGCGGATGTGTTGCAGACAGACAATCGTTCTTTTGGATACAGCGATGAAGCAGACTATGTAATTAAAGCATATTCTGTGGATAAAGCAGGTAACCGGAGTGCGGAGAGAACAATACAGTTCCGTATTGACAAGACCGCTCCGGAACTGAATATTACCGGAACAGCGTCCGGTTCAACATTGAATGCCGGTACAACGCTGACATTCAGCATGACAGAGGCATTCTGGAGAGATGCATCCGGTACGATCACGATTACGAGGAAAGCAAATGACAGTACGGCAGAGTCGAATTATAAGACGATTGACTTTAAACCGACAGCGCGTGTGACAACCCTGACAGAGACTCTGAGTGAGACGGGTGAGTATAAGGTAACCTTTACAGGAAAAGATCGTGCAGGACATACAGCAGAAGCTGCCACTTATACGGTAAGAATTGATACAGGCAAGCCGGTCATTACATTGAGTGGTGTGTCAAACAACGACAAGACGACAAAACAGGTGGAGTTCCAGGCTCAGATTGAGGAGGACTTTTATCTGACAAAGTCTGTCAGCATTCAGGCAACAAGAACCTACCTGGATCCGGAATCTTATAAGGAAAAGACAGAGGATCTGCAGATTACCGGATACAATCCGACGGCTGCAACGACGCTCATCCGGAATACATTTACAGAAGACGGTATCTACAAGATTCAGGTAATCTGTAAGGATGCCGCAGGCAATGAAGACACACAGGAAGTTTCGTTTACAATTGATAAGACGAGCCCTGTAATCGATCCGAAGGTTATGAGTGCATATCAGGGAACGCTTACATCGTTTGCGTGGGATTATGATCTAAACGATATCATCTACGATCTGACTGTCTGTGATACACATATGTACTTGAATGGTAGTGAGTACGATGGTACTTCAGAGGTTGAAGATGGCGCATACGAGATGAAGATTACAGCCGAGGACGAACTTGGAAATGCAACGGAGGAGACGGTAAACTTTAATCTGGATACAAAGGCACCAACATTTATTGTAACAGGTGTTGAAGATGGAGAGATTAAGAACGCGCAGTACGATATCAACGTATCACTTCAGCTGGATGAAGATACATTGGATGAGGTGACGTTGAATGGTTCGGCGGTTGAAATCAAGGACAATGCGGCGACGATTACAGTCACGGAAAAGGGTGATTACAAGCTGGCAATGAAGGCGCACGATGATGCCGGAAATGTAGCAGAAAAGACGATCAGCTTTACATATGGAGAGAAGAGTCATGTACTTCTGTATGTACTGATCGGAGTTGGCGCGCTGGTATTGCTTGGCGGTGGTACAGCGATCATTCTGGCTGCAAAGAAGAAAAAATAGCTAACCGGAGATAAAACCGGTTCATTTACGACGGGAGCATGGAAACATGCTCCTGTTTTGCTTGCAAACGAAGCGTTCCCATATTATAATCGTAAGAAGCAAAAATGGAAACGGAAATTAGAAATACATGGTAGGAGGTTCACGTATGGTAGATGTTGCGATGCGGACGGAACGAGGGGGAAGAGATCACAACGAGGATTACATACGGAAAGCAGTATACGAAGACCAGCTTTGCCTGATTTTATGTGACGGGCTTGGCGGGCATGCCTGCGGGGAGGTAGCATCGAAGCTTGTGGCAGAGAGCGTAGCGCATACATTTGAGAACCAGGGATATTACAGCAGCTTTTTCAGGGACGCATTTGAACAGGCGCAAAAAGATCTGCTTGCTGAACAGGAACAGCGGGATCTGCGTAATTCGATGAAAACGACGTTGGTTGTGCTGGTGATTACCAAGGAATTGATGCAGTGGGCGCATATCGGTGACAGCCGCCTGTATCGAATCTATGGGTGTGGTACAAAATATCAGAGGACGCGTGATCATAGTCTGGTACAGATTCTAAGCGATACTGGTGAGATTAAGGAATCCGAAATCCGTACGCATGAAGACCGCAACAAGCTGCTGCGTGCCATGGGCGCACAGTGGGGAACGAAAACATATGATATCAGTGCAGTGATAGAACGTGGAGAAACACAGGCATTTGCACTGATGACAGATGGTTTCTGGGAGTATGTGTATGAGGAAGAGATGCTCGATACACTGCAGAAGGCAGACTCGGCGCAGGCGTGGCTGGATGCGATGGAGCAGTTTGTGCTGAAGCGGGCGGATATGACAAAGACCGATAATTATTCGGCGATCGTAGTACGTGTGGAGGAATAAAAAACACATAAACTGACATGGAAGATAGTTTGTGTTATACTAAATAACAAGGGGGATAATATGCGATTTGATGATGGAAGTAAGCAATTTGAATTTCAGACGCGCAAGTTAAATCCAAAAGAACGATCTAAAATAGAACATGAAATAAATACCAATTATAGCAAATATGAAAATCAGGAATTATGTATCCATTACTCATTTGCGTTAGATAATAAATGTTATAAGTATTACTTTGAAAATCACGGATTTAATAGTTATAATATATATTCAAGAAAATTAGTAAAATCAAAGAGGAGGTAAAGACCATGGAAGAATTGATTGAAAAATTAAATAACTTGCCAAATGCATATTTTGAATTTATAGACAGTGTTGTTGATTATGCAGAAGAAAATGAATTACATTTTGAATTGATTATGGAATTTTTAAAAAATAATTCATCGGTGACACCTTCAGATATTATACGACTTATTTCGACACAACCGGATTTTTATGATGATGAGTCGCCTGTTGAGCCAGATGCGCTGGTTGGATAAAAATGAGGGGAGCTGGATATACAGCTTCCTTCTTGTCACGTAAAAATAACGGAGGAATAAACATGTTTCGGGCGGTTGTATTTGATATGGATGGTGTCATTACGGACACGGAGAAGTTATATCGGAGATTTCAGCTGGAAGAGGGAAAGAAGCTTGGGATCCCGGATGATGTGATGGTGGTTGCCTGTGAGCGTATCGCAGGTGGCACAAAGTATACGAACAAGCAGCGGTTTGAGGAAGTAGTAGGTATGGGAATTGATTACTATGAATTCCGAGAGGCTGTCGTGAACAAGCTGGACGCACATATTCAGGCACATGGCGTAGAATTAAAGCCGGGCGTTGCAGATACATTGAAGTACCTGAAAGAAAAGGGCACGAAGGTCGGACTTGCTACTTCGACGGTACGTGAACGTGCTACAGGATATCTGAAGGCACATCAGATTGACCGGTATTTTGACGAGTTAGTATTTGGAGATACCGTGGAACATGGAAAACCGGCACCGGATATTTACTTGAAGGCATGCGGGATGCTGGGTGTAAAGCCGGAGGAAGCAATTGCAGTGGAGGATTCCATCAATGGAATCGTATCGGCGGGACGCGCCGGCATGTATCCGGTCATGGTGATCGATCTGATTGAGCCAAATGACATTACGAAGCAGTATGCAAAGAAGGTATATGAATTCGGACGCATCGACCGTCTGAAGGAGTTAATATAGTGTTGAACGAGACCACTATGTAGATGGAAGATGTATGTAGATATGATTCTAAAACAGACCGTTGAAGCACGCTGGCACTTAACGAACGCAGTGAGTTTAGTACCATTGCGTGCTGAACCGAGCGAGAGCGTGTCTGTGTAGAATCATATCTACATACATCTTCGGAATAAAATATATCTCGTTCGACACGAGAATAATATGGAGGACAGAAAAATGAGTAACATGAATTTGCTGGTTGTTATTTTGAAGCATGAAGATCTTGTGAGTGAGATCTGTAAGGAACTGGTTGAAGAAGGCATCCATGGCGGTACGATTGTTGATGGTACTGGTATGGCAAGTGTAGTTGAGAAAATGGATGATCTTCCGATTTTTGGAATGTTACGTTCAATTCTTGCAGATGATGATGAACATGAAGTGGCAAAGATGATGTTCTTTGTTGTTGATGATGAAGAAATGAAGAAGGCACGCAAGACGATTAATGATGTAATCGGGCTGGATAAGCCAAATACCGGAATTATGTTTGCGCTTCCTGTATCGTTTGTAGAAGGGCTGGGGGCGTAGTTATGGATTTAAATATACTTACTTATCTTGGCATTATGTTGCTGGCTGCGTTGATCGCAGGCAAGATTGTCAAGCAGATGCGGCTGCCGAATGTAACAGGATATCTGGTTATTGGGTTGTTGATTGGTCCAAACTGTTTGAAGCTTCTGAATGAAGAACTGATTGACAGGATGGACCTGGTGACAGAATTAGCGCTTGGATGTATCGCTTTTTCTATTGGTGCGGAGTTTAAAACAACTTTTTTGAGGAAAGTTGGGAAGGCACCGCTTGTTATAGGTATTACAGAGGGCGTAGGAGCAGTGCTCGTTGTGGATACAATTCTGCTTCTGCTTGGCTATGACGTTACATTTGCACTGGCACTTGGTGCAATCGCATCTGCCACGGCGGCAGCATCAACGATGATGATTGTGAAGCAGTATAAAACGAAAGGCCCTGTGACAAGCACTCTGCTTCCGGTTGTGGCATTAGACGATGCGGTGGCTCTGATTGCATACGGACTTTCGATGGCAGTTGCAAATGTAATCAGTTCGAGTGGCAGCGCACCGGTTGGCAAGCTGCTGATTGCCCCTTGTATCGAGATATTCGGCGGTTTGTTGTTCGGCGCAGTACTTGGCGTTATCATGGCATTGCTGGTAAAATTTTACACTGGACGGGGAAACCGCCTTGCAATCACAATTATGATGATCTGTCTGTGCGTGGGTGTTTCTGATATGGTTGGATTTTCTTCGTTGCTTGCATGTATGATGCTTAGTACGATCTTTGTGAATATTTCAAAGCAGAGCGACAAGATCTATGAGCCACTGGACCGGATTACCCCACCGATTTACATGATGTTCTTTATCTTGTCTGGTGCATCGCTGGATGTCACAGTCATTGTATCTGTCGGAGTTGTCGGTGCGGTCTATGTCGTAGGACGAATTATAGGAAAAGCACTTGGCGCAGCGTTCGGAGCGAAAATCTCGAAGGCACCGAAGGTTGTCCAGAAGTGGCTTGGTCTGACGCTCGTGCCACAGGAGGGAGTTGCAATTGGACTTGCAACCTCTGCCGGAAAGTCTCTGCCACAGTATGCCGCGCAGATTCAGACAATCGTGCTGTGTGGAGTCGTAATCTATGAGCTGATTGGACCGGTTATCACAAAGCTTGCCTTAAAGAAGGCAGGGGAACTTGTGGAGGAACCAAAGAAGACCGGCGCAAAAGCATAAAATAGAAAGTAATAAACGCAACTTATTTTTCATATATATAACTAAAGTAAGTGGGAATGGTGAAACTGTCATTCCGGATGATGGGAGTTTATATGGAAAAACGGGTTGCGTTTTGTGTTTTAAAGGCATTGGCTGCAGCGTACATTGTGACCGGGCTGTTACTTTTAATCATGGCATTTGCATTGTATAAGCTTGGCTTAAAAGAGAATGTCGTGGAGCTGGGCGTTGTATTTACCTATCTGCTGTCGAGTGCCATCGGCGGATTCTTCATCGGCAAATGTATGGAAGTAAAGCGACTGTTGTGGGGGATATTGCTCGGATTGTTTTATGCAGTGATTCTGCTTATTTTATCTTTGATCGTGCGTGGAAATGCACAGGGAATTATTCATTCCGGACTTCTCAACATACTGATCTGCCTTGGAGGAGGGGCAATCGGTGCATTTCTGTCATAAAACATACGGGCAATTATTTTACAAACGGAATACAAAAATAAGGCAGTTTATATTACGTATAATGTAAAAATAAGGGATGACATATTACACATAATGTGATAAAATACTCAATAATAATGCTAGTAGGAGGCGATAAAGATGAAGAGAATTAAGACTTTGACACAGAAGACAATGAAAAGCACTGTAGTTAAGGGTGGTTGCGGCGAATGTCAGACATCTTGCCAGTCAGCATGTAAGACAAGCTGTACAGTTGGTAACCAGAGCTGTGAGAACAACTAATTACAGATAAAGAAAGTGTAGTACATACACTTCGCACAGAGAAAAGGGGATGTCCTGCGATGTCCCCTTTCCTTAATGAATAAGAGAAATAGGAGTGACTAAGAAAGTGGTACACCAGTACAAGAACAATGGGTATAATATCGTGCTTGATGTGTGCAGCGGCTCCGTACATGTAGTGGATGACCTTGTATATGATATGATTGCGATGTACAAGGATAAGAAATTCGAAGAGATTGAACAGACAATTTTAGAGAAGTATGGAGATACCTATAGCAAGGAGGATATTCAGGATGCATATTCTGACATTTCCGAATTAGAAGAACAGGAATTGTTATTTACAGAAGATGTGTTCAAGGATGTCATTATCGATTTTAAGAAGAGAAAGACCGTAGTCAAGGCACTTTGCTTACATATCGCACATGATTGTAATCTTGCATGCAAATATTGTTTTGCAGATGAGGGCGAATATCATGGACAGAAGCGGGAACTGATGAGTCTGGAAGTTGGTAAGCAGGCGATTGACTTTTTGATAGAGAATTCCGGAAACCGTGTGAATCTTGAAGTTGATTTCTTTGGCGGCGAGCCGTTGATGAACTTTGATGTGGTGAAGGAAATCGTAGCATATGCGCGGGGCAAGGAGAAGGCGGCAAATAAGAACTTCCGTTTCACCCTGACGACGAATGGTATGCTGTTAAACGACGAAGTCATTGATTTTTGTAACAGAGAGATTTCGAACGTTGTGTTGAGTCTCGATGGCAGAAAAGAAATCAACGATAGGATGCGCCCGACCAGAAACGGCAAGGGCAGCTATGATATCATTGTGCCGAAGTTCCAGAAGTTCGTGGAGCAACGCGGCGACAAGAGCTATTATGTGCGTGGTACATTTACGAGAAATAATCTGGACTTCACGAAGGATTTTGAATTGATGACCGAACTTGGTTTCAAGGAGATTTCCATCGAGCCGGTCGTCACGCCGGATGAGAATGATTATGCCATCCGTGAGGAAGATTTACCGGTGATTTTCGAGCAATATGATAAGCTGGCAGTTGACCTGATCCGCCGGCAGAAAGAAGGAAAGCCGGTGACATTCTTCCATTACAAGCTCGACTTAAACGGGGGACCGTGTGTGTACAAGCGTCTGTCCGGATGTGGTTCCGGAACGGAATACCTGGCAGTGACACCGACCGGAGATCTGTATCCGTGCCATCAGTTTGTCGGACAGGATGAGTTTAAACTTGGCGATGTGTTTCACGGGGTGGAACGAAACGATATCGTGGAAGAATTCAAGCTTTGCAATGTCTATGCGAAGGATAAGTGCAAGGATTGTTTCGCAAGATTTTACTGCAGTGGCGGCTGTGCGGCGAATTCGTATCAGTTCCATGGCAATATATTAGACGCATATGATGTAGGCTGCGAGTTACAGCGCAAGCGTGTTGAATGTGCGATCATGATGAAGGCAGCTCTGGCAGATGATGAAGAAGAGTCAGAGTAAAATAAATGAAGGAGAGACAAAGAGATGAAGAAAACGAAAAGAAAAGCAGTCATCAATCTGATTATTTTCTTCCTGCTTCTGGCTGGCGGTATCTATATGGCAATCGCCGGTGTGGGAAAGAATGAATCCGGTAAGACTGCGAATGTTCCTCTGGGACTTGATTTGCAGGGTGGTTTGTCCGTAACCTATGAGATTCAGGACGAGAAGCCGACAAGCGACGAGATTAAAGCGACTGTGGATAAGCTGCAGCGAAGAGTCGATGAGTACAGCTCGGAAGGCGAAGTGTATCAGGAAGGCGATGACCGGATCACAGTTGAGATTCCTTTGAACACGGAAAAGGTGGATGCACATGATGTATTGGATCAGCTTGGACAGCCGGGACAGCTTCTGTTCCTTGATTCTGAAAACTATACAATCTGGCAGCAGAACCAGAACAATGGCACGAGCGATGCGTACGAGGCAGTTCTGACAGGTTCCGATATCAAGAATGCGCAGGCAGGTGTGGATGATTCCGGCACAGTCAAGGATTATGTTGTACAGCTGCAGTTCACGGAGGAAGGTGCGCAGAAGTTTGCAACAGCAACAGCAGCCAATATTGGCAAGCCAATTTATATTATCTATGACGGTAAGGTTGCAAGTGCACCAACCGTACAGAGCGCGATCACAGACGGAAATGCTGTAATTAACAAGATTTCAAATTATGATGAAGCAGAGAATCTGGCAGCGACAATCAAGATTGGTGCCCTGCCTCTCGAGTTAAAGCAGATCCAGTATAACATCGTTGGCGCGAAGCTTGGTCAGAAAGCAGTATCAACCAGCTTGATCGCCGGTGCAATCGGTTTCGGATTAGTATGTATCCTGATGATCATACTGTATCGTTTCCCTGGAGTTATTGCCAGTCTGGCTCTGACAGGATATGTAGTATTGATGCTTTTGATTTTAAGTATCCGTCACATCACACTGACACTTCCTGGTATTGCAGGTATTATCCTTTCTATCGGTATGGCGGTAGATGCGAATGTCATCATCTTCACACGTATCCGTGAGGAAATCTCTGCAGGCAGTGGTGTGCGTGCAGCAGTAAAAGCAGGTTTTTCCAAAGCGCTTTCAGCGATTCTGGATGGAAATATTACAACATTGATCGCAACTGTTGTCTTGATGATCCTTGGTTCTGGTAGTATCAAGGGATTTGCGGTTACATTGATGCTTGGTATTGTTCTTTCTATGTTCACAGCATTGTTTGTGACAAAGATGCTCTTGAACTCTTTTCTGGAGCTTGGAGTACAGAATCCGAAGATGTATGGAAAAGCGAAAGAACCGAAGATTCATGGATATGTAAAAAATTTCAAGATCTGTGGTATTGCTTCTTTGATTGTGATCATTGCAGGACTTGCATTCCTTGGTGTTAATCATTCAAGAATTGGAAAGTCACTGAACTATAGCCTGGAGTTTACGGGCGGTACATCAACAACCGCTACATTTGCGGAAGATGATGTATATACACTGGAACGTGCAGAGTCTGAGGTTGCACCGGCGATTGCGGAAGCGGTTGGCATTGATGCCGGAACAATTCAGATTCAGACAGTAGAAGGAAACAATCAGGTAATCTTTAAGACATCCGAGCTTACAGAAGAGCAGAGCGCAAAGATTGATGACCTGTTGAAATCACAGTTTAAGGCAACAGAAGTAGACAACCAGAGTATCAGTTCAACTATCAGTGGAGAGATGAAGAAGGATGCTATCGTAGCTATCGCTGTATCTTCTGTATTGATGCTTTTGTATATTGCGTTCCGGTTCTCTGATGTGAAGTTTGGTGTCAGTGCAGTGCTTGCTCTTGTACATGATGTATTGGTTGTATTTGCTGCATATTCGATCGGAACACTGTCTGTTGGTAATACATTTATTGCATGTATGCTGACGATTGTAGGTTACTCTATCAACGCGACAATCATTATCTTTGACCGTATTCGTGAGAATATGCGTACACAGGATAGCAAAGAAAGTCTGGAAGAGCTTGTCAACAAGAGTATCGGTCAGACATTTACAAGAACGATTTATACATCTTTGACAACCTTTATCATGGTATTTGTATTGTTCGTGATGGGCGTAACTTCTCTGAAAGAGTTCACATTTACATTGATGCTTGGTATTGTATGTGGTGCTTACTCATCTGTATGTATTACCGGACCACTCTGGTATACAATGAAGAAGAAATTCTCAAAGAAAAATGCATAAGTAACATAAGGTGGGGCTGTTTCGGCAGCCCCATTTTTAAGTGAAGAAGAGAGGAACACAGATATGTCAGAGTACAAAAAAGAAGAATGGCGGGTGAAAACGCCGGCCGCAGATATTCGTGCACTGGCACAGCAGTTTTCAATCAGTCCGATATTGGCGCATATCATCGTGAACCGGGAAATTACAGAACCGGATGCAGTTGCGCAATATCTGAGTGATGATCTGACATATGCACACGATCCGGCGCTGATGAAGGATATGGATAAAGGCTGTCAGATTATGAAAGAAAAGATACAGACAGGAAAGAAGATCCGGATTATCTCCGATTACGATGTGGACGGAATTACGTCCAATTATATTCTGTATCAGGGACTTCATAAGGCGGGGGCAGATGTCTCGTATGACATTCCACACCGGATTCTGGATGGGTACGGTATGAATGTCCGGCTGGTGGATGCGGCATATGTTGATGGCGTGGATACAATTATTACATGCGATAATGGAATTGCTGCGGAGGCGGCGGTTGACCGGGCGAAGGAACTTGGCATGACGGTGATTGTCACCGATCATCACGAGGTTCCCTGTGAGGTGACAGAGGCAGGTGAAAAGAATTATTTGTATGTGAGAGCAGATGCGGTGATCGATCCGCATCGTCCGGACTGTGCGTACCCATACAAAGGACTGTGTGGTGCCGGAGTGGCATATAAATTTATCCGGCGTTTATACCAGATAATGGAGCTCCCGTGGGAGGACGCGGATGCCTATATGGATATTCTGTCGCTTGGTACGGTATGCGATATCATGCCGCTCACAGATGAGAACCGGATCTTTGTCAAGCATGGATTACGGAGACTTACGAATAGCACGAATCTCGGTATCAATGCCTTAAAGAAAGCATTAAATCTTGATGGTAAACCGATTGCAGTGCATCATTTAAGCTTTCGGATCGGACCAAGCCTGAACTCAACCGGAAGGCTGGAAAGTGCGAAAGAGGGCGTGGAACTGTTGTTGACACAGGACTCTGAGAGAGCGGAAAGCCTGGCACAGGATATGGCAAAGCTCAATGAACTTCGTAAGGAAATGACTGATCGTGGTGTGCGGATGGCAACTGATTGGGTGCGAAAGGATATTCGCCTGATTCCAACCGGAGATGGTGTGAAAGAGACGAAAATCATGGATGATAAGATTATCGTCCTGTATATGCCGGGCATCCATGAGAGTATCGCGGGATTGATTGCGAGCAAACTGAAGGAAGCATTTTATCGTCCGACGCTTGTGTTTACCGATGCGGAAAATGGACAGGGGCTGAAGGGCTCCGGGCGTTCAATTGAGACGTACAATATGTTTGATAAACTCTGTGAGCATAGAGATTTGTTTATAAAGGTTGGGGGACACCCGATGGCGGCGGGGTTTACGATCACGCGTGAGGCGCTCGAGCCGTTGCGCGAGGCTTTGAACCGGGACTGCAAGCTGACAGATGTGGATCTGGTTGAGAAGATGTATGTGGATGAATCCTGCGCTATAAAGCAGCTGACATTACCACTTTATGATGAACTTGCAAAACTGGAACCATACGGAACTGCGAATGCAAGGCCGTTGTTTGGTATTGTGAAAATGGGTATCCAATCGATTAAAATGGTTGGAAATGAGGGACAATATGCGCGTTGTACCTTTGTTGATGGCAGTGGTACACGTATAAACGGTATGGTATTTCGAGGAAAAGAGTTATTGGACAACATAAAAGTGTGGTTTGGAAACGAAGAATGTGATAGAATATTGAAGGGTTTACAAAACCATGCATTGATTGATATTCTGTACCATATGAAGAAGAACGAGTTCAATGGAACGGTTTCGATTCAGATGGAGCCGGTATCAATACGGAAAAGCATATATTATGAGTCATCAAAATAGATCATAAGTGAAGGTAGGAGGAGCACAAATGAAGAGTGTAAAAGATTATATCATCAGTATTCCGGATTTTCCAAGCAAAGGGATTATATTCCGGGATGTGACAAGTGTACTGGAAAGTCCGGAAGGGTACACACTGGCGATTGATGAACTGAACAAGTTATTAGATGGAGTGGACTATGACCTGATCGCAGGTACAGAATCGAGAGGATTTATCTTTGGTGCACCACTTGCCTACAAGAATAAGAAAGGATTTATCCCGGTTCGTAAGAAGGGAAAGCTTCCACGTGAGACAGTTGAGATGAGCTACGATCTGGAGTATGGTTCTGCAACGATCGAGATTCACAAGGATGCGATTAAACCGGGCGATAAGGTTGTGCTGGTCGATGACCTGATTGCAACGGGCGGCACGATTCAGGCAGCAGCCAAGTTGGTAGAAGAATTAGGTGGAGAAGTTGTGAAGATGATTTTCCTGATCGAGCTGACAGACCTTGGAGGAAGAAAACTCCTGGAAGGCTACGATGTTGCGTCTGTAGTGCAGTATGAGGGTGAGTGATTTACTGGAACCTGAAACCAGATTTTAGATAAGTTATACGACTATATTCGAGGAAAGAAGTGATTTCTATGGCCGATACAACCTATAAAATACCACATGATACTCTGAAAAAAGATATTAGTAAACCGGAAGATTTTACTCCGCCGGAAGAATTGTATAAGAAATTGATTGCCACGATTCGGGCGTATCGTCCGACGACAGATCTGTCGGAGATTGAGAAGGCATATAAGATTGCAAGCAAGGCACATGAAGGACAGAAACGGAAGTCCGGGGAACCATATATTATCCATCCGCTTTGCGTAGCAATCATTCTGGCAGAGCTCGAGCTTGATAAAGAAACGATTGTAGCCGGAATCCTCCACGATGTGGTTGAGGATACAGTCATGACACGCGAGGAGATTGCAAAGGAATTCTCAGAAGAGGTTGCTCTGCTTGTCGACGGCGTTACCAAACTGACGCAGCTCGATCTGTCACAGGACAAGATTGAAGTTCAGGCAGAAAATCTGCGTAAGATGTTCCTTGCGATGGCAAAGGATATTCGGGTAATTCTGATCAAACTTGCCGACCGTCTGCATAATCTGCGGACAATGCAGTACCAGTCGCCGGCAAAACAGATTGAGAAATCACGAGAGACGATGGATATTTATGCACCGCTTGCGCATCGTCTTGGTATTTCCAAAATCAAGGTTGAACTCGATGATCTTTCTATGCAGTATCTCTATCCGGAGGTCTACAAGAACCTGAAAGAAGAGATCACAACACGTCTGAATGCGAGTGAGGATTTCATCGTACAGATGGTAGAGCAGGTCAAACAGTACATGAAAGAAGCCGGTATCGAGGCAGAGGTGGACGGACGTGTCAAGCATCTGTTTTCCATCTATAAGAAAATGATCACGCAGAACAAGACACTTGATCAGATCTATGATATTCATGCAATCCGTATTAAGGTTGACACAGTGCGGGATTGTTATGCGGCACTTGGAATCATTCATGAGAAATACAAACCGATTCCGGGACGTTTCAAGGACTATATTGCAATGCCGAAGGAGAATATGTATCAGTCACTCCATACGACATTGATTGGACCGGGTGGACGTCCATTTGAGATACAGATACGTACTTACGAGATGCATCGTACGGCAGAATATGGTATTGCCGCACACTGGAAATACAAAGAGGGCGGAAGCGGTAAGAACGATAACGAAGAGCAGAAGTTGAGCTGGCTCAGACAGATTCTGGAGTGGCAGACTGACACGACGGATAACAGGGAATTTATGAATGCTATCAAGACAGATCTGGATCTGTTCTCCGATCAGGTGTATGTATTTACTCCGGCGGGTGATGTCAAGAACCTTCCGGCAGGCTCTACGCCAATTGATTTTGCGTATAGCATCCATACGGCAGTTGGAAACAAACTGATTGGTGCACGCGTCAATGGACGTCAGGTGCCGATTGAGACAGAACTTCACAATGGCGACCGTGTTGAGATCATTACGTCCCAGAATTCGAAGGGACCAAGTATGGACTGGCTGTCTGTAGTCAAGAGTTCGCAGGCGAAGACAAAGATCAACCAGTGGTTCCGTCAGGAGAACAAGACGGACAATATCCAGCGCGGGAAAGATGCCATTGCTGCATATTGTAAGACAAAGGGAATTGTGTTATCGAATCTTTTACAGCCGGAGCTGCAGGAAAAGGTGATGAAAAAATACAACTTCCTGACCTGGGATGCCGTGCTTGCTTCCATCGGTCATGGCGGACTTAAAGAAGGACAGGTTGTCAACCGCCTGCAGGAAGAATACAAAAAAGAAGAAGCAAAGAAAATCACAGAGGAGCAGATCGTCGACAAGATCAACACGCCGGGCAGAGGCGAGAGCCATAAGCATGCCAAAGGTGGTATTGTGGTCAAGGGCATGGACGATGTTGCAGTGCGTTTCTCCCGTTGCTGTGCTCCCGTACCGGGGGATGAAATCGTCGGTTATATCACACGTGGGCGTGGTGTATCGATCCATCGTACGGATTGTGTGAATGTGCTCTGTATGGATGAGTTTGACCGGAAACGTCTGATCGAGGCGGAATGGTCAGAGGATCTGCTACAGAATCAGAAGATGTATATGACGGAGATCAATATCTATGCGAATGACAGTAAGGGGCTGGTATTCTCGCTGTCAAAGATCTTCAAAGAGGAAAATATCAATCTGACAGGTATGAATGTACGTGTCAACAAGCAGGGCAAGGCGACGGTTTCCGTGAAGTTTGAGATCCGTTCGAAGGAGCAGCTTAACAAGATGATTGCGAAGATTCGGAATGTGGAAGGGATCATCGATATCGAGCGTACGACCGGTTAACGAATCCACGTGTTTCGTGGATATGCCGTATTGGATTCGAGTAATATGTGGAAGAGTTGAACACAACTACGCAATTCCATGCAGACGCGCTCTCGCTCGGTTCAGCACGCAGTGGTACTAAATTCGCGACAAAGGGCAGTCGCTCATTAAGTGCCAGCGTGCTTCAACGGTCTGCATATGAATTGGTAGTTTGCGTCCAACTCAATCTACAGATTGTGGTAAATGCAGTAATTTGTGAATATATATGCCATGTTAATCTTTACTGTATAAATATGTTTGGAACTTAGAAGTCCTTGATGTTCTGAGAATATTCAGCAATGTTTGAACACGATGTTCAAACAAGCCGCCACTGAGCCATGGATGGCGAATTGGCGGCGGTTGCGTACGATATCGATATTTGTAACAGAACATCTAGTACTTCTTAGTTTCAATACATCTTATACAGAAAAGATTAATATGGCAGATATTCACAAATTACGGGTTACCGCAATCGTTACCTTGAAAGGAGATATATGGGAAAGATTGAAATAACGAAGAAAGTGCTTGGAATCTGTGCGACGAATTGTTACACGGTAGTTGATACAGAGACGAAAGAAGCGCTCATTATAGATCCGGCGGATCGCGCAGATGTTCTGATTCGCGATTGGAAGGATAAAGGCGTGACGCCGCAGGCGGTGCTGCTTACGCATGGCCATTTCGATCATATCGGGGCACTGACCGGCGTGAAGAAGGAGTATCCGGATATTAAGGTGTATGCGGCAGCGAAGGAGAAGGAAGTTATGGAGAGCCCAGCTCTGAATCTGTCGTCTTCGTTTGGCGCGGCATTTACGGCGCAGGCGGATATCTATCTGGAGGATGGTGCCGAGATCGAAGTACTTGGACGGACATGTAAGTGCCTGTTAGTGCCGGGGCATACGAAGGGTGGCATGTGTTATTATTTTCCAGAGGAGAATGTTGTCTTTACCGGGGATACGCTGTTTTGCTACAGTGTCGGAAGAACGGATTTCCCGACGGGCGATGCGAAGGCATTGGAGAAAGCCATCCGTGAGAAGTTATTTACACTGCCGGACGAGACACTTGTGCTTCCGGGACACGATGCACAGACAATGATTGGAAAGGAAAAGAAGGGCAATCCTTATTTCTAAGATGATACTGCTAGACCAGAATAACCAATTATATAACAATGACCTGCGGGCGATGATTATGGCGTTTTATCCGGGGGTGAAGATCGTTGAGGACGCAAGTTTATCTGATGATTTTGACCTGCGGCTCCTGATCCGGTATGAGGAAGCATTTACTATCCTGACGGTGTGCAAGCACGGACACGCGTGCGACAAGCCGGATGATCTGCAGGAGGTGCCGGAGCTTCCGGCGTATAAGGATAAGCTACGGATATCGACCTGTGGGCTGCGGGCGAAGATTCTTGCCGATTACCGGGATAAGACAGAGTTTCGGAATGTGCTGAAGATGGCATCGTACCGGCTGCTCGGACAGTTTGCGGACCGGAGACTTCCATGGGGCGACCTGACGGGGGTACGCCCGACGAAGATCGCAATGACAAAGCTTGTGGAGTATATGGATGCAGGTGCGCAGGAGCTTCCGGGTGATTCGGACGCAACAGACGAAACTGGAGTGAACGGACATGGATTCGTGGGAAATGTCGATCTGTCACTTGCAAAACAGCAGGAAATACACGGAAGAATCGTACAATATTACCGCGATATCTATGACACAAGTATGCAGAAGGCAGAGCTTGCAACGACAGTGGCAGAAAACGAGCATCGTCTGGTGAAAGGAATTGATCTCGACAATGATTATTGTCTGTATGTCGGGATTCCGTTTTGTCCAAGCCGGTGTCTGTATTGTTCGTTCACATCGTATCCGATTGGAATCTATGCGGAGAAAGCAAGGACGTATATTGATACGCTCTGCAAGGAATTGGCTTATGTGGCGGAACAATATAAGCACAAGCGGTTAGTCGCAATCTACATTGGCGGCGGAACGCCGACGTCGATCTCACATGAGCTGCTTGCGATGTTGTTGCAGCAGATTCAGACTGTATTCCGGTTACAGGAACCGGAGGTTGCAGATGGACTTGTGGAGTTTACCGTGGAGGCGGGACGCCCGGATAGCATCACCCCGGAAAAACTTGTGGTGATGAGGGAATATGGCGTGACACGGATCAGTATCAATCCGCAGACGATGAATGACGAGACGCTGCGGACAATCGGGCGTGCGCACAATGCGGCTCAGGTGAAGGAAGCATTTGCGATGGCAAGACAGGCGGGCTTTGATAATATCAATATGGATCTGATCGCGGGACTTCCGGGAGAAGACTTAGACAGTATGCGGCATACGCTTGCACAAGTGCGGGCGTTGGCACCGGAGAGCCTGACGGTACATTCACTGGCAATCAAGCGTGCGGCGAATCTGAACCAGCAGATGGACGATTACAAATCCACGATTCATCATGATATGGACGCGATGCATATGGCGGCACAGGAGACGGCGCAGGCACTTGGCATGGAGCCATATTACCTGTACCGGCAGAAGAATATCGGTGGCAATCTGGAGAATGTCGGCTATGCGAAGCCGGGCTGCGAATGTTTATATAATGTTTTGATTATGGAAGAGATGACAGATATCATTGCGGCGGGCGCAGGCGCGTCGACGAAGCTCGTCTACCATGCAGAAAACCGTGTGGAGCGGGTAGAAAACTGCAAATCTGTCGATGATTATATCAACCGTTTTGATGAAATGCTTGACCGGAAGCGCAAAGCGTTTTAAAATCGAACGAGAATGAACACAAGTGGGAGGAAAAAGATGGCAATGAAGAAGAAGCCGGTAACCGGCATGAAAGATATATTACCAAAGGAGATGGCAATCCGTGATTACTGCATCGCATTGATCAAGGATACCTATAAGACATTTGGATTCAATTCGATGGAAACACCTTGCGTGGAACATATCGAGAACCTGAACAGCAAGCAGGGCGGCGAGAATGAGAAGCTTATTTTCAAGATCTTGAAGCGTGGTGAGAAGCTGAAGATCGACGAGGCAAAGGAAGAGATAGATTTGGTTGACGGCGGACTTCGTTACGATTTGACCGTACCACTTTGCAGATATTATTCGAACAATGCGAATGAACTGCCAAGTCCGTTTAAGGCTTTGCAGATGGGAAATGTATGGAGAGCTGACCGTCCACAGCGTGGTCGTTACAGACAGTTCATGCAGTGTGATATAGATATTTTAGGTGAGCCAACAATCTTAGCAGAGATCGAGCTGATCTTAGCGACAACGACATTGCTTGGCAAGCTGGATTTCAAGAACTTCACGATCCGTATCAATGACCGTCGTATCTTAAAGGCGATGGCTGCTTACAGCGGATTTGCGGAAGCAGATTATGATACCGTATTTATTATCCTCGATAAGATGGATAAGATCGGTTTGGATGGCGTCAAGGAAGAGCTTTTGAAGGAAGGCTATGCCGAGGATGCTGTGACAAAATATCTCGAACTGTTCGAGAAGGTGACAGCCGATATCAGCGGCGTACAGTATCTGAAGGAGACTCTTGGCGCGTTCTTGCCGGAAGAGGTTGCTGAGAATTTGAAGACGATCATCGACAGCGTGGAGAGTACGAAGAGTGCGGACTTCAAGATGGCATTTGATCCGACTCTGGTGCGCGGTATGTCATATTACACAGGTCCAATCTTCGAAATTTCGATGGATGAGTATGGCGGATCGGTCGGTGGCGGCGGACGTTACGATGAGATGATCGGCAAATTCACCGGTCAGGCGACTCCGGCGTGTGGATTCTCCATCGGTTTCGAGCGAATCATCATGCTTTTGTTAGAGCGTGATTTCGAGGTACCGGGAAGCAAGAACAAGACCGCATACTTAATCGACAAGAAGATGCCAAGCGACAAGCTGCTTAAGATCTTAGAGCAGGCAAAACAGGCAAGAGCCGAGGGTCAGATCGTGAATATCGCGATCATGAAGAAGAACAAGAAGTTCCAGAAGGATCAGATGATTACAGAGGGATATACACAGTTCGAGGAATTCTATTCGGATTCTTATGAGGGTTAATCGTAACTTAATGATATGAAAATGCTCCCTATCTGGATTAGATAATTGTAAGCTTAGAATGTTGGAGATAGGAGTAAGTCTTTATAAATTAACTTAGACACAGGAGGCTATGAAAATGGCAGAGTCAATGCAGGGACTTCACAGAAGTCACAGATGTACAGAAGTAAATAATACGATGATTGGGAATACCGTCACCGTGATGGGATGGGTGCAGAAGAGCCGTAATAAAGGTGGAATTATCTTCGTCGATCTGCGTGATCGAAGCGGTATTCTGCAGGTAATCTTCGAGGAAGCTAATTGCGGTGCGGAGAGCTTCGCAAAGGCTGAGAAGCTTCGTTCCGAGTTTGTCGTTGCAATCACCGGTGAGGTTGCAAAGCGTGGCGGCGCAGTCAATGAGAACCTTGCAACCGGTGATATCGAAGTAATCGCGAAGGATATCCGTATCCTTGCAGAAGCAGATACACCACCGTTCCCAATCGAGGAAAACAGCAAGACGAAGGAAGATCTTCGCCTGAAATACCGTTATCTGGATCTTCGTCGTCCGGACTTACAGAAGAATATCATGATGCGCAGCAAGGTGACAACACTGGTTCGTTCCTTCATGGCAGACGAAGGCTTTATCGAGATCGAGACACCGACACTTTGTAAGTCAACTCCGGAAGGCGCGCGTGATTATCTTGTACCAAGCCGTATACATCCGGGTGAATTCTATGCATTGCCACAGTCACCTCAGATCTACAAGCAGCTTCTGATGTGCTCCGGCTACGACCGTTATTTCCAGATCGCACGATGCTACCGCGATGAGGATCTGCGTGCCGACAGACAGCCGGAATTCACACAGATCGATATGGAGCTTTCGTTCGTGGATGTCGATGATGTTATCGATGTCAATGAGCGTCTGCTTGCAAAACTGTTCAAGGAAGTCATCGGTGTCGATGTACAGCTTCCGATCCAGCGTATGACATACAAAGAGGCGATGGAGCGTTTCGGTTCCGATAAGCCAGATCTCCGTTTTGGTATGGAGCTTTGCGACGTGACAGATGTTGTGAAGGATTGTGAATTTGTCGTATTCAAGAATGCGATTGAAGCCGGCGGAAGCGTGCGCGGTATCAATGCCGAGGGACAGGGCGCAATGCCGAGAAAGAAGATTGATGCACTCGTTGACTTTGCCAAGGGCTACGGCGCCAAGGGACTTGCCTATATTGCAATCCATGAGGATGGAACGATGAAGTCATCTTTCGCGAAGTTCATGAAGGACGAGGAGATGCAGGCACTTGTTGCGAAGATGCATGGTAAGCCTGGAGATCTGCTCCTTTTTGCAGCAGATAAGAGCAAGCTTGTCTATGACGTACTCGGCGCACTTCGTCTCGAGATCGCGGATCAGCTTGGCCTTCTGAAGAAGGATGAGTACCGTTTCGTATGGATCACAGAGTTCCCGCTGCTTGAGTGGAGTGAGGAGCTTGGCAGATATCAGGCAATGCACCATCCGTTTACGATGCCGATGGAAGAGGATCTGCAGTATATCGAGTCGGATCCGGGCAGAGTCCGTGCGAAGGCATATGATATCGTATTAAATGGTACAGAGATCGGTGGTGGTTCCGTGCGTATCCACCAGGACGATATCCAGGAAATGATGTTCAAGGCACTTGGATTTACAATGGAGCGTGCATACGACCAGTTCGGATTTTTGCTCAATGCATTCAAATATGGAGTACCACCACACGCAGGACTTGCATACGGACTTGACCGTCTCGTTATGCTGATGGCGAAAGAGGATTCTATCCGTGACGTTATCGCATTCCCGAAGGTGAAAGATGCTTCCTGCCTGATGAGTGAGGCACCGAATACCGTTGATGCAAAACAGCTTGAAGAGCTTGGAATCGAGGTTGCGAAGCCGGAAGCAAAGACAGAGACAGATGCCGAATAATTGTAGATGTTTGTGTAGATTTAATCTGACTCAACAAGAGAGATCAACAGATCGTTGGTCTCTTTTTTTATCAGGCTGGAAGAAGAGGGCTGCGTATGTGGACTGATTTGAGCCAAAAAACGCAGAATATAAATATGAAATCGGCATATGATTAAGAGAAGGAATCTCATGGAGTTGCAGGTATGCAGATTCTTCGTTGGAAGAAAATCAGATTGTTGTTCGGATTTGCCGTATTTTTAGTTTTGTTGATTTTGAATTGTGTCATGTATTGTAACAAAGCAGGTATGAAGCGAGACTTAACAGTGGTAATTGATGTTGGGCATGGAGGCAATGATCCGGGAAAAATCGGCGTCGACAATGTAAAAGAAAAAGATGTCAATTTGCAGATTGCTCGTTGTCTGAAAGCGCAGCTGCAGGCGCGTGGGGTGAAGGTAATTCTGACGCGGGAAGGAGATGTGTGTCTGGCTACGGACGGCGCGACAAACAAGAAAGTATCCGATATGCATAACCGCGTGAGTCTCATCAATGCGTCCGGCGCAGACTATATGATCAGCATTCACCAGAACAGTTATCCGGAGGCGGAAATCAGTGGTCCACAGGTATTTTATTATGGCTCATCGGAAATGTCCAAGGAATTGGCGGAAGCGATACAGGCACAGTTGATTGCGGATTTGCAGCCACCGAAAGAACGGGAGATTAAGCCCGGCAACGATTTATATATCCTGAAGAATAGTCAGTGCCCGGGCGTGATTGTAGAATGTGGATTTTTGAGCAACCCGACAGAATGTGACAATTTGCAGGAACCGAAATATCAGCAGGCGGTTGCGGCGGCGATTGCACGCGCCATCTGCAAATTATAATTCGACTGTAAAGCAGATCCATATATGGTCGTGGAACATCTCGTTTTCTAAATAGATTTTGCCGTTGTAGTGGCTTACCAGTTCATTCAGATTTGGTAGTCCCTGCCCGCGGGTGCTGTGCGGGTCAGTTGTCTTGGTGGAATATCCGCGTACGAACATTCTCTTGCGTACTCCGGCGGATAGTTCCCGCCCTTCGTTTTTTGTCTGGATCAGCATATGGCCATCCCGGCTGTCGAGAATCAGATAAAGGGTGTGACCGACATCGGTTGCTTCCGCGGCGTTGTCAATCAGAATGCCGAGAATCCGGATCAGATCATATTCCGGAACTTTGGTAATCAGGGATCTGTTTTTGATTGTGATAGATATCTGTTTCCCTTTTTGTTCAGCTTCTTTGAATTTACTGAATACAAAGCCTGCTACAACCGGAAGGTTGATCTTCAGAAGTTCAGACTCGTTGAATTCTTCCTCTAAGAAAGTGGAGTAGTTTGCAATTGCTTCGCTCAGTGATTCATAATCTTTGTATGTGTATGGCAGCATACGGATGGCGTTCATCTGGTTATTGAAATCATGCTGTTTGCCAAGTATATCCGAAATCAGGTTATGAGCCATTGGTTCGTATGTCTGATAATCCTTGATATCCTGTTGCTGTATGGTGATCGTCCGTTGTTGGTCCAGAACCATGATATCGGCAAGAAACAGGATGATCATAAAGGAGACAGTCAGAGGCAAAACCGCGATGGCATCGATGGAATCCACCTTGGACAGTGCGATAGTGACAAGCAAAAGCAGGGCAATGTAAGAGATAATAAGCTTGATGATCAGATTGCCCTGATTGATATGTACATATAATTTGTTTAACGGAAGGAAAGAAATTCCGATGGAGATAAGCAGTACGATGAAAGTGCCAAGCAGCTGTCCTTTGGAATTATCGCTCATCATGAGCTTCTTCGGAACTGCTAAAATTGCCAGAGCTTCAACTAAACTATATAAAATATAACTTAACAGAAAGGAGAAGATAGCGTTAGAATAATTCAGATTCAATACCTTCTTGCAGGTAAATAAACATGTGAGTAATATAAGTAACCAGCCGAAAAGAGTTGGGAAGAGCATTTCCAGAGCAAAATTAAGTATTGCGCACAATGGAATGAGGGCAAGCTTTGGAGAAAAAACGGCTCTCCATCGAATACCGGTAAGTGAACGCATGAGTGAAACGTCGACAATAATTTCGCACATATAGGTAATGATTAAAATAACGTTATTATGCATTTCAGATTCTCCTTTCCCCGTTTAATATTATAAAATTGAAAAAACAGACATGTCAATTACAAAAATCGGATTTTGATATAAGAATGTAAACAATATATATTTGTGTAAAAAAATGTTGTTTATTCCATCCGAAATGTCGTTCGTTCCAAACCTATTGCGCTTTGGAATGAATCATGATAAGAATAATATAGAAATTCAGTGAAGATGAATTTCCAAAATATACTTTCACAAGGAGGAGATGTGTGATGAAAGATATGAAGAAGTTGGTTGCTGCACAGTTGGAGGATCTGACAGAGGATATTCTGACACTTACCGGATGCATGAGCTTTTGGGGAGAGCCTGAGCTTCCGGACTGTATGAGAGTCCAGATGGAATCTGAGAACTAGTACATCAACAACAAAACAGTTGGGGGGTATCTGTTGCGCGGACCTTTGACGGATATCCCCGTTTTTGAAAAAGAGAAAGAAAAAGTGAGGATGATATGAATATCAATCATAGGATAGGGGAGCACGTGACGCGGTATCTGGTGGGACGTGACTATGATGGTTCAGATGTGCAATGTGCAAAAGTATGCTATGCAGTGGAATCTGTGGTCGGTGATTTGCAGAAAGATCTTATTTTGTTTGTGATCTTTTCTATATCAGGATTATTTCAGGAATTTTTATTTTGCTTTCTGACGGTGAATCTGGTTCGGCGTTATCTTGGTGGAATCCATATGAAAACGAATGTTGGATGTACACTGGTATCAGTCGGGGTATATGTGATTGCTGTGACAGGGGGCATGTTGATACCATTACCGCAAGCTGTTACCATTGGGATTATTCTGTTGACAGTATATCTCATGTGGAAGGTAGCTCCATTGCCGTCACCGAATCGGCCGGTCTATCGGGGAGAACGGAAACGGAAGATTCAGAGACGGGGTATGCTTGGACTTGGCGTTTTGGGAATCTGTACGGCCCTGTATCCTTTTTGCTCCGCATTTATTGCGTGGACTTTGGTTTTACAGATTGTGGAGGTAGGAGTTGTGTTAGTGAGAGAGAATTACCTGAATTATGAAAATATGGATACACCGCTGTCGATATCAGCAGAGGCAGAAAAATTATTTATGAAATATACCAGAAATTATGAACAGCGGATGAACGGACTGCTTCATTTCCCGACAGATTTTGAATCCATGACGCGGAAAGAACGGACAAGTGCGTTCAAAGGATTTACGGAGCAGGAAAAAGATGCAGTGATGGCACTGTTGACTGAGGAACAGAAAGAACGATTGGTGCATGATATTCATTATCAGGCAGTATATGATTTTTGGAGAGAAAAATAAAAAAACAGGGGCTGACCGATGTGTTAAAACACGGGCGTTAGTCCCTGCTGATTATTTTTTTTACATAGTCTTTATATTTCCGCCCGACAGGTGTCGATAATTTGTGTGTTCCGAGATAGAGCAGTGCGTTTGCCGGATCATAGGAAGATACAAAGTCACTGTTAACAATAAAACTACGGTGGCTTTGGATGAAATTTGGCGGGAGCTTCTCGTTGATTTCCTTCAGACGGATACCGGTTGTGTAAATAATATCAGTTTCGGTATAAATTGTCAGGTTCTTGCCGGCAGCCTCGACATATAAAATCGTATCGGGGAGAATACGAAAATAAATACCGTTGACATCGCGCAGTTCAATGGGCGTTACATCCAGAAAACGATTGTGAATCAGCTTGTCGATGGTATAGAGCAGATCTTCTTTCCTGTATGGCTTTACAAGGAAGTCATAACAGTTTGTGACATGTATGGCGCGTGGAGCATCGACAGAGAGAGCAGTCAGATACAAAATTGGCGTTTTTGTATAACGCTGCAGGGAACGGATATAACCTCCAAGTGCAACCCCATCTCGCTCCGATGCCGGATTCCCAAGTGAGATATCCAAAAGAAACAACTGGATTTTGTGAACCCGCATCATTTGTACAGCCTGTTCGTAGGTCGTAGCCTTTATACAATTCATATGTTCATAATTTTCGAGCAGAATAGCTTCGATGCCATCCAATTGTGCCCGGTCATCTTCGACTATCAATATATCCATGAAGCGGCTCCTTTCGCTCGATTATTCATTATAAATATGAGCAGATTTGAATGTCAATATTTTTTCATAAAAAATAAGAATGAAAAATTTAAAATCGGAATTGTAAAGGTACAATCAATATGATAAAATAAAAAGATATTTGATATAGCATGAATTTGGAGGATGCATATGAATATAGCAGCAATTGGAAATTCAAACCTGACACTGGCAGTTAGCGATACCGGGAGTATGAACGCAATAGATATGGCGATGCTCCGGAAATCTCTGGATACGGTGGAGATGAGCGGCTTAATGATTACGCAGATGATGGAGCAATCCGTCAATCCCAATATTGGTGCAAACATTGACATTCGATTATAATAAGCTTAAAAGTCCTGTATTTAATATGCAGGGCTTTTTTCTTTGAATCTACGTCAAAAAAATGTAAAATATGATAATTCCATGTCTTGTTTTTGCGATTGCAATCGCTTACAATGCATCTTGGTTTTGGTGATTTTTCGGATTTTAGATAAGAGGTATAAGATGAGGACAAAGATGACGTCAAAAGAGCGGCTTCCATTAATAGGAATGACTGTTTCTGCATTTATATTTAACACATCAGAATTCATGCCGATTGGATTGCTGACAGATATAGCAAACAGCTTTTCGATTTCTGAGGCAAAGGCGGGTATGCTGATCACAGTGTATTCGTGGATTGTTATGCTGCTATCCCTGCCACTCATGCTGCTGGTAAGCAAGATAGAATATAAGAAGCTTTTCATGGGAACGGTGGCGTTATTCGGTATCAGCCAGGTGCTTTCGGTATTGTCGAACAGCTATGGCATGCTTATGGCGTCACGTATCGGTGTAGCCTGTGCGCATGCAATCTTCTGGTCGATTGCTTCTCCGATTGCGGTTCGCATGGCTTCAGGGGAACATCAGTCACTGGCATTGAGCATGGTAGTGACCGGAACGTCGGTTGCTACGATAGCGGGACTTCCGCTTGGACGGTTAGTCGGACATTATGCCGGCTGGCGGAGTGCATTTCTGATTGTTGCGGTAATTACATTTATTGTACTGTTATATATGGCATTTGTGTTCCCAAAGATGGAAAGCGGGGAACCATTCCGTGTAAAACAGCTGCCGGAGTTATTTAAGAACCGTTCACTGGTGTGTGTATATATTCAGACATTCCTGTTTGTTGTCGGGTATTACACAAGCTATAGTTATATTGATCCATTTTTGCAGAAGGTTGTTGGCATGAAGAGTGGTACGATCACGATCACGCTGTTCCTGTTTGGCGCAGCAGGTCTGCTTGGCAGTTTCCTGTTCTCGAAGTTCTATGACCGGTATCGGTATGGCTTTTTGCGGACAGTCATGATTTCTTTAGTACTTGAACTGGTGCTTCTGCTTCCGGCTGCGAGTCAGCCTGGTTTTGTGATGGCGGTTTGTGCAGTCTGGGGAATCACGGTGCTTGTGTTTAATGTATCGTTCCAATCAGAAACCATCCGTTGTACAGATGAACAGTCTTCCTCTGTTGCGATGTCGATTTTCTCCGGAATCTTTAATTTTGGAATCGGTGCCGGAAGTTTTATCGGCGGTATTGTCTGTTCAAAGAACCGGCTTTCGCACATTGGATTTGTCGGAGCTGCATTTGCTGCGATTTCCGTGCTCTTTTTTGTGATGTGCATGGAAAAGAGTATGAAAACGGCAGAAAAATAGATATCAAAGAAGTTTCCCGGTATTTATTACCGGGAAATTTTGTTTTATGTAAAGTAGTCAGGAAAATGCTTTTAAGCCTTCGGAACGATTTCTATATATTGTAATCTTAATAAAATAGCCACAAGATAAGGTATCAAATATTTCAAATTGTTACAAAATGTAACAATTTTATGTGAACCATAAGAAGAAAAGAGTTTATGGGAATTCATATCGAAAAAATGTTGGAAACATAGCAGGAATGCGAAAAAAATGTGAACTTTTGTGAAAACATCCAAAAACTGGTTGACAATAATATTATAGGTTGCTATAATGTCAAATGTAATAAGTTGTAACACATTCGTAACAAATTGGAGGTAAGGACATGAGGAAACCATCACGAAAGTGGTTGACGGTTGCGGCTGCAGGTTGCATTTTCGCTTCGTCTATGGGTACATATACATATAAGGCATTGGCGAGCGAATTTGTATATAGCGATGCAAATGTCAGCATTACATCGATTGTGGATCATTACATTGAAGAAAATGGCGGAGATGTATTTACACAGGCTACTCCGGAGGATGCAACGGCAGTAGCAGCGACAGCGGAAATTGCAGATGCAATGGCAACGGCAACGGATGCGATAGCGACAGGCGAGGTTCGAGAGGTTGCTGCGGTAACAGGTTCTATTAAAGAAGTTTCAGTAGTAAAAGAAGAGACAACAGAGGAAACAACAGAAGAAATAACGACAGAGACAACGACAGAAGCAGCGACAACAGAGGCACCAGCACAGCAGGATTCAGCCGTCGCTTCACCGGTAATGGACTTTACAGGAAAGGCAATCGTTACAGCATCAGGATCTGTGAATATTCGTCAGTCTGGTGATGTAAATGCGGCAAAGGTTGGAACAATCGATGCAGGCGGACTTGTAAATGTGGCAGAAAAAGGTGACACATGGTCCCATATCACATCCGGAAATGTAGACGGATACATCAGAAATGATCTTCTCGCGTTTGATGGAGATGCAGCAAGCTATGCAAGTGCAAATCTTTCCAAGGTGGCAGTTGTTAACACGGCAGCATTGAAGCTTCGGAGTGAGGCAAGCACAGACAGCGAGGAAATTACTCTTCTGGCACAGGGTGAGACATATCCAATCGTGGAGACAGGTGATGCATGGACAAAGATTCAGCTTGATACAGTAACGGGATATGTTAAGAATGAATACATAACAGTTTCTTATAATATGCCAACGGCGAAAGCGGTAAGCGCACCGGAACAGACTCCGACAACAGAGGCGCCTGTAACAGAGACTCCGACAACAGAGACACCTGCAACAGAGACTCCGACAACAGAAGCACCAGTGACGGATGTTCCAACATCAGACCTTGGACAGCAGATTGCAAATTTTGCATGTCAGTTTGTCGGAAATCCATATGTATGGGGTGGTACAAGCTTGACAAATGGAGCAGATTGTTCGGGATTTGTTCAGAGTGTATATAAGAATTTTGGATATTCACTTCCTCGTACATGTACACCACAGAGCAATACGGGTACTCCGGTCAGTATAGCAGCATTACAGCCTGGCGATCTGGTATTTTATGATCATGGAACAGGTTCCTGTGAGCACGTAGGAATCTATATTGGAAATGGGCAGATTGTACACGCAAGTAGCAGTCGTACAGGAATCAAGATTTCAAACGTAAATTACAGCACACCATTTAAGGCATGCAGAATTGTAAATTAGTCGATAAAGATAGGTAATTGCTTTATCACGAGAAAAAGGGTATTTTCGGTAAGAATCGAAGGTGCCCTTTTCCTTTCTCAAAAAAATGTGAAATTTTGTATATTTTGACGAAAAATCACTTCCCAAACAGGGACTAGGTGTGCTATAATACTAAACATAGAAAGTACATGTGCTTTATGCACATTTTTTATTTTCTATAGTTCGACGTAAAGGAGCTGGGGCATATGAATTACATCATAAGTGGAAAGAACATTGAGGTTACAGACGCACTGAAGCAGGCGATTTACGAGAAGCTTGAGAGAATCGAGAAGTTCTTCGGTGAAGACACAGCAGCACAGGTTACACTTTCGGTAGATAAGGACCGTCAGAAGATTGAGGTTACGATCCCGATGAAGGGACATACGATCCGTGCAGAACAGGCGAGCGATAATATGTATGTATCCATCGATTTGGTTGTGGAGATTATCGAGCGTCAGGTAACACGCCATAAGAAGCGTATTTTGGACAAGGAACAGAATTCCGGTTATATTAACAACGATTTCTTCGATGTAGAAGGACTCGAGGATGAGGATGTCCAGATTATCCGTAGCAAGAAGGTTGTGTTAGAGCCTATGTATCCGGAAGATGCATGCATCCAGATGGATCTGCTTGGACATAATTTCTTTGTATTCCGCAACGCAGAGACAGACAAGGTAAATGTAGTCTACAAGCGTAGAGGCAATACATTCGGATTGATTGAGCCAGAATTTTAACAGTTTCAGTTATGTATAGAGGGTTATGAAAAAACGGTATCCCGGAGACGAAGGTCTCCGGGATATTTGTTATTATATGAATATTATCCGTGTGGTATTTGGGTTTTGGGCAAGGAAACTTCTTGCGTTACCTTGCATTTAATGTTATATTACAAGTTGTGGTATTAGAATGAGTTATGCTCTGGGAGGTAAGAAATGAGCTTATTTGAAAAAGTGTTTGGAACACATAGCGATAAAGAGCTGAAGAAAATATATCCGATTGTAGATAAGATTGAAGCACTGGATTCAACCATGCAGGCGTTAAGTGATGAAGAGCTGAAGGCAAAGACACCGGAATTCAAGGAACGTCTTGAAAAGGGTGAGACATTGGATGATCTGCTCCCGGAGGCGTTTGCGGTTGTCCGTGAAGCGGCAGATCGAGTCCTTCATATGAAGCATTACCGCGTGCAGCTGATCGGTGGTATCTTGCTGCATCAGGGACGTATCCCGGAGATGCGTACTGGTGAAGGTAAGACATTGGTTTCTACACTTCCTGCATATTTGAATGCGCTTGAAGGAAAGGGTGTCCATATCGTAACGGTTAACGACTATCTGGCAAAACGTGACGCAGAGTGGATGGGAAAAGTACATGAATTCCTCGGACTGACGGTAGGAGTCATCCTAAACAGCGACAAGAACGATGCAAGACGTGCGGCCTATAACTGTGATATTACATATGTGACAAACAATGAGCTTGGTTTCGATTATCTGCGTGACAATATGGTTATTTACAAGGAGCAGCTTGTACAGCGGGAACTGCATTATGCGATTGTCGATGAGGTCGATTCCGTGCTGATTGATGAGGCACGTACACCGCTGATCATTTCCGGTCAGAGCGGAAAGTCCACCGATCTGTATAAGATGTGTGATTATCTCGCACGCCGTATGAAGCGTGGTACTGCATCCATGGAAATCAGCAAGCTTGATGCCATCATGGGTACAGAGATTGAGGAAGATGGCGATTATTTAGTGGATGAGAAGGATAAGCAGGTTGTGCTGACGGCACAGGGTGTCAAGGAAGTCGAGCAGTTCTTCCATATCGACAACTTCTCGGATGCAGATAATATTGACATTCAGCACAACATGATCATGGCACTGCGTGCACATGCCCTCATGTTCCGGGATAAGGATTATGTAGTAAAAGATGATGAAGTTCTGATCGTGGATGAATTTACCGGACGTATCATGCCGGGACGCCGCTTCTCAGATGGCCTGCATCAGGCAATCGAGGCGAAGGAAAATGTAAAGGTAAAACGTGAGAGCCGTACATTGGCGACAATTACCTTCCAGAACTTCTTCAACAAATATAAGAAGAAGGCAGGTATGACAGGTACTGCTTTGACGGAGGAAGAAGAATTTCGTGAGATCTACGGTATGGACGTTGTTGTTGTTCCAACAAACCTGCCGGTACAGCGAATTGATCATCACGATTCTATATTTAAAACAAAACAGGAAAAACTCAATGCAATTGTGCAGGCTGTTGTGGATGCGCATGAGAAAGGACAACCGGTATTGGTTGGTACAATCACGATTGATGCATCCGAGGAACTGAGCCGAATGCTCACAAAGCGTGGCATTCAGCACAAAGTATTGAATGCGAAGTTTCATGAGTTAGAGGCAGAGATTGTTGCCGATGCCGGACAGCGCGGAGCGGTTACAATCGCAACAAATATGGCTGGACGTGGTACGGATATTAAACTTGGCGAAGGCGTGGCAGAGCTTGGTGGTTTGAAGATTATTGGTACAGAACGTCATGAGTCCCGTCGAATAGACAACCAGTTGCGTGGTCGTGCCGGACGTCAGGGAGATCCGGGTGAGTCGAAGTTTTATCTGTCCCTGGATGATGATTTGATGCGTCTGTTTGGTTCCGAGAAGGTAAAGGCGGTTTATGATGCGTTGAAGATTCCGGAGGGCGAGGAGATCCAGCATAAGACCATTACCAGATTCGTAGAGAAAGCGCAGATGAAGATTGAGAGTAACAACTTCGCAATCCGTAAGAATCTGATGGAATACGATCAGGTAAATAATGATCAGCGTGAAGTTATCTATGCGGAGCGTCGTCGTGTATTGGATGGCGAGAATATGCGTGATGTTATCTTCAAGTTTATTCAGGATACGGTTGAGAGTTATATTGATAAGACATGTTCGGCTGATCTTGCACCAAGCGAGTGGCAGATTGGAGAACTGAATCAGCTTCTGATTCCAATCATTCCGATGGAACCGATTGCGTTGACAGAGGAAGAGAAGAAGTCCGGAAAGCTGGACAAGTTTAAGCAGAGAATCAAGGAAGAGGCGGCCAAGGTATACGAAGCAAAGGAAGCGGAGTTCCCGGAGCCGGAGCATTTCCGTGAGATCGAGCGTGTCGTACTTCTGAAAGTTATTGATAAAAAGTGGATGGCACACTTAGACGACATGACACAGCTTCGTCAGGGTATTACCTTGCAGGCATATGGCAGCAAGGATCCGGTTGTCGAGTATAAGTTTGCCGGTTTCGATATGTTCAATGAGATGACAGCTGCTATCCGTGAGGATACGGTTCGTATGCTGCTCCATGTGAAGATTGAGCAGAAGGTAGAACGTGAAGAGGTTGCCAAGGTAACCGGAACGAACAAGGACGATTCGGTAAAGAAAGGACCGGTTCGCCGCGAGAGCGCAAAGATCGGACGTAATGATCCATGTCCTTGTGGCAGCGGCAAGAAATACAAGATGTGCTGTGGTAGAAACCTGTAAAGGGCGTCTAAAACACACGTAATTGTGTTTGCAAGATACAGAATAGAATCAGGTAAAGTATATTCAAGGATAGTTGTAGATGGAGTTGGATACCATATATAATTGTTAAGCAGACCATTGGAGCATGTCTGCGTAGAATTATATATGCTGTCCAACTCCGAGAAGAAGTTTATTGGTTAATTACGGAAGGTGGTGACGGAAGTGATAGAGTTAGATCAGTTTCGCTATACTTTAAACGAATACAAAACTCCACTTGCGGAAGTGAGGGATTCACTTTGACATCGCTGGCAAACAGTTACGCATCAAACAGTTAGAACCGATGCTCGAACAGCCCGGTTTCTGGGATAATGTGGAACATAGTCAGCAGGTGATGAAGGAATTAAAGAATCTGAAAGATACGATTGAGGAATTTGAAACGCTTTCAACCCAGTATGAAGATATTGGTACGTTAATTGAGATGGCAGAGGAAGAAAATGATGCGAGTCTTGTGGAAGAGATTGGAAATGAACTCGCATTGTTTGAGGAAAAATTCGAGGAATTTCGTATTGATACGTTGCTTTCGGAAGAATATGATGCAAACAACGCAATCGTGACGATTCATGCAGGTGTTGGTGGTACGGAAGCATGTGACTGGACACAGATGTTATACCGTATGTATACGCGGTTCGCGGAGAAGAAGGGCTTTTCTGTAGAGATTCTTGATTATTTGGAAGGAGAAGAAGCGGGAATCAAATCCGTAACATTTCAGGTGAATGGACTGCACGCGTATGGTTATCTGAAATCTGAGAAGGGCGTGCACCGTTTGGTACGTATCTCCCCGTTTAACGCAGCAGGCAAACGACAGACCAGCTTTGCTGCGGTCGATGTGATGCCAGAATTAGATGACAGCATCCAGGTAGAAATCAATCCGGATGATCTGCGGATTGATACATATCGTTCGAGTGGTGCCGGTGGACAGCATATTAACAAGACAAGTTCAGCAATCCGTATCACACATATTCCGACCGGAATTGTGGTACAATGTCAGAATGAGCGGTCCCAACACAGCAACAAGGATACGGCGATGAAGATGCTGACAGCGAAGCTCTTTATGATGAAGGAAGAAGAAAATAAGGCAAAGCTTGCAGGCATTCGTGGTGAAGTTACTGACAACGGATGGGGCAGCCAGATTCGGAATTATGTTTTGCAGCCATACACGATGGTGAAGGATGCCAGAACCGGCTTTGAGTGCAGCAATGCACAGGCAGTATTGGATGGTGGCATTGATGGATTTATTAGTGCTTATTTGAAATGGATCAACACGAAGGAAGAGACGGAATAATCCGTCATATGAAATAAGGAGGAATGTGCATGGCAGTGACGAAGTACATTGTGTTTCACTTAAACGATCAGAAATACAGCATGAAGCTGACGAAAATCAATGGCATAGAGTATGTGTATCACGTGGTACCCGTGCCAATGGGACCTGCATGCATCAAGGGAATCATTCATTTGAGAAATGAAGTGATTCCGGTGTTCAGTCTGAAACGGCTGTTTGGAATGCCGGAAGACGCGACGGAGACACAACTTTTGATCACAGAGACACACGGTATGAAGCTTGCGATTGAGGTGGACACCGTGCTCGGAATTGTAAATGTAGAGGGAGAAGACATTAAACAGGTTCCGATGGTTGTACATACAGAGGAAACCGGATATTTAGAGGATGTTGTAAAACTGACTCTGCCGGAATCCAATCAAGAGGAAATCGTGATTAGCATCGCGGTTGACACACTGATGTCCGATCACGAATTCGGACAGATTGAAGACGCATTAGAAAAGGAGATGAGCGGAAAATGATTAACATTGCAGTGCTTGGCTACGGTACAGTAGGTTCCGGAGTCGTGGAAGTAATCAACAAGAATCACGCAAGTATTAATAAGCGTGCCGGACAGGAGGTAAATATCAAGTACGTTCTTGACTTGAGAGATTTCCCCGGAGATCCGGTTGAGAAGGTACTTGTACATGATTACAGCGTCATTGTAAACGATCCGGAAGTGAAGATTATCGTAGAAGTAATGGGAGGCATTAAGCCGGCGTATGATTTTACGAGACAGGCGTTGGAAGCAGGCAAGAGCGTTTGCACATCCAATAAGGAACTGGTTGCAGCACACGGTGCAGAGCTTCTGGCAATTGCAAAGGCAAACAATGTAAACTTCCTGTTTGAGGCAAGCGTTGGCGGTGGTATTCCAATCATTCGTCCGTTGAACCAGTCTCTGACTGCAGATGAGATCACAGAGATTACCGGTATTTTAAATGGTACAACAAACTATATTCTGTCGAAGATGACAGACGAGGGCAAGTCTTTCGAGGAAGTGCTGAAGCGTGCGCAGGAGAAGGGCTATGCAGAGCGTAATCCGGAAGCTGATGTGGAAGGCTATGACGCCTGCCGTAAGATTGCAATTCTGACATCCCTTGCATTAGGCAAGCAGGTAGATTATCAGGATATCTATACAGAGGGTATCACGAAGATCACAAAGACCGACATCGAGTATGCAAAGGCGTTGCATGCAAGCATCAAGTTACTTGGTACAAGCAAGTGGGAAGACGATGGCAAGATCTATTCGATGGTTGCACCGTTTATGATCGACAGCGATCATCCGTTAGGTCATGTAAATGGTGTATTCAACGGCATTTTCGTGAACGGAAACATGCTCGGCGATACGATGTTCTACGGCAAGGGTGCAGGCAAGCTCCCAACTGCCAGTGCGGTCGTAGCCGATGTGGTCGATGCCGTGAAGCATCAGGGTACAAATATCATGACGATCTGGGAACAGGATAAGGTGGAACTTGGTGACAGAGCGAACTTTGCGTGCAGGTTCTTCGTCCGCGTGGCAGACACAACATCGAAGGAGACAATCGAGAAGGTCTTCGGGGAGGTTGAGTATGTGACACTTGCAGATGTAAGCGGCGAATATGCATTCCTGACAGAGAAACTGACCGAGGGTGCATTTGAGGAGAAGAGCAAGCAGGTCGATATGATCATGCGCATCCGCACTGCATTATAATGAAGTGACAAACAAAAATAAATGTGATAAAATACAGTTGCATTGCCATGCGGTGATGCAACTGTTTTTCAATTTACGTCATCATGCGGAGTACAAATTCGCGTGTAGAGGTGTGCATTTTATTTCCCGGGAGATGAGGTGGCAGTTTATGAAACGTAGTGATTATATAACATGGGATCAGTATTTTATGGGGATTGCGATTATGTCTGCGAACCGCAGCAAGGATCCGAACACGCAGGTGGGTGCCTGTATCGTGGATCAGGATAATCGAATCTTAACCGTAGGTTATAATGGCATGCCATCCGGCTGTAACGACGATGAGATGCCGTGGGACCGGGAAGGCGAAGGTATGGCGAGCAAATATTTCTTCGTCTGCCATGCAGAGTTAAATGCGATTTTGAATTATCGTGGTGGCGGCACATTACGTGGATCACGATGCTATGTGACTTTATTCCCGTGCAACGAATGTGCGAAGGCAATCATACAAGCGGGAATCAAAGAAGTGATTTACATGTGTGACAAATATGCTGATTCGGAAAGCACGATGGCATCGAAGAAGATGTTCGAGATGGCAGGCGTCAAATACACCGAATACGAGAATCAGCACAAGAAGATTGAATTTGAATTATAAGGATTTGACCGGAGGAAACTATGACAGAAGCAAAGACAAAAAGTGTAAATATGACATTTCCGGCATTGTTTAGTTATGTGATGAATACAAACTATCGAAGCATGAGTGGAATATTAGGCCTGGTACTGAGCTTTGGTGCAATCGTAATGCTTGTGATCGGATGGAATGCGACATCTGGCAGACAGAAAGCAATTTTTATTATCGTAGCACTGATGTTTACCGTGATCAATCCACTGTCACTTGCGTTCAAGACATTTAAGCAGTTGAAGACAAGCCCTTCGTATAAGCAGCCGCTCGTCTATACATTTAGTGACGATGGAATCGGCGTGTCGCAGGGCGAAGAACATATGGATCTGGAATGGAAAGGCGTGTACCGCCTGCTTATGACGAAATACATGCTTGCAGTCTACACGAACCGTATGCACGCATTTGTAATTCCGCTCGACCAGCTGGGCGACGATAAGGGTAAGATTTTGGCATCGGTGGTAAATTTTACTGCCGGATACAAGCCAAGAGTCAGCAGAAGTTTGAAGAGGTATCAAAGTGGAAAAGGTATTTAAGAAAGAAAGTTTTAGCGCAGAGGAAACCTTTACAATCGGCAAAGCGCTTGCGGCACTGGCAAAGCCGGGTGAAGTGTATTGCCTGTATGGCGATCTTGGCTGTGGCAAGACGGTATTCTCGCAGGGCTTTGGTGCGGGGCTTGGCGTGACAGAACCGATTAGCAGCCCAACATTTACGATATTGAAGGAATATGATGAGGGACGTATGCCGTTTTATCATTTCGATGTCTACCGGATCGGCAGTGACGATGAGATGGATGAGATTGGTTACTACGAAGCGATTGACGGCGATGGTGTCTGTCTGATTGAGTGGGCGGAACTGATCTATGATATATTACCGCCCCAATATAAGAAAGTGACGATAAAAAAAGATGTCGAGAAAGGGTTCGACTATCGAATGATTACGGTTGAGGAGATTTTGAAATGAGAATCTTAGGTGTTGATAGCTCCGGTATGGTGGCAAGTGTGGCACTTGTCGAGGATGACCTGCTGGTGGCAGAATATTCAGTGAACTATAAAAAAACACATTCACAGACACTGCTTCCGATGTTGAATGAAATCGTGAAGATGACAGAGTTAGACTTAAATACGATTGATGCAATTGCAGTTGCGGCGGGACCAGGCTCCTTCACGGGACTCCGGATTGGCGCGGCAACAGTCAAGGGACTTGGGCTTGCGCTTGAGAAACCGGTTATATCGGTACCAACCTGCCACGGACTTGCATATAATCTGTGGGGCAGTGACAGACTGATCTGCCCAATCATGGATGCAAGAAGAAGTCAGGTTTATACAGGTATTTATGAATTTACGAAGGATGGCATGCAGGTACTTCTGGATCAGTCTGCAATGGATATCCGTGCACTTGCGGAGAAGTTAAATACGATGGGACGCGAGGTAATCTTCCTTGGAGACGGCTGCCCGATTTACGCATCTGTGCTCGCAGAATGTATGCAGGTGCCGTATGCATTTGCACCGGCTCATTTAAACCGCCAGCGTGCGTCAGCGGTTGCGAGCCTTGGCACAGAGTATTTCAAGCAGGGAAAACAGGGACCGGCAGATGATCTGATCCCGATTTATCTGCGTAAATCACAGGCGGAGCGTGAACGCGAAGAAAAGCTTGCACAAGAAGGACAGGCGTAGAAGTTGAAGATTGGTTATTATAACTGTGAAATTGCAGAATACGTAACGGAAAAGTGGGAAAAGAAATCGGAAATCCTGCCAGCGCAAATAGCGGGAAATGCTCTGTTAATGTCTGGACAGGGGAAAAGATATGATTTGCAGATTGCTGCACGTGAAGTGGCTCAGATGGAAGGTAACTCATTTGCAGATGCGTGGACAGAAACAATGATTGCGGATTCTCTTGCGCAAAGTTACAATCATCTGTGGATTGTGGAGAATGAGGCAGGCGTAACTTGCGGTTATCTGCTTGCGAATATACTTGGCGATGAGACGGAATTGTTGCGTATTGCGGTCAACCCAGAATGTCGGAAAGATGGAATCGGACAGATGTTGATAGATGCGTATCTTGCATTTGCAAGGATAGATGCTGTACGTGGTTTTCTGGAAGTACGGCATGGGAATGGCGCAGCAAAGCATCTATATGAGAAGAATGGGTATCATCTGCTTGCCTGCCGGAAGAATTATTATAAGCATCCGGACGAGGATGCGGATATCTATGAGATAGCATTTACAGAAAACGGAGAATAGAATGTTAGAGTTATGTTTGCTTGGAACGGGCGGTATGCTGCCGCTTCCGTACAGAGCGTTGACCTCACTGATGGTGCGGTACAACGGAAGCAGTATCCTGATTGATTGCGGTGAGGGTACACAAAATCAAATACGTTTGCAAGGTTGGAGCTTCAAACCGATTGATGTGATCTGTATCACACATTTTCATGCGGATCATATCAGTGGACTTCCGGGCATGCTTCTGACGATGGGAAATGCCGAGCGGACAGAACCTTTGACGATGATCGGACCGAAGGGGCTGGAACGTGTGGTCAATTCACTACGGATTATTGCGCCGGAGCTTCCGTTTGAAATCAAATTCATTGAGCTGGAACAGCCGGAGGAAATAATCGAGATCTGTGGTCTTCGGATTCGGGCATTCCGTGTCAATCATCGCGTAACCTGCTATGGGTATAATATTGAGCTTGACCGCGCTGGCAAATTCGACGCTGTGCGTGCGAGAGAACTGGGACTTCCGGTACAGTATTGGAGCCTGCTGCAAAGAGGCGAGACAGTTGATTATGAGGGAAATGTATATACAAGTGATATGGTTATGGGAAATCCACGGAAGGGCTTGAAGGTCACGTATTGCACTGACACCCGCCCGGTAGATGCAATCGCAGAGTGCGCGAAAGATGCGGATTTATTTATCTGTGAGGGAATGTATGGCGAGGAGGAGAAGCTTTCAAAGGCGAAGGAGCATAAGCATATGATGATGCGGGAGGCTGCGGAGCTTGCAAAGGAAGCACAGGTACATGAAATGTGGCTGACACATTACAGTCCGGCAACGAATCGTCCGAAAGAATTCGAGGCGATGGTACAGTTGATCTTCCCGCAGGGATATATTGCGAAGGATCGCACAGAAAAGGTTTTGAAATTTGAAGAGGAATGATGCTGTATGGCAAAAAACAAGAAAAAAGAAGTGACAATCAAAGGCATTATCATAGCAGTGCTGCTTGTCGTACTGGTGTTGTGGTACTTCAATCATTTGAGCAACCGATCTTCGATACAGCGGAGCACGTCGCAGAAGACGGAAGTGGAAGCACTGATGGAGTATGATATGGCAGTGGAATATCCGAAAACGCCACGGGATGTAGCAAAGTTGCATAACCGCTATTTCAAGGTGTTTTATGGACAGAAGCTGGCGGACGATGAACTGGATGCTATGAATAAAAAAGTGCGGCAGCTGTATTGTACGGATCTGCTTGTAGCAAATCCGGAGAGCGGCAGCTTGGCGAATCTGCAAAAGGATATTGAGGCGGTTAAAGAACAGGGATATACTTACAAGATGTGTGAACTTCCGGAAGCAAGTCAGGTGCAGTATTTCAAGAAAGATGGAAAAGATATGGCATCACTGGAAGTGTGCATTACGATTAATACCGGCGACAATCTGGGTTATTTTTACCGTCAGTATGCGATGGTAAAGGAAAATGACCAGTGGAAGATTTATGGCTGGACAGAATCCCAGTTACCGAGCGGTTCTGCGACGACGCAGACGGCACAATAACAGATACATGGAAGATGCCGGGGGATAAATGTATAACTGACTGGAATGTGAATGACTGCAGGGCCGTTGTGATGTAAAAATAAAAGAAAATAGATGCAAAGAGGAATCATTATGAGTACAACGATACTTTCAATTGAATCATCCTGTGATGAGACAGCAGCAGCGATTGTTGTTGATGGAAGAAAAGTAAAATCAAATATTATCTATTCGCAGATTGAACTGCATAAGCTGTATGGTGGTGTGGTGCCGGAGATCGCATCGCGGAAGCATGTGGAGAAGGTCAATCAGGTGATCCGTGCGGCAATCGAGGAGGCACATGTTACATGGAACGATATTGATGCGGTAGCAGTTACCTATGGACCGGGTCTGGTTGGTGCGCTTTTGGTTGGCGTGAGCGCAGCAAAGGCAGTTGCATATGCGAAGAAAAAACCGCTCGTTGGTGTGCATCATATCGAGGGGCACATTGCGGCGAATTATATTGAACACTCGGATCTGGAACCGCCATTTATGTGTATGGTAGCTTCTGGTGGTCATTCCCATCTGGTATATGTGAAGGATTATACAACATTTGAAATCGTGGGACGAACAAGAGACGATGCAGCGGGTGAGGCGTTTGACAAGGTTGCGCGCGCAATTGGGCTTGGATATCCGGGTGGACCAAAGATAGATAAGCTTGCCAAAGAGGGAAATAAGGAGGCAATTCATTTTCCGCGTGCATTTATGGAAGATGCGCCGTATGATTTTTCTTTCAGTGGCTTGAAATCCGCAGTGCTGAATTATCTGAATGGATGTGAGATGAAGCATCAGGAGATCAACCGGGCAGATGTAGCTGCATCGTTTCAGCAGGCAGTTGTGGATGTGCTGACCGATAATTCAGTGCGTGCGGCAAAAGCGTATGGCTGCAACAAACTGGCATTAGCTGGTGGTGTGGCATCAAACAGCTCCCTTCGGGAGAATATGCAGCGGGTGGCATCCGAACAGGGTTTACAGTTTTACTATCCATCTCCAATCTTCTGTACAGATAATGCAGCGATGATTGGTGTAGCGGGCTATCATAATTATATGGCGGGCGTCCGTGATGGGTTGGATTTGAATGCGATTCCAAACTTAAAGATTGGAGAGCGCAGATAATGGTAACAGCAATCGTGCTTGCGGCAGGCATTGGCAGCCGAATGAAAAGTGAAAAGGCAAAACAATTTCTGGAAGTTGCAGGACATGAGGTGCTGTATTATTCTTTGCGTGCATTTAACGAGCATCCGGAGGTAGATGCAATTGTGCTTGTGACAAAGAAAGAATTTGTTAAACACTGTCGGAAAGACTTGGTAGAACGCTATCAGTTTACAAAGGTTCAGAATATCTGTATCGGCGGAAAAGAACGCTATGATTCTGTGTATCAGGGATTATCTATGATTGATGCGGAAGGAGAAAACAATATTGTACTGATTCATGATGGTGCACGTCCATTCGTGACTGCGGAAATGATATCGAATTCGATTGCGTGTGCAAGAGAATGTGGAGGCTGTACGGTTGGTGTTCCTGCAAAGGATACGATTAAAATTGTGGATGCAGATCACTATGGTGTAGAGACACCGGAGCGAAGATTCGTATATCAGATTCAGACGCCGCAGACATTTCAGGTGTCATTGCTACGGTGTGCTTATGAGGCAATGTATGAGGCAAAAAGAAATGGCAACACCCACAATATAACGGATGATACAATGCTTGTAGAGCAATATGCTGGGATACATTGCAAGGTGGTGGAAGGTGCATATGAGAACATTAAAATCACGACACCGGAGGATCTGGCAATCGCGGAAATCTTTGTCGAAAAAACTTTGAAAAAAATTTAAAAAATCTGTTGACAAGTATAATACTTTTTGATAAGATAACAAAGTCGCTGATACAAACAGCGATTTTTAATTGAAAAAAATTAAAACATGGAGAGGTATCGAAGTGGTCATAACGAGGCGGTCTTGAAAACCGTTTGTCCGCAAGGGCGCGTGGGTTCGAATCCCACCCTCTCCGTTCGATACATTCGATAGATCGAACGTATCTCATCGATTTAGGCGCTTGTGGAGAAGTACCCAAGCGGCTGAAGGGGCTCCCCTGGAAAGGGAGTAGGTCGTTAATAGCGGCGCGAGGGTTCAAATCCCTCCTTCTCCGTTTGATTTACCTAGCCTAGATCAAAACGAACCTTTGACAAATTAATAACATGTTAACCCTGAAAATTTCTTTAAGATATTTTCAAGGATTTATACAAATCCTATTTCATTCATCAGAATGGAAAC